>JBNMND010000237.1:0-8959 GCA_051274975.1 Planctomycetota bacterium | reverse complement strand
ACCTCGCGCGGGTCGGGCCGAAGGTCGAACGGCGCGACCCGCGCGACGACACAGTGCACGTGGATCTTCGACGTGCTTTCGCGCGGCTCGAGTTCGCCGAGCGGCGTGATGTTGTCGCCTGGGGCGCCGACTTCTTCGAGGCTCTCGCGCATCGCGGTCTGCAGCGGCGACTCGGTGCCTGCGTGCATGCCGCCGGGGAAGGCGATCTGGCCGGCGTGCGCTTGGGTGCCTTCGGGACGCAGCACGAACAATACGTGGTCTCGGCCTTGGTGGGCGAGGATCGGGCACAAGACGGCGGCCCGACGTAAGTCGGTGGGTAGCCATCCGCCCGGGGCGGGCAAAGCGTGTTGCAGATACTGGTCGAGATCAGGCACGTAGAGACACGTGATACCAGCTACGCCCCGGGCTCGCTATCGGGCAAGATGATTGCATGTCCGAGCTCGTCAACGTGCATCTGGTCGATGGAACCTATGAGTTGTTCCGCAGCTTCTTTGGGGCACCCGAGTCGACGGCGCCCGATGGCCGCGAGGTTGGTGCGGTACGTGGCCTGCTGGCAAGTTTGGGCGGGTTGCTGCGCGATGAGAACACTAGCCATGTCGCCGTCGCCTTCGACACGGTCGTCACGTCGTTCCGCAATGATATGTTCGACGGTTACAAAACCGGCGAAGGTATGGACCCGATCCTGTGGCAGCAATTCCCGTTGGCAGAACAGGCGGTCGCGGCACTCGGTGCGGTGGTTTGGCCGATGATCGAGTTTGAGGCTGACGATGGCCTCGCCTCTGGCGCTGCTCGTTGGGCCGACGATGAGCGCGTCGACCGCATCTACATCTGCACGCCCGACAAGGACCTGTCGCAGATGGTCGACGGCAAGCGCATTGTGCAGTTCGATCGCAAGCAACGAAAGCTCTACGACGAGGACGGCGTCTACGAGAAGTTTGGCGTCGCGCCGAAGTCAATTCCTGACTACCTCGCCTTGGTCGGCGACGACCAAGATGGCATTCCCGGCGTGCCGAAGTGGGGTGCGAAGTCGACCGCCACGATGCTGTTCCACTACGGTCATCTCGAAGACATCCCGGCGGACTCTGACGACTGGCAGGTCAAGATTCGCGGCGCCAAGTCGCTGGCGCAGAGCCTCCGTGAACGACGCGATGACGCGATGCTCTACCGCACGCTGGCAACGCTGCGAACGGATGTTCCGATCCAAGAGTCGCTCGAGGATCTGCATTGGACCGGGCCCACTGAAGAACTCGCGAAGCTGTGTAAGGAGATCGGGTTCGAGCGGTTTCTCGATCGATTTGAATAGCCGGCTGACGGCGGGGGCGGAGTTGCTAAGCTTGGCGACTCTTCGTCCTCTTGCCCTGGCACGATGCCGACCGAAATCCTCGTCCTCATTCCCGTCGTAGCGCTAGCGCTTGCTCTCGGTGCGTTGTTGCTGCCGCCGCGCTGGCGTTCTCGCGGTGCGTTGCTTGGCGCGTCCATTGCGACCATCGCCACGACGACGATGTTCGCTACAAATGGGCAGCCGACGCCTGAGCTCGAGGTTGCGGAGCGTCCTATCGAGGAGCCGATCGGCGGCTATGTCGGTTCGGCTGCGTGCCGTTCGTGCCACCCGCAAGAGCACGATACTTGGCACGACTCCTACCATCGCACGATGACGCAAGTCGCGTCGCCAAAGACCGTGCTGGGCGACTTCCAGAACGTAGAGTTCGACGTCAAGGGCGAGCACTACAAGCTGGGCCAAGACGGCGACGACTACTGGGTCGAGTTCGCCGATCCGTTTGGTGGCACGGGCGGCGAAGTGCTACGTGTGCGCCGACGCATTGCGTTGACGACGGGTTCACACAACATGCAGGCTTACTGGTTCGAGAGCCAGACCGGCCGCATCCTCGGACAGCTACCGCTGTCGTGGCAAGTCGAAGAGAAGCGGTGGATCACGCGCGATGCTTCGTTCGTATTGCCGCCCGACGAGAACCACTCCTTGCAGTTCAGTAGTTGGAATTTTGTCTGCATCAAGTGCCACGCGACGCAAGGCCGACCCAAGATGGAGGTCACGGGCAACCAATTTAGCAACGCGGATACGCGTGTGGCCGAACTTGGAATTGCCTGCGAGAGCTGCCACGGTCCCGGTGGCGAGCATGTCTCCGCCAACCAAAATCCGCTGCGTCGCTACAGCCAGCGCATGTCCGACGAGCCGGACGACACGATCATCAATCCGGCGAACCTCGACCCGAAGCGCTCGACACAAGTCTGTGGCCAATGCCATGCGGTGTGGGACTACAAACTCACTGGTAATCGCATGATGGAGTGGTTCGACAAGGGCTTTGACTACCGTCCTGGCGGCGATGTTGAGAAGAATCGCGATCCGCAATTGGCCAACAAGGGGCAGGATACCGCGTTCTGGTCCGATGGCCTGATTCGCACGGCTGGCCGCGAATACAACGCGCTGCACGGTTCGGCTTGCCACGAGAAAGGTGGCATGACGTGCTTGTCGTGTCACCAGATGCACCAGGCCGCAGACGATTCGCGGCCGCGGAAGCAATGGGCCAACGACCAGTTGCTGCCCGGTGAAGACAACGCGTCGTGCCTGAAGTGTCATGAGCAATACGGCAAAGACATCGCTGCACACACGCATCACGAGGTTGGTTCAAGCGGCAGTAGTTGCGTCAACTGCCACATGCCGCACACGACCTACGGGTTGATGAAGGGGGTGCGCACGCACCGAATCGAAAGCCCCAGTGCCAAGGTTAGCGTGCGCACGGGCCGGCCCAACGCCTGCAACCAATGCCACCTTGACCAGACGCTGCTGTGGACGGCGACCAAGCTCAGCGAGTGGTATGAGCAAGAGATTCCCCAGATGACTCGCGCCGACCAGACGCTGGCCGCCAGTGTGCAAATGGCGATGGCGGGCGACGCGGGGCAGCGAGCATTGTTGGCGTGGTCCTTTGGATGGCCCGAGGCGCAGGCGGTTTCAGGAACCGACTGGTTGGCGCCGTATCTCGCCGAACTATTGGTCGATCCCTATCCGGCCGTTCGCATCATCGCCGAGCGCTCGTTGCGCACGTTGCCGAGTTACGAGACGTTCCGTCACCGGCTGGACACGACGCCAGACCTGCGCCAGCGAGCGAAGGCCGACGCGTTGACGAAGTGGACCGACGCAGGTGGTGCCAAGAAGCAGGCGCGACCGGCAGTGCTGATCAAGCCGGATGGCAGTTTGCAAACCGATGAGTTCGGCAAGCTACTGAAGCGCCGGAACAACAAGAAGATTCGACTGGTCGAGTAATGAGTAACACCGACAGCAACTCCAGCAGTAACGCCCAGATCGACCCGTTGATGCGCGCCCGCAGCTTTGGCTGGTGGGCGCTGTTGTGTTGGCTGACTCTCGGGATCGCGTTGGAAGCGATGCACGGGTTCAAGGTCGGGTGGTATCTCGATGTCGACAACGAGGGCCGCAAGCTGCAGTTGACGTTGGCGCATACGCACGGCACGTTGCTCGCGGTCATCAACATCATCTTCGCGTTGAGCTTCAGCTCTGGCACGAGTGGATCAGGCACTAATGCCACGCTCGCCAGGGCGGCGAAGTTCTTGAAATGGGCAGCCATCCTGATGCCTCTCGGCTTCCTCGGCGGCGGCATTATGTCGATGGGAGCTGACCCTGGCTTTGCAATCGTGCTAGTTCCGATTGGCGGTTTGCTACTGTTTGCCGGCGTGCTGTTCGCGGCGCGTGCAGCTTCAAGCCCGTCCGGGGGCTCGGACAGCGATGGCGTTGCGGGCGATGCAGCCCGCAAGCCAGCAGCGAGCAAGCCAGCAGGCAATAAGGGTAAGTAGCCGCGCTCAAGCCGGTCGTCGAATACGACCCGGCTCATGTTGCTGACGCCGTAGCGCTCGCGCCAAACCGTTCCACCACAAGCAGCACCGGGAACGAACGTTCGCGTTATCGCACCTGCAACGTGGCCACTTTCAGATACCGAGTTTCGGGACATTCCAAAGCGACTGGGTGGTCGGGGCCGGCCGAGCGCAGATGCAGGATACGCACGTCGCGGCGGGCGGCCGCGGCGGCATCGCGCAGCATGCGTACAAAGCTATCTTCACTAACGCTGCCCGAGCACGAACACGTCATCACGATGCCGCCGCGAGCGACCTTCTCGATGCCGAGCCGGTTGAGGTCGAAGTAGCGAGCTAGTCCTGCTTCGATCTGCGTCTTGTTGGCAACCCATTTTGGTGGGTCGAGAATCATCAAGTCGTGGTCGCCGTGTTTCGCGTCCCGCAGCATGTCAAAGGCGTCAGCGTGCACGGCGTTTAGTTGCAGGTTGTTGGCGCGCGCGTTCTGGATGGTGTGTTCAACCATGACTTCATCGAGGTCGCCTGCCAGCACGCGTTTGGCGCCGCCAACAACGGCGTTCATCGCGAAGCCGCCGCTGTTGCAGCACAGGTCGAGAACGGAGCGATCCTTCGCCAGCGAACGCAGCAGCAAGCGGTTGTCGCGTTGGTCCGCGAAGAAGCCCGTCTTGTGGCCGGTACCAGCTTGCACGGCGTACTTGATCTTGTGCTCGTGCACGGTCGTCGCGATTGGGTGTGCGTGTGGCAGCTTCTCCATGCCTTCGCGCTCGGCCCACTCCTTGTCCTGCAGCAAGATTAGGCGGCTGTTCTTGTAGTGAGCAAGCAGCCATTCGCCGAGCGGCTCGAGTTGCTTGCGCATGCCGAGCGACGCGACCTGCGCGACGATTGCGTCGCCGAGGCGGTCGAGGATCAGGCCCGGGAAGCCGTCGGCCTCGGCGTGGATCAAGCGATACGCGTTGGTGACCGCTGGCAGGTTGAGCGTTTCTTCGCGCAGTAGAACGGCCTGCTGCAGCGCTTCGAGGAAATGCTCCTTTGGATCCTTGATGACGTGATCAGCGAACATGCGCAGGGCAAGTTCTGCGCGCGAATTGTAGAAGCCGCTGCCGCACACCTTGCCGTCGCGATCGCGCACTCGGCAGACCGATCCGGCTGGAAGCGGTTGCGTCGGCTTCGTGACCATCTTGCGATAGAACCACGGGTGCCGCCCAGTCGCGCGCACCTTGAGCGTCAACTCGGGAAGCTCTACCGCTGGTGCACGTTGTCGTTGTCGCTGTGCAACACGTCCGCTTCTAGGGGGCGGTCCGCCAGACGTTTGTCCGCCAGAGCGCTGACCGCCGCGTTTGTCGATGCGTTTGCTCATCGGCCCGTCTTCACCGGTGCCGGTGGTGCCGTGGGAATTACCGGTGGCTCGTTCTTGATCTGCTCCAGTAGCACCGAGACGGCCTTCTCGAGTTGCTTGTCTTCGCCGCGTAGCACCGATGCTAGATCGTTGTCGACTTCGATGTCGGGGTCGACGCCGTAGCCTTCAATGGTCCACTTTGGTCCGGGCTCGGTGTTACCAAACTCCGGCACGTTGACCGTGCCGCCGTCCATCAACGTGCCGCGGTTGGTGATCCCGATGATGCCTCCCCAACTGCGCTTGCCGATCAGCTTGCCAAGCTTGGCGCGGCGGAACATGGCGGGGAAGATGTCGCCGTCACTGGCCGAGGTTTCGTTGAGCAGGCAAACCATGTGGCCGTGGAACACGGCGCGCGGATAGGGCTCGAACCCCGACGTGCGCCCGAAGGTGCACATCATCAATTCGCGCTGCAGTCGGTTGATGACCATCTCGGAGACGTTGCCGCCGCCGTTGTAGCGGTCGTCGACGACCAGGCCGAGTTTGTCACGCTGTGGGTAATACTGCTTCAAGAACTCGCGAATGCCATTCTCGCCCATGTCCGGCAAGTGCACGTAGCCGAGCCTGCCGCCGCTGAGTTTGGCGACGCGGTCGCGGTTGTGGTTGACCCAGGCCAAGTAGTGCAGCTTCTGTTCGCTACCGAGCGTTTGCATGCGCACGGTGCGTGCCGAATCGGTGGCTGGGCGATCGTTGACCAATAGGCGCACCTCGCGGCCGGCCTTGCCCTGCAGCAGTTCATAGGGGTTGGTGTCCGGCGTGAGTTCGCGGCCATCGATCGCTAGCAAGTAGTCGCCCACGTTGAGGTGCACGCCAACCGCTGTCGCTGGTGAGCGGTAGGTGCTGTGGTCGTTCTCGCCCTTCAGGATCTTGGCGATCTTGAAGTGACGACGCTGGCTGTCGAATCGCAACACCAAGCCGGGCAACGCCGCGGCGGGGCGTTTCGGCGCGCCGAGGTCGCCACCGCTGATGTAGGCGTGGCCGACTCCCAATTCGGCGATCATCTCGCCGATGATGTAGTTGAGGTCGGAGCGGTGGCGCGCGTGCGCGACTAGCGGTGCGTATTGATCGCGCAAGCCTTGCCAGTCGTGGCCATGCATGTTGGCCACGTAGAAGAAGTCGCGGTAGCGCCGCCACACCTCGTGGAAGATCTGCCAGTATTCATCGGCGGTGACCTTCTCGGTCTTCAGTCCCGATATGTCGAGCGGGTGTTGCTTGTCCTTGCCTGCCGGCGATGCCTTGGTGATCACGAACTTGTCGTTGCTCACGATCATCGTGAACTCTCCGTCCGCCGACAGCGAGTAGCCGCTGATGCCGCTGCCGAGCTGCGCTTCCTTGCGGTCAGCTAGCGAGAATGCGTGCAGGGTCGTCGGCTTGTCGCTGCCGCGGCCATAGTAGGAACCACCGCGGCGCGCGTAGAGTAGGTTGCCATTGGCGATGCTCAGGCCCCAGTAGTTGTCGAGCGGCAGCGGCACCGTTTCGACGCGGTCGGCGAGGCCTTCGAAATCGATCGCGATGGGGGAGTCGAAGGTGTTTGCGTCGTCCTTCTTCTTGTCGCCGTCGCCGTCGCCGTCTTTGGCCACCGCTTCATCGCTGCGTTGGCCAAACAATGCCGGCAGGTCCTTCCGCAGAGCGAGCGCGAACAGTCCGTAGCCGCGATCGATCTGGAAGTCCCACTCGTAGACGCCCGCGAGGCGCGGTTGGAAGCCGCGCAAGCCGCGGAAAAACAGTCGTTCGCCTGTCGGGCCCCAGACCGGGCTGGAGTCGTTCGACATCGCGCGCGACACCAGGCGCAGCTGCTTGTCTTGCCTCGACCAAATGTAGACATGCGACAGCTCGGTCGTGTCACTCATCGAGAAGGCCAGGTGGCCTGAGCACGGTGACCAGCGATAGTCGCGCAGTTGACCGCGCGGTTCGTCGGCGATGACTGTTAGTTCGCCAGTCGCGACGTCGCAGACGCGCAATACGCCGTCCTTGTCGCCGACCGCGAGCCATTTGGCGTCGGGCGACCACTCGGCACCGTAGAGCATGCTGGTCAGCCCCTTCGTCAATTGGCGCGCCGGTTTCTCGCCAGTGTGATCGACGAGCCACAGTTGTTCTTCGCCGCTGTGGTCGCTGACGAATGCGATCGTTGTGCCGTCGGGCGAGAACGTCGGGTGCTTGTCGTGCGCGCCTGGCGAGTTGGTCAAGTTGCGCACGTCGCCGTGTTCCTTCGGGACCGTCAGCAAGTCGCCACGTGCCGCAAACACCGCGCGTCGGCCACCGGGACTCAAGTCGTAGCCTTCGATCATGCGCGACGCGTCGACTGTCTGGCGGCGGCGCGTGTGGCCCTCGTCCGGAACGCGGATCTTGATCGCCGTCTCTTGCCGCGTGTTGGTGTCAAGCCAAGACAGTTCGCCAGCCTTCTCATAGACGATGCGGTTCTCATCGGGACCGCCAGCACTTGGCCAGCGCAGGTCCCACATGTTGCTCGACGTCTCCTGGTGCAACGTCTTGTTCTTGATCTCGTAGCTCCACAGGTTGAGCGTGCCGGTGCGATCGCTGGCGAACCAAATGCGGTCGCCGATCCACATCGGGTCGCGGTCGGTGCGCGGATGGTTGCTGATGTTCTCGGCCTTGCGATTGGCCGGATCGAAGATGAACAGCTCCTGCGCCCAGCCGCCCTGGTATCGCTTCCACGTGCGGAAGTCGCGGAACAACGGTGCGTAGACAATGCGTTCGCCATCCGGAGAGAAGTCGCCCGCGCCCGCTTGCGGCATCGGCAACGGCACGGGCAGTGCGCCGTGTCGCCTGGCGATGGCTGGCAGTGCGACGGTGAACAACTTGCCGCCGGTCAACGTCCACGCTTCGCGCAAGCTGCGGAACAACACGGCCGAGCCATCCGGAGTCCAACCGTAGACTTGGTTGTCAGAGCCCCAGCGCGATGGCAACGGGCCGTTCGCCGGATACCACGTTAGCTGCCGCACTTCGCCACCTTCGCTCGGTACGACGCAAACCTGTTCGTCGCCGTTCACCTGACCGGTGAATGCGATCCAGCGACCGTCGGGCGAGAACTTCGCGAACAACTCGACGCCGGGGGTCGACGTCAATCGGATCGCGGTGCCACCGGCAGTCGGCGCACGCCAGAGATCGCCGCCGTAGGTGAAGACGACCTGGTCCTTGTGGATGTCCGGATGCCGCAGCAACTTGCTCTGGCTGGCAAGGTTGGTGGTGGCGGCGGCGAATGCGAGCGCGATGGCAAGGGGTAGGCGGAACATGCAGCGAGAAGGATCGGCATCCTGGCGGCCCAGCGCAAGAGCGCATCGTTTCCGTAAACCGCGTGATGTGTTGGGAGAGAGGTCGCGGTTGCTGGGGGCCTCTATGTGCGTAGGCATGGTATGGTTGTCAGGGCCCCAGCGCCGCGTGCGGCGCCTACCTCGCCTGCCCACCACCTCCATGAGAATCGTTCCCTTGCTGTCTCTCGCAGTATTGGCCCCGAGCCTAGCTGCGCAGTCCAATACCGTTGCCGGTCTAGATGGTCGCCTGACCGTCATCAATAACCTGACCTATTATGGTCGCCGCGGCCCGGCATACCCGAACGGTGAGGTCGGCATGGCGATGCTGAATAGCATGTGCAACCCGGGATCGGTCAACATCCCGTGGTTTGCCGCGATGCAGCCGGAACACCCGATGTTCGGCTTCATCATTGCCCGCGTTGCCAACGACAAGATCGAGCAGATCAACGAGTGG
>JBNMND010000236.1:0-8960 GCA_051274975.1 Planctomycetota bacterium | reverse complement strand
AAGGCTGGCGGCACCGCAATCGTGCCACTGGCCTGCGTCCATCCCGAGCCCGTGACGCGCACCGCGAGCAAGGGCCCCAGGCTTGCGATCTGTGTTTGCAGTTCCGCCTGCGTCGCTTCGATCTGCCAGCGCCAAGCCTGGTGGGCCTCGTCGGGCGGTGAGGTCGCTTGGCACGCGGCCAGCAGGACCAATATGAGCGTCGTCGAGGAGCGCTGTAGCATGGAGAACTCTGGTCGGGGGGATGGGCGATGTCGAATGTCGCGTGTCCAGTTATTCGGCAGTTGCTGGTCTCGGCTTGAGACGAGCAGTAAGTCGGTTGCAGTTACTCCAGCACGATCACCGACTCGTCGCCCGGCTCCAGGGTTAGAAGGTACGGCTGCAGGTCGGCATGCAAGTGGCCCACGCTGTTGCTGATCAACGCAGAGGGCACCGTTCAGCAGTTCTGGGAAGGGCTGCCTTTGCGTGGGCATGCTTGCAGCGCCGTGGCTGTCGCGGGTCAGGGTGACGTTTGTCTTTTGGATGGCAATCGCGGTTTCTCCTTGGGCGACACGTAGCGGCATAGGCTGGTGTGTGTAGTACTGGGATTGACACGCAGCCCACCCTGTTCTTGCAACAGCCACGCAGACCACCACAACATGACTAGCCAGCCTGGCATCCTCCCTGACCTTCCTGCTCATTCGCGCTTCCTTGAGTTCCGACTCACTGGAACCGGCGCGTCCGCATTCGCACTGCTCGCGACGATTGAGCCAAGCGATGACTATGTCGTTGGCCTTGGCCCGAACTTACTCGAGCAGGCTGGGGTCGAGATCGAAGGCATGACTGCGTTCCCGACGATGAGTCACGGCGAGATCTCGGTGCCCTCGACGCAACTGGACTTGTGGATTTGGGTTCGTGGTGACACGGCAGAAGATGTGATCGAATCGGCGGATCGTCTCGTAGCACAGTTGCAGGCAGAGTTTGCCTTGGAGCACGCTACGTCGGGCTTCAAGTATGATGGTGGCCGCGATCTGACTGGTTATGAGGACGGCACCGAGAATCCCGTCGGAGACGCCGCGGTAGCGGCAGCGTTCTCCGGTGGATCATCGTTCGTCGCCGTGCAAAAGTGGCAGCACGACATGGCAGCCTTTGATCGACTGAGCCCCGAGCAACAAGACGATGTCTTCGGCCGCCGCCGCGATACGAACGAAGAGTACGACGCACCGGCGACGGCGCACGTGAAGCGCACCGCGCAAGAGGACTTTGATCCGGAGGCGTTCCTGCTGCGCCGTTCGAGTCCGTGGCGAGATGCGTCCGGTTGCGGATTGATGTTCGTCGCCTTTGGCCGCAGCTTCTACGCGTTCGATGTTCAAATGCGGCGCATGTTAGGTCTTGAGGATGGTCTCGTGGATCAGGTGTTCACGATCTCCAAGCCGACAACGGGTGGCTACTACTGGTGTCCTCCGGTCGATGCGATCGGTCGGCTGGTATTGCGCTGAATCGCGATGCGCATTTCTCCGCAGGCCAGAATTTGTCTCCGGCATGTGTCATCGACGGAACCCGCTGCCGGCGGCGCGTCGTGGACCGGCGCGTCGCATACGATCAGCGGCCTCGTCTAGTCCCCGCTTCGAACTATGCACCACGCTCACTCTGTTCGTTCCGTCTCGTTCTTGTTGTTCGCGTCGCTCGCCATCTTGGCGTCAGGTCTAAGCGCGCAGGTCACGTCTGGCGCGCAGCACCGGCCGGGTCGACGTTCGATCTGTCGCTTCGACGATACGCAGTATCTGGTCGCGTTCGCGGGCTCTGGCGAGCTGTTGCTGTGGCGCCAGCCGGAAGGTGCATCTGGTTGGACGCCGGTGCCGATCACGGGCGGGATCAACGGTGCCAGTTCCGGCATCACGACGAGTGTGCCCACGAACTACGCCGCGATGACAGCGACCAACGACGGCGTGCTGCACATCGCGTGGGGGCGCGGGTACTACCCGAGTTTTTTCGAGTTCTACTACCGCGCGATCGATCCGGTGGCAGGCACGGCGGTCACGAACGTTCTCAACACGACGTCGTATGTTGGCACGAGCAACCTCAACCGTTCGGACTCGGTTGAGATTGCCGCCGTTGATGATGCGGGCTCTGGCCAGCCCGCGGTCTACCTGACCGCGCAAGGCACGTCGAGCTGGCGCACCCGGCTCTTGCAGTTCGAGCGCACGACGACGGGTTGGCCAGTAGCCCCTGCTCCGGTCGACCTCGGCATCATGTCGGTCAGTGTGTCGTCCCAACGCCCGCGCATCGCGGTCGGCCCCGACGGTACTGTGCATACGGTCTTCTACAACAACGCCGGCAACGGCGATTGGGTCTATCGACCATGGAACGGTTCGTGGGGCGCGCAAGTGATTCTCGGTGACGGCACGGTGCGGCAGGATAACACTGGTGACGTGTCGGTCGATCCGCAGGGAATCGTGCACGCGGTCTACAACCACTGGTTGACGGCGACGCAGAGCGAAGTTCGCTACCGCACGTTGGTCGCCGGGGCCTGGTCGGCGGCAACGCTGGTGCATACGCCGGCAGCGAGCTACAGCCTCGACAGCCGGCTGGCGATGACAACCAACGTGTTTGGCGATGCGTTCGTCACCTACTTCAACAGTGCCGGTGATGCTGTCTATCGCAGCGGGTCGGGCGGCAGCTTCTCGGCCGAGAACGTTCTGCTGCCCGCAGGCTTGGCACAACCGACGTGGCCGATCGTGCGCGGTGCGTTGTTCCCCGCCGCTAACCGCAACCTGTGCGACATTGATCTTGCCTACCGTTGGATCGGGACCTTGCCAGATCAAGTGTTGCACTTGCGTATCGATACGTGCACCTGTTCGACGATTGGCATTGGGATCTCTGGTTCGTGGGCACCGGGAGCGACGGGTGAAGTTGATCTGAGTGGCGCAGCTCCGAACGACTTCGCGCTCGGCGTGTTCAGTCTCGATTTGCTTGAGACTCCAGTCGTCGCGCTCGGTTGTCCGTGCCCGATCTTCGTTGCGCCGACCGTCGTTGTGTTGCGTATCGTCGATGGTGCGGGCACGGCTCAGGTGTCGGTGCCGATGCCCTCGACACCGGTTGGCACGACCATGTGGGTGCAGTGGGTGACGTTGGATGCGAACTTGGTGAACTGCCAGAACTCAGGCTACTTGGGTCGCTACGTGCAGTGAGAAATGTGCAGTGAGAAATGTGCAGTGAGAAATGTGCAGTGAGCTACGTGCTGTGAGTTTCGGCATGCATTGCTGCTCCTGAGTCGAACGAGCTCTAAGGTGCCGCAATGGGAAAGGTCATGCTTCTTCTGCTGCTCGCAGCTGCATGCGCGACGCCCGAAGTGCCTTACGTATTCCGACTGGATACCATCGAAGTCGGAGCGCCCCGCGCTGCGCACGATCCTGTGCGTCAAGATGCGCGCCGGGCTGTTGACTCTCGGGTGTTTGGCGGCGTGCCGACGCGCACGGAGATGCAGTGGAAACTTCTCAGTTGGCTGGCGGACATGGATCCCGGCCACTGCGGGTGACGCGTGGGTAGTGACGGGTAATCCGACCATTCTCGTTCACTATCGCGCAGGCGTAGTCGTGCGCGAAATCGATACGATGGCGGTGCGCCGTGGCGCGGGTCAAGAAGGCACCGGCGACGATTATCTGCATCGTCTTGCTTGCGAAGTCGCCGCGGAGCTTGAAGACTTGCTGCGCTGATCATCTTGGGCTGACCAGTTTGCTTTGACCCGCAGTGATTCGGGTCGCACTGGGCCTCGGTGAGAACGCTTCCACGCGCAAGGAGCTCTCGTCCGGCGTGCGACGAGCTTGTGCTGGTCGCCGTCCCAGCCGCAAGTGCGGTTGCACTTACAGGATGTCTAGGATGCCGGACTGCTTGTTGGTCAGCGTCTCGACGTTGGCGCGGTAGTTCATGTTGACGCCAATCTTGCTGTTCCACGGCAGCGACTCCTTGTCGGCGATGCCGCCAAGGGCGACGGCCGCAAAGGCGCGGGACAACTCGCCGAGTTCGTCGTCAAACAGCAACTTCTTCAGCGGCTGGATTGAACGCTTGTCGCCGATGAATCCGATCGAGGACGCGATCGCACTGAGCTTGGCCAGGTTCGGCTCGCCGTCGGTCATCTGCTTGCGCAGACGTTCGGCCACGTCGCGGTCGCCGAGCTTGCCGAGCGCGATGGATGATTGTTGCATCAAGTGGAAGCGGCGCGCCGAACCGGCGACGACCGTTTGGATGTCTTCCACCGAACGCTTGTCGTCCATTAGCGCGAGGCCGATCGCCAAGTAGCCAGCCATCTCTTCCTGTGATTGGTTCTTCAGCATGCGCTCACGCATGAGGTCGGACGCGTTCAGGTTGCGGTTGAGGCCCAGGGCCACGGCCAGCGCACCCGTCAGGTCCGGCGACTTGCTGACTTTCAGTTCGTCGAGCAACGTCTCGCCGATGAACGTTTGCAGGTTGATGGTCTCGCCGCGGGCTTCGGCTGCTTTGTAGGCGCGGTGCGAGTAAACACCGAGCGCCAGCGCGCACCATGGCTTCTTGGTGGCCTTGCTCGCCTTGTCGAAGGCCTTGAGCAGCGCATTCCGGTTCAGGTTGCCACCGATCACGCCGAGGCTCAGCACCGCGAAGTTACGCGTTTGTGCGTCCTTGGCTTTGTACCACTGACTCAGCAGCAGCTTGCTGTACTTCGCATCGGCATCGTGCCTGTCGTCGAACGGTTGGCACAGTTGACCGAGTGCCAGTGCGCAGGACTGCGAGATGTCGTTGCCGTGGCGCTTGATCTTGCCGCGCTCTTGCAGGTCGGCAGCGAACAGCTCCTTGTAGTAACCAGCTTCGGGGTGGTCGCGACCAATCAGCTTGGCGATCGCCGGCGGGCAGTGGGAGAGGATCAGGTTTTGACCCGCCCCGGCCTTCTTCATGTAGAAGGTCTCGAGGGTCTTGACCACGTCGGTGAGCAGATCCCGCTCTTCCTGGGAGCCCGAACCGATGTTCAAGATGCTCATGCCGTTGATCGCTGCGACCTTGAGGTTGCGATCGCGCAGCGACTTGGTCTCAAGCACGTCCTTGAGGGTGGCAAAGGCCTGCTTCTTGATTTGCCAGTTGCTCGTGCTGTGTGCGGTCAGGCCCAGGCCATAGATCGCGAATGCGCGGGTGCGGGTGTTGACGCTGCCGCCGGTGGCCTTGCGGCCCTTACCGCGATCGAGCGCGAGGTCGGC
This sequence comes from Planctomycetota bacterium, assembly GCA_051274975.1. Lineage (GTDB taxonomy): Bacteria > Planctomycetota > UBA1135 > UBA1135 > UBA2386. The sequence continues at coordinate 3,759 of JBNMND010000236.1, read as the reverse complement.
AAGCAAGGTCATCTCCTCTTCGCCGGCAATCGCCGCGATCCCGAGTGCGAGTGCCGCGGTCTCACGGGTTTCCTGGTCGTTCGTGGCGAGACGCGGGGTGAACACATCCTTCAGTTTGAAGTTCGGGTGGTCCTGACCAATCTTGGCCATCGCGATCATGCACGACGAGTTGATGTCGCGTTGGTCGGTAGAGTCGATCGCCTTCTTCAGCGCCGGCAGGATGTCGTTGAGGATGTCGGACTTACTCGGGCGCAGCGTGTTCTTCGCCGCAGCCCGGCGGGTGTTACCCATGTAGAAGTCGTCGCTGCCGGTTTGCGTGAAGCTCTGCGGCAGCGAGTCGCGCAGTCGAATGAACGGCGCCTTGTTGAACTCCCACCAGAAGCTCCACCTGGTCAAGTCCGTGCCGATCGGGGCACCGCGACGGCCAGTCGTCGTGGGACCTGGTACGCGAGGGGCGCGCGGTCCCGGGGGGCCGCCAGTTGACGGGCCGGCCGGGTTACCGGTCGTGGGGCCAGCAGGCCTCGGCGCGCTCGGGCCCGCCGGGCCACCGGTGGTTGGGCCCGAGGGGCGACCCGTGCTGCCACCGCCAGTCGGCGGACGAACCGTGTCGCCGGGACCTGTGTATTGGCCGCCGTGCGCGTAGGCGGTCGTCGGCAGAAGGACTGCAAAGGTGGTTAGCGCCAGGCCTGACAGCAAAAGGTTCTTCATCGGAGTGTTCCCCAAGGGTTTCGCACTGCGTGCTACTCGGTCGGGCAAGTTGTCGTCGACTTCTTGAACACCCGCGCACGCAGTGCGGATGTCTTGGTCGACAACCCGCTAAAGCAAAGGTGGGGCCAAAGGATCTGCAAAGTTGGCGTGCGTGCTGGCGGCGGCCGAATCGGGCACGGAATCGGCACACTTCGGCTGAGAGTGTTACGCCAGCGGAATAACAAGGCGGTATTTGCTGCCGTATGCGCCTGCGCGTGCGGATCCGCGCATTCGCATGGCATTGCAGCCTGGCGCTTCGTTGTTGACTACTTGCTGTCGCCGATCGATCGCGAAGTGCAGCGCCGTGCGTGCGGTTCTAGAAGGAGCCGATCGTCAACGCGACGGCGTTGCTGGCGTGCACTGCGACGATGCCCTGTGCTGCGAGTGTGAGCTTGCTCAGTAGCCGAACTTCGCTAGCAACTCGCCTTGTTCGGATGCTGCGGTCCATTACGCGGAAGATGTTTTGGTCAACCAAGACGTCGAGGAACTGCAGCACTTCAATGATGGTCTGCTCTTGCTTCAGGATCAGGTCTTCGTAGCGAATGCGCAGCACGTTCGAAGCGCCCTTTAGCAGATCGATCAAGTGCTAGTTGATGCTCGTCCATTACTGGCAGATTTGGGTGAACGTCATCGGTGCACCATCGCCATAGTGCTTGGCGTCATAGCTTTCGCGATGCAGCACGCTCGAACGCGCTACGTCGCGGCCATCGCGTATCAGGTGGACGAAGCGTGCCTTCGGAAACATGCGGATCAGATTCGGAATGACCTCGGGGAATTGGAACTTGTCGCCCCAACGTGTGAATTGCTTGTGCGCAGACCCGGTGCGATACAGCTGCCGCCACGCCACCATCATTCCGTCGAGTCGCGGCCCGGAAAACGTCTTGGAGTAATGTTCGGGGATCAGCCCCTGCAATCGGAAGCCGCCGATTTCAGGTGTGGTGAACAGCGGTTGGTAGGAAAGCGAGTGGGCGAGGCTGATGTCGTGCGCGATGTTCGAGTCGTGAGTGATTGTAAGTTCGGGTTGGCTGTTGATCGTGAGGGACGGGTGGGTCGAGCCCGAGCGCCCGGCGCTGACAATGAACACGGGGGCGTGCCATTGGACGGGATCGTTGTCGTCGGGGTCCGGCTGGCTGGTTCTTCATTAGCATCCTGATGATGAATGTTGCCTTGCTATTGCAGTGGGGCCATCTGTGACGCGGCAAAGAGAGCACTCCCGCTCTCGGGCGCCCGCTTGCTCGTCCTGGCCGCTCAGGGCGAGTTGGTGTCGGCCGCGATTTAGACGTTACTTCGGACCGTCTTCTTGGCGTAGGTCACTGCGCGGCGCAGGCTCATAAGTGGAGGGCTCGGCGTGCAGAACGTCGCTTCCGCCACATACGGTTGACACTCAGATGTGCGTAATACTCATGCGGTGGGAGGGTTAGAAACGACCCTGAACTAGAGCAAGGGATTCCAACCTTGTTGCGAAGCTCTATGCTGAACGGCTTCGCCTGCCCTCGTTTGGGTATACATTTCGCCGGGCTCGCCCCCGCAGTCCTCAACCTTCCGACCGTTATGCAACTCAAGTATGCACTTGCCGCCGCGCTGATCAGCGTTGGCTGCGTCACCGCCCAACTCGCCCAGATCCCGGCTTCGCAATGTGGCCCGGGCACAACGCCTGTCCCCGGCTTCTTCCCGACCTTGAACGCCACTTCGACCGGCAGCGCCGCCGCTGGTGACGATCTGACGTTCACGATGACGCCATACACCACTGGTGGCATCTCCGCGATCATCATTGGCTTCCAAAGCGTTGCGGTGCCGTTGCCGTGCGGCAATGACCCGTTGGCCCCGACGTCTTGCACGATCTACGCCGACGTCGAAGAGTTCTTCTTCATCGGCCCGTTCCCGCAAAGTGGCGGCTGGAGCATGCCGGCGATCACCATCCCGCCCGGCTTGGCCGGCAACTCGATGTATGCGCACGGCATTGAGTTCGTTCCTAGCATCTCTGGCTCCTGCAACTTCCTCGGCTTCGAGTTTGCGCTGTCGGAAGCTTGGCAAGTCACGTTCGAATAAGAACTGCGTGATGACTTGGGCTGGTTGCCTAAGCACAAGCGCCCTGCACTTTGCCATTTGATGCGTCATCGTGCAGGGCGCTTGTGATTTTGGGTGCCGACCATTCCGTGAGGCGTAGCGGCTTGCTCGCTTGGTGACGCGAATCGGGTCACACCCGAAGCGTTCGATCGGGTTCGTATTGCTCTGCTAGCGTTTCGCTTCGTAGGCGTGCTGGTAGGGCCACGGCAAGACATGGCAGCGTTCGGCCCAAGCTTCCCATGCGGCGACCAGTCGCTTCTTGACCTCGGGAAACTTTGCGGCGACGTCTTGGCTTTCGACGCGGTCCTGCAGCATGTCGTAGAGCTCCCACTTGCCGCGCGGTCCTTTGGCGCAGAGCTTCCACTTGCCGTCGCGCACGGCGCGGTTGCCTTCGTGTTCGAAGTAGATCGGCGGACGTGTTGCGCGGTCGTTGCCGGCGAACACACTTGCCAGGCTGACGCCTTCGGGTGGCAGTGTGTTGGTGCTTTGTCGTGCGCTTGGATACGTCGCGCCACTCAGTTCGATTGCGGTTGCCATGATGTCGACCAAATGGCCAACTTCGTGTCGGATTGTGCCTGCGCCTTTGATGCCCTTCGGCCAATGCGCGATCAGTGGTGTCGCGATGCCACCTTCGTGCACCCAGTGCTTATACATGCGAAATGGCGTGTTGCTGACGTTGGCCCAATCGCGTCCATACGCGATGTATGTGTCCGCAGCACCCGGCATCACGCCATAGCCTTGGCGTACCGGATAGCCGTCACGGGTTTGCTTCGGCGCCATGCGATCTTGCAGCGCATCCGCCGCCATTGGTCGCAGGCTCGGCTCGGCTGCTCGCTTGGTCGCTGGCTGGTTCGGCTTCTTGCCGCGTCCGTAGCCTTCGGCGCAACCGCCGTTGTCTTGCAGATACAGGATCAGCGTGTTCTCCAACTGCCCGGTTTCGCGAAG
>JBNMND010000235.1:0-9019 GCA_051274975.1 Planctomycetota bacterium | reverse complement strand
TGACTGGTTGCGACACGCAGCATCACAAATAGGTTTTAATGCCAAGGTCCACTGCTTGTGACGCGAACAAACGACTCTCCATCAAACCTGAAGAGACCCTTTACGCCACCAAGCCAGAGCCGCCCCTGGCCGTCTTCGAGGATGGACATCAGTCCAGGAGTAGCTAGCCCCTGCTGCTCATCGAAATTGGTGAAGGCCTTTCCGTCGTATCGGTAGGCCCCAAATTGCTTGCCGGAGAACCAGACGTTCCCGGAGCGGTCCTCGTGCATACACCAAACCTCAGTGCCCTCGACGAGGCCCTGCTCGGTGAAGTTCGAGAACGCCTCTCCGTCAAACCGACAGATCCCGCCGTGCGTCGTTCCAAACCAAACGTTTCCCGACCGGTCCTCAAGGAGCCTGTGGACCGCGTCATTGCTCAGACCGTCCTGCTCCGAAATGTTCGACAAAGCACTTCCATCGTAGATGTATGCGCCCCCATTGGTCCCGAACCACACCCGCTCCCGACGATCGACCATGATGCAATGCACGATCCTGCGGCTGGTGATGCCCCGCGTGAGATCTGGCTCAGCTTCCGGAAGAGCAAACGGCGTAAAGGTGCTGCCGTCGAATCGGCAAACGCCATCGATCGTTCCGATCCACAACACCCCCTCTCCGTCCATTGCGAGGCTCCAAACATCGCGACTGATCAGGCCGTGCTGCTCACCAAAACTCGAGAAGTGATCGCCATCGATCTTGGTTATGCCGCCGGTCGTACCGCACCACAGAACGCCTTTCGAATCCTCAACGATGGCCTTGATCGTAACGCCCCTGCCGAGGTCGTCCCTGACGTCGTAGCAGGTCAGGCTAGCGCCATCGTGGCAGTACAAGTCCTCGCCGCCGATCCAGAGTTTGCCGCGAGTGTCCTCAAGAACACAACGCACGACGCTACCCATTTGAGCAGGCACAGCGACGATCGTTGCGGTCGACGGAGCCAGTTCGGCTACTGGTTGCCTTGGCTCTTCTTGCACCGTGCAACCGACCAGGAAGAGCGACGCACTGAAGAGGGTCGCCGTGATTGGTCTAGCATGACCAACCAGTTTCGAGTGATGACGACGATTCATGGATTACTGCAGTCGGACGGTGATTAGGCGAAGCGCTCCACGCTGTTCGTCTAGTTGGGCCGTACGCCACCGTAACACGCACCTCGACTGCGCTGCATGCACGCCAGTCGCTGCACAGGCCACAGTGAGGTTTGGCTCGCCGGCCTATTCCTGCAACCTGCTTACAGCGGCGCCTCACCCCACGCGAGGTAGATCGTTATGTAGAACGGGACGAAGTAGAGGACTGCCTCCCCGAGCACAATGACTGTCGCCAAGTACACGCCCCGCATCCCGCCTCGCGTGACCGCGAAATAGATTGGAGCAGCGATTGGCCACATGGTGAAGATCGCAAACCCCGCGGCCGAAGGAAGAGGCTTGCCACGGGCACGCGCATCGGCCGCACAGCCTGTAGCAATCGCGCACGCCATCAGTAGCGCGAAGACTACATCCACGCCTCGACGCTCCGTCAAACCGGCACGCACTCCCGCCAGAGCAAGCAGCAGGCACAGCAGGGTTACTACAAGTCGGCGCATGTCCACCTAGCGTATCTGATCGATCACCTGCGACGCGAAGCGCCGTCACCTGCATCGTCTAGTCGGCAGCCATTCTATCAAGGAACTGGAACCGAGCAGCCGGCTAAGCCACGGGCTAACCGTGGCCTTTGGCACGAACCCTGTGGGCTCGCTGGCGTCGTCCAGCGACACCTGCTGATGGCCTACGAAACCCCGCATGCATGGCCGCCAGGACGCACAAGCCGAGCAATGCAGGCATATCAAGTCGGACGGGCCACTGGCTCCCCCACGAATACACGACCAGCACGAGCAGGCATGCTCCAAACGCTGTAAGGAAGTTGCGGAGGAAACTCATGGTGCTTGTGGCTGGTCGAGTCTGCTTGTCCAACATCTTGGTCGATTGGCTGCGACGCGCAGTGCCGTCGAACTACACAGAGCAGACCGCATCCAGACGGTGCCCGCAAGCCGCATAGTGCTGCGCAGCCGGCGTGCGCAGCGGCCTCGCGCATGCAATGCAGCATCCAGTTAAGCCGCATCCGACCCGTAATCTGCTCACTCATCTTTGCTAAGCGACGACGCCCGTTCAAGCTGGGTTGCTACGACATCGACATTGACCGCCGTGCCGGAGTATGCGACGTCAGAGAGCTTATCCTTGGGACACATCCTGTAGAAGAGCGCCGAGTCGTCGACTTCCGTGACGACGATTTGGAACATCCCAAGAGTGGGAGGCGGGCCACAGCGTCACTCACGTTCAGTTGAGAAGGCAAGGCAAAGCCTCCTGTCACCACGCCGTCGCGAACGTAACAGGCAATGCACCCGCCAATCCCCTGTCCAACGCACAGGTGCGGCGCACAGCTGGTCGAATTGACTTAATGCTCGACCTCTCGCTTGACCGTGAGTGACCCGAAGGATGGAGGTGAGGCACACCCTCATAGCAACGTTGCGGCCATTATTGCAGCGAACGACCACAGGCATATGCGAGCAAGGGTCATCGACATTTAACCCAATGTCCTTGGACGATTCGCTGCGACACGAAGCATCGCCAACACATCGCCTCGTTTGCCTGCAGCATCGCCGGGATCACTCGCCAGCAACAAGATGCTCGACGCGGATAGAGGTGGCGGCACGACTACACAGCGCGCGAATCTACGCACACAGCAAGACGGCCGCGTTGCCGTATACGAACAAAGGTCAGCGCGAGGCTGACCTTTGTTAGGGCGGGGCGTACACCTCAAGAGGTGACGCGCCGGCGGCGTCACAGAGCGCGATAGTCTGACTAGAGTATGAAACTCGCCACGTCGCCGGCACAGAGGTCCAAGGTCACGCCCGTTCCTGGCGTGACGCCAAAGCCGATGGTGACGCCTTGCGCGTAGTAGGTTCCTGCCGGGGCCGTGGACGGGACGCTGAAGGACAGCGACGCATCGCCGTTGATGTCGGTCAAGCCTGCAACGGCGGGAACGAACGGCGCGGCGAGGCCGAGCGTGAGCGTTCCAAAGCTGCCTAGGTTGATGGCCGTAGTTCCCAGCGTGTCTCCGACGGCAAAGAAGGCGAACGCCATCGGCGCCGTACCGTCAACATCGAGGGTCACGGTGCCAGCGTTGTTGGCGGCAGAGGTGGTCGCGCATTGCGCGGAGAGACCGGCGCCGAGGACGGCAACGGTCATCGCAAGCAGAAGCTTACGGAGCATAGGATTGTTCCTGATTCGGGGGAGAGATCGGAGTGCACCACACGACGAGGTTCGGTAGCACCCTCCACCCTACGCCAACCAGTCCATAGAACAGTCCGGATATTCCGTAGTTCGGACCTGCTTCGTATTACTGCGCGCCGACGACGCGCGGATCACTGACATGTTCTCCAGCATGTCGCCGAATACTTCGACGGTCATCGTGTCGATGCCGCACGAGCGAATGAACGATGACTGTGCCGTTCTCGATCTCCTGATCACCAGTATCATTGGATGATCAGCGATAAGGTGAAGCGGGTGAAGGCTGTTAAACGGGTGGGTTGACGCGGAGTGGTGAGGCGGGGATCGTTAAGCAATGGGGTTCGGGTGCTCCTTGCCGCAGCTTCAAATACATCTTTCCCCGACACCATGCAAAACGAACGTGCTCAACGCGTCGTCCGGCGCCCTTGCGCCGACGTCGTCCGCCCCCTCCTGCTCTTGATCGCCGCGTTGATGCCGCTCGCGGCGGTCGCCGCACAGCAGGTCCGCCAAGCGCCGCCCGTGCTACTGGCGCAGTTCGACGTGAATGCCGGGACCGTCCAGTCGCTGTCGATACCAACAACACCGCAGGACAGACTCGAAGTGCCAATCGTGATTGGCGGCGTGCCATACACAATGGCGCTCTTCAACTACGACGTGCGCGCGCCTGGCTTCCAGCTGTTCGAGCGAAGTGCCACCGGACTGGTGCTGCTGCCGACACCGGACTGCGTAACGTTCCGCGGCGTGCTGCTGGAACTACCGAACTCGCGAGTCGCCGCGACGCTCGTCGACGGCACACTCGAGGGCATGGTCTATCTTCCGCCGACGGGTCTCGGCCTACTGGGCGAGACTTGGGTCGTTCAGCCCGCGCGCAGAGGTGATCCCAGCGCACAGGCTTCGGTGCACATCGTGTTCCGCGCCAAGGACACCAACGCGCTACCCTACGAGTGTGGCACGGACACGACCGGAGCGCCGGCCCCGCCATCGACGGGGGCGCCAGACTTCACGGCCGTCTGTGAGATTGCGATCGAGGCCGACCGGCAGTTCTGGCAGTGGAACAACAGCAACGTCACGCAAACGCAGAACGACATCACGACCGTGATGAATCAGGTCGACTTCATCTACGACCGGGACTGCGACGTAACCTACCAGGTGGTCACCATCATCGTGACGACGGCACTCGTCTACACGACCAACGACGCGGGCGGCCTGCTGGGCGAGTTTCAAGGCTTCTGGAACGCGAACAACACGGGCATCCACCGCGATATCGCGCACCTCTTCACTGGGCGCAACCTCACCGGATCAACAATCGGCGTCGCCTACCTGAGTACCGTTTGCAATCAGGTCAACGGCTACGGCCTCTCGCAGTCCGACTTCACCAATAACCTTAGCAGTCGCGTTGGCCTCACGTGCCACGAGCTCGGACACAACTTCTCCGCGCCCCACTGCAACGGCGCCTCGCCCTGCTACATCATGTGCTCGGGTCTGGGCGGCTGTAACGGCAACTTGACGCTGTTCGGTCCGACTGAGGCGGCGCAAATCGATGGCTACGCGCATTCGCAGGCGTGCATGCCGCCACCCGCGACCCCGCCGGTGCTGACAGGAGCGAGCCCGACGTCGATGACGGTGTTCGCCCCCGGCAGCGTGACGCTCCAGGGCACCGGACTGCTGACGGTCAATAGCTATGCCTTGGGCGGGCAGACCTACACCAACGGCATCATTGTCATTGGCGATACCGCGTTGTCGGTCGCGATTCCGGAGGGCGTAACGCTCGGGCCGATGTCGGTCACCGTCTCCAACGGGCTCGGCACGAGCAACGCATTGAGTTTCAATTACGTGCTCACACAGCCGCCCAAGCTCCGGTCCACGACACTAGTCCCGCCGACCGGTGGCCTCGCGACCTTTGACTTCGCCGGCACGCCCAACAATCAGTGGTTCCTCGTGCTCGGGATCTCAACGGTAACCACGCCGCTGCAGGGGTTCGACTTGATCGCAAACCCACTGGTGCTGACCTTCGGCACGTTTAGTGGTCCGGTCGGAATCGAGAGCTTCTCGGTGCCGGTGCCGCCAGGCCTAGGACCATTGCAGTTCTTCTTCCAGGCGCTCGAGAGCACGCCGGCGGGCAGCGTGACCGGCGTGTCCAACTTTGCGATGACGATCCTACAGTAGCGTCGCGACCACCCGCTCTGCGGGTGCTCGGGTGTGCTCGTTCGGCCCACCGCCTCTGCACGCTCAGCGGCGACCCGGATCGTCGCCTGCTACATGGAGCCGTTGGATGGCCAACCTACACCTCAAGATCGCCGGGCTCGACACGCAGCGACCGCACGAAGGGCAATCCCCGAATCGCGAGCGCACCGCCTATCCTGCCTACCTGCACAGGTCGCAACGCCGCAGCAAAGACTCCGCCCCACCCAGAGCGATAACGTTGTGCGGACCTCCGAGTGTGCCAGTAGTTCTTGGCTGGTTCGGATGTCCAAAACCAAAGCAGGCCAGCACGAGGGCTGGCCGACTTCAATTCTAGACCGCGCGCTTACTCGCGGCTGGCTGCCATCTTCTCCAGCATGTCGCCGAAGGCATCGAGCGTCATCGTGCCAAGGTCACCACCGCTGCGCGAACGAACCGTGACGGAGCCGCTCTCAAACTCTTGGTCGCCAACGACTGCGACCATCGGGATCTTCTCTTGCCAGAGGTGGTTACGGATCTTGCCGCCGATCTTGTCGGAGGTGATGTCGGCGTCGACGCGAAGTAGCCGCTCCTTGAGGGTGCGGCTCATCTGCTCAACGGCATCGGCGTGGCGTTCGCCGACCGAGAGGATGACGGCTTGCACCGGGGCGAGCCAGACCGGGAAGGCGCCGCCGAAGTTCTCGATCAGGATGCCGAAGAAGCGTTCCAGTGAGCCAAGCAGGGCGCGGTGGATCATGACCGGACGTTCGCGCTCACCGTTCTGCGCGATGTAGGTCATGTCGAAGCGTTCGGGCAAGTTGAAGTCGGCCTGGATGGTCGAGCACTGCCAGGTGCGGCCGAGGCTGTCCTTGACCTTGACGTCGATCTTGGGGCCGTAGAAGGCACCGCCACCTTCGTCGATCGCGTAGCCGAGGCCCACAGACTCGAGCGCCTTGCGCAACGCTTCGGTCGCCTTGTCCCAACTCTCGTCTTCGCCAACGCTCTTCTTCGGTCGGGTCGAGAGCATCATCTCGTACTCGTCGAAGCCGAAGGCGCGCAGCATGTCGACGACGAAGTGCAGGCAGCGCGTGATCTCTGCCTCGACTTGGTCTTCGCGTAGGAAGAGGTGGGCATCGTCTTGGGTGAAACCGCGCACACGCAGCAGACCGTGCAGTGAACCTTGGTTCTCGTAGCGGTAGACGGTGCCGAGCTCGGCCCAACGGAATGGCAGTTCGCGGTAGCTGCGACGCTTCTGCTTGTAGATCTGCACGTGGAACGGGCAGTTCATTGGTTTGAGCAAGTACTCAGCGCCATCGATCTCGATGCCGGCGTACATCGACTCCTTGTAGAAGTCGAGGTGGCCCGAGGTCGCCCACAGATCACTCTTGGCGATGTGCGGCGAGTAGACGAGGTCGTAGCCGCCCTTGAGGTGTTCGTTCTTCCAAAACTCTTCGATCTTGTGACGAACGAAACCGCCCTTCGGATGCCAGAGAATCAGGCCGGCACCGAGGTCGCCCATCGTCGAGTATAAGTCGAGGTCGATTCCCAGGCGACGGTGGTCGCGCTTAGCCGCTTCTTCGAGGTTGCCGCGATGCTTCGCCATCGCTTTCTTGTCGCTGAACGCGTGGCCGTAGACGCGGGTCAGCATCTTGTTGTCGGCGTTGTCGCCGAAGTAGGCGCCGGCGAGCGCGAGCACCGCGATGCCTTGCCCGATCTTGCCGGTCGACGTCACGTGCGGACCCTTGCAGAGGTCGACGAAGTCTCCCGAGTGGAAGAACGTCAGGCTCTGGTCTTCGGGGATCTTGCTAATGGTCGCGAGCTTGTAGTCCTCGTGGTTCTCCTCCATCAACTTGATGGCGGCGGGACGGTCGAGCTCGGACATCACGAACGGCACATCACTCTTGATGATCTCGTGCATCAGCTCTTCGAGCTTTGGCAGGTCGTCGGTCGTGATCGGCTCGTCACCAAAGTCGATGTCGTAGTAGAAGCCGTAACGCGGGTCGTCGACCGGCGGGCCCTTCCACAATTTGGCGTTCGGCCGCATTCGCTTGACGGCGTCGGCGAGCACGTGCGCGGCCGAGTGGCGCAAGATCTCGAGACCATCCTTGGTATCTCGCGTGAAGATCTTGATGTCGGCCGACGCAGCGATTGGCAGCTGCAAACTCTGGACGTCGCCATTGAGTTCGATGCCAACGGCGGCCTTGGCCAGGCCCTTGCCGATCGATTCGGCGACCTGAAGCCCCGTTGTGCCGGCGTCGTATTCACGCACGGAGCCATCGGGGAGGGTGAGTTGGATCTGGTTCGCGGTGGACATAGCTTCGAGGCCAAACATTCTTACGACCGATCCCGGGTGACGCAACAGCTGTCGTGTCACGGGTGAAGGATTGGTGTCGAACGTTCGCTTTGGCTACAAGTTCTCCATGCGCAAGCTGCTTCCGGTCGCTTCCTTCCTGATCTTGGGCGCCTGTTGGGGTGCCCCCAGCACCACGGCCAATTGGGTGGACACTCCCGACACGCACACGTTCGCCCTCCCAGACCAGGTGCGGTCGACGCACCTGGAGCTCAACCTCAACCTCGACTTCGAGCAAAAGGTGGCAACTGGGTCGGTCACCCACCACCTGGAGCGAACCGATCGCTCCGCCCCGTTCATCGTCGACACCAGCGATCTTTCGATCCTCGCGGTGACCGACCAGAACGGCAGCGAACTGATCTGGGACCTGGCCCCGGATGCTGGCGAGTGGCGTGGTCGACCACTGACTATCGAACTCGGTGAGACCACCGACAGGGTCAAGATCCAATACCACACCTCGCCGCTCGCCGAGGCGATGCAGTGGCTGTCACCGGAGCAGACCAACGGTAAGGAAAAGCCGTTCTTGTTCACGCAGGGCCAGGCGATCCTGACCCGCAGCTGGATTCCGCTGCAAGACTCACCGGCGGTTCGCGTCACGTGGGAGGCGCAAATCAGGGCACCGGAAGGCATGACCACGGTCATGAGCGCCGACTACCGAAAGCGCAAGCAGGGGCACACCCAGTTTCAGATGACGCGGCCGGTGCCGAGTTACCTGATCGCGTTGGCGTGTGGCGAACTGGTCTCGCGACCAATCAGTGGCCGCTGTGCAGTGTGGGCTGAGCCGGGCATGGTGGGCAAGGCCGCTACCGAACTCGACGATCTCGAGCGCATGGTGCTCGCGTGCGAAGAGCTATTCGGCCCTTATCGCTGGGGCCGCTACGACGTGCTGTTCCTGCCGCCGAGCTTCCCGTTTGGTGGCATGGAGAACCCCTGCATGACCTTCGCAACGCCGACGATCCTCGCGGGCGACAAGTCGCTGGTCGCGTTGATTGCGCACGAACTCGCACACAGCTGGTCCGGCAACTTGGTGACCAACGCAACCTGGCGTGACTTCTGGCTCAACGAAGGCTTCACGGTCTACCTCGAGCAGCGCATCATGGAGCACGTCTACGGCAAGGACCGCGCGGTCATGGAAATCGCGCTCGGCATGCAAGGACTGCAGAACGAACTCAAGGAGCTGCCGGAAGCGGATCAGGTGCTGCACATCGACTTG
>JBNMND010000234.1:0-9085 GCA_051274975.1 Planctomycetota bacterium | reverse complement strand
ACAACGCGAAACGAACTCAGCACCTAGCCCTTCGAGCTCACTTCGTAGCTCAAGGTGGTTGTAGATCTCGCCATTGAAAACGATGGCGTTGCCAGTCGCAGCGTCGACCATGGGCTGGTGGCCTTCGGGCGACAAATCGATGATCGCGAGTCGCCGAAAGCCGAACATGGCGCCGTCCTGGCCAGGTCCGCCCGACTCCCAGGTACCGTCATCGTCCGGACCGCGATGTCTCTGCTGTTCGCTCGCAAGCTGAACCGCCCGAATCAGTTCGGAGTCGATGCCACCGATGGCCCCCGCGACACCGCACATCTAGCAACCTCCCTTGCACGCGGTCAAAGCCAAGGGCATGACGGAAAACAGCTCCCCCACTCCACCTCCCGCATGAGCTGCTGTGCATGGCATGTGCTTCGAACCATCCCCGAGCGGACCGAGAGCGTCAAGTCGCATGTAGTGGCGCGTGCTCAGATCAGCCCGCTATTGACTGGCTCCTGCCGTTTGCTCAAGCACCAGCTACTTGCCAACGCTCGGACTCCACACTGCTTCGCGCTCGCTCTCGATCTTCGCAATCGCCCGCTTCTTACCACGAACCATGGTGCTCCATTGGTAGCTGCGCAGGAACCGACGAAACTCGAGATCTTCATAGCGAGGCTTTCGCCGCAGCCAGGAACCGAAGTAGCCCCACATCATGACTAGAGCGCCAGTCAAACGTGGTGGCTGCAGCACGCGCCGCAACCCGCTAGCGAGCAAGTAGACAGGCGCGGTGCCCATGAAGTATTGACCGTGACCATGCCGGCCACGGCCACGTAGCACTCCACTGTCGCTAGAGCCCATGGGTCGCAGGTGTAAGAACCGCAATTCCTCATCGTCCCAACTACGCGCAATCCAGCCGAACAAGCGGCACCGGTGGCTGTCGATTCCGTCCCACATCACCTGGCGCACGAATCCGCCGATCTGCTCGAAACAGGCGACACGGTAAAACTTCGCGGCACCGACAACGATCTCATCGTCGCACCACTCAGGCTGGAGGGCGTCGGCAGCGTCATGATAGTACGGCTTACCACTACAGGAGCCTAGCCGCGGGTTCGCGCGCATCCGGGCTACTAGGATCTCGAAGTAGTCTGGGAGCATGACGAGATCGAGGTCGAGTTTGCAAAGGAACTCGAACTCGCCCAGGTCAGCGCTATCTAGTCCGGCATAGAAAGCATCGATAACGCCGGGCCCAACGCTGCGTTTACCGCGATCCTCGCGACGCACGATCCGAATGAAGGGATAGCGCTCGGCGTAGTCTGCCAGAATCGCCGGGGTTTCATCTGTTGAGCCATCATCAACGATCACCCAGAGGGCCGGCAGATGCGTCTGTTCCACAATCGAGTCGAGCGTGCGGCGCATGAAATCCTGCTCATTGCGACACGGGGTGACCACGAGGAGACGCCCAGCGGCGGAATCCCCTCCTTCAGGATCTACAACGCCTCCCGCGGCGGATTGGCTCGGTTCCATGGTTTGGCAGTCTAGCCACTAAAACGCAGTGCGGGCGATTGCACAGAATCTGAATCGCCGAAAACCAACACTCGAAGCCCCTGCTTCGACGACAGCACCGGACATTTAACTGCTCGGTTAGCCAGCTCCGGCAGAGTTAATAAGTGCGTCGAGCCGCGAAACTACAACCTCCAGAATGGCCAAGACGACCCGCCCTCGGGAGCGGACAGAACAGACTCGCACGCGGTGCCGGTAGATCATCCCTGACGACAGCCTCGACAGACCGGTCGCTGCTGCTTGGGAACTCGCACAACGGGTTCCTTGCCACAGGTTGAAACTCGCGCCTAGCTTGGCCATCCTTGCCTTGGGCAAGCAACCTCGCTGCCTTGAATGATCTTGCATGCTGGCAACGACCAAGCGCGAGCCGCTTGCACGGGACCGACAGATGACTAGCGACAGCCCAACCAACCACGGACGCGTCGCCTACCTGACCAACCAATACCCCAGCACGAGCCACACGTTTGTGCGGCGCGAGATCTGCGCATTGGAGGCCATGGGGATCCAGGTCGATCGCTACTCCATCCGACCATTCCCCGAACCTCAGATCGAACCTGCGGATCAGCTCGAAGCATCGCAGACACACGTGCTACTCAATCGTGGCGCCAAGGGCCTAATCTGGTCCTGCCTCGCCGTTCTCGCCCGCAACCCGCTGCGCTTCGTGGCAGGCTTTGCCCTGGTTTGCAAGCTCGCCAGGTTCTCGGACAGGGGCTTCATACGTCCCTTTGCGTGGCTCGCGGAAGCTTGCCTACTCAAGCGCCTCATCGCCCGATCCGGAGCGAGGCATGTGCATGCTCACTTCGGCACGAACTCCGCGGCCGTGGCCATGCTGGCAAACGCCCTAGGTGGACCTAGCTACAGCTTCACCTCTCATGGCACTGAGAGTTTCGACTCGCCGCCGACCATCTCGCTGTCGTTGAAGATCGCTCGTGCGCGCTTCGTCGTTGCTGTGAGCGAGTGGGGACGAACACAGCTCATGCGCTGGTGCAGCAGTGACTCCTGGCACAAGCTACATGTGGTGCGCTGCGGTCTTGATGATCAGTTCTTGGGAGCACCGATGGTGCCACCGCCCACAACACCAAGACTGATTTGCGTTTCCCGGCTCAGCCCTGAGAAGGGCGTCGAGATCCTCATCGCCGCCGTAGAGCAGTTGATCCTGTCCGGCACAAACGTCGAACTAGTGCTGGTCGGGGACGGCCCATCGCGCGGCCCGATCGAGGCCCGCCTGAAGAACCCTGTGCTCAAGAAAAGCGTGCACCTTCTGGGCTGGGGAGACGCCGCACGGGTGCGAAAGGAGATGCTCGCGGCGCGCGCACTCATAGTTCCTAGCCTGGCCGAGGGTCTACCAGTAGTGATCATGGAGGCATTCGCTCTTTGCCGCCCGGTAGTAGCAACTGCGGTTGGCGCAGTCGCAGAACTGGTCGAGAACCGCGAGACCGGCTGGCTTGTGGCGCCAGGATCTCCGAGCAGTTTGGCAGCCGCGATCCAGCAGGTACTCGCCGCCTCTCAGGAAGAGCTGTTCGCGTTGGGCAAGAATGGTGCACAACGGGTCAAGGAGCGACACACGGTTGCGGATGAAGCCCGCGTGCTAGCAGGGTTGCTGGCCAACCGTTCGCCGACATAGTCACCGCAAGAGGCGTGACGTAGCGAACTGCTCGCTACTGCTCTTGCTGGCCGCTGCTCCTGCTCAGCGAGACTCGCGGGCGGCCGCCTGCTTGTATTCGATCAGCCTTCGATCCTGCCCGAGGAGTCGCCGCCAGCAGTAGGTTGTGATGCCGTGCACGGCAGGCCATTTGGCCAGCAGGCAGAACGTCGCATATAGCCTAGCATCGCGCCCAGGCCAACGCTGGCGTGCGTGCCGATGGATCCGCAGCCACATGACCGCATACAGTCCCCCACCGCATGCCGCGGCGAGAATCGCCGAGACTAAGTAGCCGGTGGCGAGCAGCGCAACGACAGCAGCAACTAAGACGATCGGAACGACGATAGCCCAGAAGAGGTTGCTCATTGCCGCTCGACGCCGGGGGTACTCACGGCCTAGCCGCGCGAGCCCTTCTGCCTCGACATACCCGGCTCGCAAACCTCGACGCCACCATTGGGTAAACCGATGCATGTCAGCATCATGCGCGGTCATCGGAGCTGCAATGCAACGCAGCTTCCAGCCCAAGCCGCGTAGTCGAAAAGACAAATCGGGTTCTTCCCCTGCGATCAAGGTCGGGTCAAACCCTCCGCATTGACGGAAGGCGCTGACGCGCATCAGCGCGTCACCGCCGCAGGACAGAACTTCGCCGGCAGGTACATCCCACTCAAGATCACAGAGCAAGTTGTAGATCGAAGTGTCGCGGGCGCGTTCACGCCGACGACCGAACACGACTGCAAGTTCGGGATCCTGCTGCAGCTCGCTCACGGCCCGCTGCAACCAGCCCTTCTCAATCTCGCAGTCCCCGTCGACAAACTGCACCATCGCGACTTCACTGCGCGCACGCTGGAGCGCGTCGAACCCCTCATTGCGCGCGCGCGCCGCCGTGAACGGAATCGTCGTATCCAACTCCACGACGGTGGCTCCGATCTGCCGCGCGAAGGCAACGCTGTCATCCTCGGAACCAGAGTCGACATAGACCGCAGCGCGCACCTGACTACCCAGCGACTCAAGGCAGCGGCGCAACCTCACGCCTTCGTTGCGCCCGATCACAACAACCCCAACCTTGCCCTCGACGATGCCGAGATCTTGGCCTTCGGAACAATTGTCCATCAGCGAATCCGCGACCTCAGCGGGCTTCCAAGGACGGTTCGGTAACTGCTGGCTCCGCCACGACGCTGTCAATCGCTTGGCGCATCACGTTCGCCAGTGAACGAACGTTTGGTTCGAGCACCATGCCATCGTGGTCGCCTGGCGTTTCCATGACGGTCAACTGCTCGACGAACGGGGTCCAGCCATTGTCAGGCAGAACAAGCTCGCGATCCGCGTCGGCGAATCGACCGCCACCGAGGTCGTATTGCGTATCGAGCGCCGGACGGAACAACCACGTGCGCACCGGCAATGGCCGCAGCTCGTACAACCCGAGCGCCGAGCGGAACGCAGCCTCAATCGCTTCCGAGTGGAACGCCGCTGGTTCTTCGGCCTCAAGCTGTTCGCCGAATCGATCTCGCAGTCGACCAATCTCCCACTGAACTCGATTCTTCAACCAGCGCGCCAAGTAGGTAGGGCCCTGGCGGCGCAACCTCTGCACCTGAATCTTCAGGCGGTCCCCTCGACCAACAACGCCCTTGGTCGGCAGCGGGGTGTCCAGCAAGACGAGAATGGCCACTTCTTCTCCCGCCTCGATTAACTGACGTGCCATCTCGTAGGCCGTGATCCCGCCGCCAGAGAACCCACCGAGCAGGTAGGGGCCATGTGGCTGCACAGCACGAACCTCCTCCAGGTAGTCGCGTGCGGTCTCTTCAAAATTGGCGTGCGGCTCCATGTCACCGAACAGGCCACGCGCCTGCAAACCGTAGAAGGGTCGATCGGTGCCGACGAGCTGAGCGAGATGGCGAAGGTTCAGCACGTTGCCGAACATGCCCGCGACCAAGAAGAAAGCAGTTCCCGAAGCGCCCTTGCCCGGATGCATCGGAACTAGGTGACGGTAGCGACTCTTCGGTGCCTCAACGGCCGCGGCGGGCGCGGAACCGCTTGCGACGCCGTCGCGGCGAAGCATCTCGGCACACAGGGTAATCGTTGGAGCCTCAAACAACACCGACATCGCGTAGTCGATGCGGAACGTCTTCTTGACCTTCGCAAACAGCCGAACGGCAGTGAGTGAGTGACCGCCAAGGGCGAAGAAATCGTCTTCGACTCCGATCGAATCAATGCCGAGCAACTCCTCCCAGAAGCGAACCAGCGCCTGTTCGATGTCGTCGCGCGGCGCCACGTATTCGTTGTCGAGCTCGGGCCTAGCAAAGCGAGTTCCCCCAGCCGCCACCGGGACCTGCGCCCGGTCGAGTTCGGCAATCAACCCAGGCAAGGGCACCGAAGACACCAGGCTTTCAGGCTGCAGGTCTCGGGACAGCAAGCGCGCCAACGCGTCCATGCCCTCATCCGGCAAAATGCCCTTCTGGATGTTCTCGGCCAACAACTGTTCGGCAGCAGAACTACCACCTCGCTGCGGACCATCGGACAAACCAAGATCGGCACGCGTTGGCACCGGCGCCAACGCAAATGCTTGGCCAACCTCAAGGCGCTTGATCTGGAAGCCCTCAATTTCAACCAGCACGCGGCCGTTGTCGTCGCACAGCGCAAGATCGAAACTGACGATGTCGCCGCCCGAACTCACTGGCTCACACCGTCGCGCCCAACTGTGGAATGCGCGTGGCAAGCGGTCGAAAACGCGAATGTTCCGGTAGGTCAACGGCACCCAAAGACTGGCGCCGTCGTAGCCCGAGACCAACTCCATCGCAAACCCCGTAGCGAGATCGAACGCAGCCGGATGCAAACGGTAGTGTTCGATGTCGTCGGCAAACTCAGGATCCAGGGCAATCCTCGCCAGAGCCTGACTCGGGCCATAGCGCAACTCGCGCACAACCCGCCAACGTGGCCCAAAGCGCAGATGCGCTTCCTGCGGGGAAGGCAACCAATCGCGCTCCTGCCCTTCCGGCTCGCGTCGATCTTGGCATGCTGCTTCGACAGCGCGTAGATCCACCGGATCCGGCACGGACATGGCGTGCAGTAAGAGGCGCGCCTGGGCGTGCGTCTGCCAACCGCGAGAACCATCGTCGAGCATGCTCTCGCTCTGCACCTGGAACTCGTAGCCCTCGATGCTGCGACGTAGCCTGACCTGCACCGAACGACTCTCACCATCCGGCACATGCAGCGGACGGAAGAAGTATAGGTCCCTCACTTCGAAGGGACCCTTCTCACCAATTGCAGCAAGCGACTCGGCGATCATCTCCACGAAGCCGGTACCCGGCACGAGCGCGTGGCCATCGATCGTGCGGTGCTGATCGAGCAACCACATCGCATCGTTCGCGTAGCGCGCGGATAACACGATCTCCTCGGCCCCGATCCGCACGAGTTCTTGGAACATCGGCTCACTGACGGTTTCAGGACGCCCGCCCGTGACGACGCTATCCGCCTCGATAGAAGCGGTCATACCGACGCGATTCCAGACGCCCCACTGGACGGCTACAGTCGGCTTGCCTGCGGTCGAGCGACGGCGTGCCAGCGCGTTAAGGAACGCGTTCGCGGCGACGTAGTCAATCTGACCGGGAGGCCCGAGCACCGAACTCGTAGACGAGAAGAGAACCATGAAGTCCACCGGCTCAGAGCCTAGAACCTCTTCCAGCACGAGAGCTCCCTGGACCTTGGGAGTCATGACCCGTTCAACGGTCGCCTGTTCCTTGCTGGCAATCAGTTCGTCCTGGATCACGCCAGCGGCGTGAAACACGCCATGGATCGACCCGAATCGGTCGTGCACCAAGTCGACGACCGCCCTCATCTGCGCAACGTTCGCGACGTCGGCACTGCCAACGATGACTTCGGCACCGAACGATTCGAGAAAGCGCACCTTTTGGATCGCCCGTCCAACGGCATCGGCGGCGCCGGTGTTCGCCAAGTGCGCATCCCAGGACTCACGCGCTGGCAACTCGCTCCGCCCCACAAGCACCAGTCGTGCGTGGCAGGTGCGCGCCAGCCACTCGGCGACCAGAGACCCAACACCACCTAAACCACCGGTGATCAGATAGGTGCCACGGTCTCGCAGTTTCGCAGGCAGCGTGGCCTCGGCGGCCCCTGCGGCACCAGAAGCCGCCACGGCAGGCAATTCACACTGCTCGTAAGCAAGCAACCATCGATCGCTACCGCGCAGAGCAAACAGCCCCTGATCGGTGACGGCCAATTCGCGTTCTACCGTCACGGCAATCTCGTCCAAGGCCTCGCGACCTCGGCGACCACGCAACTTCTTTGGCGGACGAACATCGACCAGCGCACTCGCCAACCCCTGCAACTCGCGAGGCATAACGAGGCAGGGACCAATCACGGTCGCCTTCTCAGGGCACGGTGAATCGTTCTCTGGCCCAATCGTGTCATTGGTCAGAACAACCAGGCGGAATCCTTCGGGCAGTTCCTCGCCGCCAAGCGCCTGCGCTAGGAAGAAGAGCGCGTAGAAGCCCTGCTCCTCACAACGGTGGAAGAAACTGGAGCCCGGCCGGAAGCTGCGATCGGCAGTCAACAACCAAGCATGCAACACTCCCTGCACTTGTTTGCCGTTCGCGGCAAGATCCAGAAGCAGCGCGTCATAGCCCTCGCGCCCGAGTTCCGGTGCCAGTGCGTATTTGCCTTCACCAAGCGACCGATACGAATCGCCGAGATGGACCTCGACCACATCAACCTGTTGCTCGCGCAAGCGCGTGATCACGCGCCTCGCGATGCCCAGTCCGTCGACGAACACAACCCAAGTACCGCCGGATAACTTAGCCGTGATAGGAGCCTCCGCGCGAGTCCAGCGCGGCGTCCACAACCACTGCGTCACATCATCGATGCGTTCCGTCGCCGCGGTCGATTCATCGCCACCGCCGGAGCCCTCTTCATCGGCCTCCACCCAATAGCTCGCATGTCGGAATGCGTAGGTCGGCAATGACAGGCGCGGCCGTTCGGGATCGATGAGGCTCTCCAACCGCATCTCCACACCCGAAGCCCACAAACGGCCACAAGCGCCGACAAGGTAGGCAGCGTCGTCGATCTTCTCGTCGGGGTGACGCAGCGTTGGAATCGCATTGCGGTCTACGTTCCAGGCAGCTTGCTGACGACACAAAGAACTCAGCGTGCGGCCCGGCCCAACTTCAAGGAAGACGTTCGCCTTGTCGCGCAACAAGACCTCGATACCTTCCCCAAAATGCACGGTGTTGCGCAGATGGTCGACCCAGTATTGGGGATCCATCGCCTGTTGATCAGTAATCCAGTCACCCGTGCGATTCGACAAGAACGGGATCTGTGGTCGGTGCAGTTCGAGACTGCGGAGGAACGCACCGAAGTCGGCGAGGATCGGCTCCAGCAATCTCGAATGCGCAGCAATCGCAATTCCGACCCGCTGCACTTCGATCTCCGACTCCGCAAGCTTCCCAGCCAAAGCATCCAGTTCTTCATTGGGGCCGGATACCACACACAAGCCAGGGGCATTCACAACCGCAAGGTCCAGGTTGCCCGACAAGTGCGCCGAGCATTCGTCCTCGGCCAACGGCACGCTGATCATGCCGCCACCGACGATTCGCTCGAATAGACGGCCACGCAGGGTGATCAATCGCAGGCAGTCGGCGAACGAGATCACCCCGGCAATGCAAGCCGCCGTGTTCTCGCCGAGACTGTGACCAATTAGCGCACTTGGCGTGACACCTCTGGCCGACCAACTCTGCGCCAGCGCATACTCGACCAGGAAGATGGCCGGCAACTGCACGGAAGGGCGGTCGAAGATGCTCTCGACTTCCGCATCGGTCATGGCATCGCCCAGCCACACCTCACGCAAATCGACATCCAGCTTACCTTCAAGCAACGACAAACCCCGGTCGACGTGCTCGCGAA
>JBNMND010000233.1:0-9108 GCA_051274975.1 Planctomycetota bacterium | reverse complement strand
TCGACGCGGATCTACGGGCAAGGCATCGCTTGGGCTCCTGCAGCCAACGGACTCGGCCTGACGTTCAGTAACGGCGTCAATCTCTTCATCGGCAACTAGCAGGGCCTAGGGGCGCGTCCGGATACGACGAACTCATTCGCCAGCGACGCCGCGCTAGCCGATGACTTGCCGATCGCAGTAGGGAACGCGCCCAAGTATCCAGGTCCCGACGCCATCACGAACAGTTGGCAGCCGGGCAATACGATGGGGTGGATCACGGGCGCGCTGGTCGTTGCCGCTATCGCTTGCAACAGTGGGGGCACCGGGTTGCACCCTGCTCGCGGAGCCTGTCGCGATCGCGCGGACCTACACGGACGCGGCGGGTGCTGGCACTCTTACGACAACGCTTCCCAATGTGCCCGCGAGTGCGCGCATGGTGATGTTTGCTCAGGCAGTAAGCGTATCGCCGGGCGCAAACGCGCGCAGGAAGCGCGATCGAGCTTTCGGATATTGCGCGCCTAATCAGGTCGTCGCTTGTGCCCCGTCCAGTGCCGCATCCGCATTGCCTGCGAAGATCCGTTGCTGGTCATCCGCAGTGACGCCCAGGCTATCGAGAATCGAACATTGCTCGGTCAGGCGATCGGCACGCCATCCCGCGGGGAAGGTTGTCGAGTCCGTTCCGAACATGATGCGTGTCGGACCAAAGACGTCGAGCGCACGGGCGAACACATCCTGCAGACTTGGCTGGCTTGGCTGCGTGCGAATCCAAGCGTTGGAAGAAGATGTGTCGGTGACGATGTTCTCGCATTGCGCACCGGCCATCAGCGTCTCGCGAAACAAGCCGGCCCCGAAGTGTGGGATGCAGAACGTTACCCCGGGGTGCGCATCCGCAGCAGGAACCAGGTGCAACGGGTTGGCGCCGCGCAAGTCGTAACGACGCGGCAAACCGAGCAGGTCTCGAATCTTCACGACCAACATGCCGCAGTGTACGTAGGCGATGGCGCGGTGACGTTCGAGCACCTCCCAAAGCGGCGTGCAAGCTGGGTCAGCCGGCGAGTAATGATGCATCGCCGGAAACAACAACACGCCGCGATACCCTTTGCTGGTCAGTAACTCATCAACCTTCTCCGCAGCTCCTGCCACCAACGGATTGCAACAGGCAATCGCAGTCATGCGTCCTTTGGCTAGCTGCGTCGCTTGCGCAACTGCGCCAACTTCCTCCGGTGCACTGGCGAACGTCACCATGTGATCGACATGCGAACGATCGAGTTCTGCAAGCCACCGCGCAGTGTGTTCCGCAATATCCGGTGAGGGCAGTTCCATACCGGTCTGCTCGACCAGCGTGGCCAGCTTCTCTTCGGTCGAGCCAGCCCGCGGACTCTGGCTAGCGAGCGCCTCGAAGAACGGCCGCGCGAAGAAGTGGCTATGGAAGTCGACGATGCGCATGACGCAATCTTGAGGGTTCGCATTCCGGTACGCACAGGTTTTCGCGGCTTCGTATTTGGCGTCGACACCGCAGTGTCCGAAAGGTCGGTAGAGGCGATTCGGAGCTAAATGGACCCACTCGAACTCATTGATGAGCAATGAGGTGCTGGTGGTTTCGGTCGAGTGCGCAGATCGGTTGCCATCTGGCGGTACGCTGGCGAGGGACAAGGGGTCGCGGGCAGGCTAAGGTCTCGCCATGCACGCTTCTCTCCAGACGCCTCCCTTCTTCGCCGCTTGCATCCTCGCCGGAATCGTAGGTGGCTCCCTCCCAGCCCAGCAAAAGGCGCAAGACTCCTTGCCGATCGAGAGCGGGGCGAAGATTGCTTTCCTCGGTGACTCCATCACCCAGGCCGGACAGCGCAACGCGTCGGGCTACTGCAAACTCGTGGTCCGCGGTCTCGCCCTTGTCGGTGTGAAGGTCGAGCTGATCGGCGCCGGCGTCAGCGGCCACAAGTCCAATCAGATGCTGGCGCGTCTCGAGCGTGACGTGCTGAAGAAGAACCCCGACTGGATGACGCTTAGTTGCGGCGTCAACGATGTGTGGCACGGCGACAAGGGCGTGCCACTGCCCGACTACAAGAAGAACATCACCGCAATCGTCGACCGTGCGCAGGCCAATGGCATCAAGGTGATGATCCTGACCTCGACGATGATCACCGAGAAGGCCGACGACGAGCGCAACATCCGCCTCGCGACCTACAACGCGTTCCTTGAACAGCTTGCTACTGAGAAGAAGTGCCTCTTCGCCGACCTCAACGCCGCAATGCAAACTGCGCTGCTCCCGAGCGCGAAGATTCCAGGTGGTAAGCAGCTCACCAGCGACGGCGTGCACATGAACGTGTGCGGCAACATCATGATGGCTAAGGGCGTTCTCCGCGCCTTCGGCCTGAGTGACAAGCAACTAGACAAGGTCACTGTGGACTTCAATACGATGCCCAACAGTGCGCAAGTGCGACCCAACGTGCGGATGAACGCGAAGCAGTTTAGGCAGCTTCAGATCGCCGCCGGCAAGCTGGGCCTCTCGGTCGATCAACTCATCCAGCGCGTCGTCGACGACGGCGTCAAGCGCATCCTGAACGGGAACTGAGAAGCCTCGGTGCGCACCCGCGCTAGGTCTCCAGCGTCAAGGCGGGGATCCAGTCGGCAGGGGGGGGCAAGTCATTCTCGACGCGGAAGTCTCGCCATTACACAGCTCGTACAAGCAACGGGCGGTCGGTGTGTTACACCCCAACGTGCAATGTTCCGCTCTTCGCTACGCTATTCCCTCAGCGGCCTGTGCTACGGCGTCCGCCGCGCGCGTGCCGATCATGCACGGTTCCGTCAGTTCTGTGCAGTGATCCTGGCCGTGCTGTGCGCCGCGCCATCGGCAGTGCGCGCTCAAGACGGGCCTCTGCCGTTGTCACCGCTGGTGCGCCAGAAATACGCACCCCGAACGGTTCATCACGAAGACCTCAACCGGGCGCAGATGCTCGCCATCGAGACCTCGCTGCAATGGCTAAGCAAGCACCAGGACGATGATGGTCACTGGGACTGCGATGGGTTCATGAAGCACGACGCCGCCGGTAAGCCGTGCGACGGCCCAGGAAATGCAACGCACGACGTTGGCGTCACCGGTCTGGCACTGCTCGCTTTCCTCGCCAGTAACCACACGTTGCGTAACGGTGCCTACTCAGACAACGTGACCAAGGCCGTTCGTTGGCTCAAGGACCGGCAAAGACCTAGCGGTCTGATCGGGAGCAATGCGCAACACGACTTTCTCTACGACCACGCCATCGCGGCTGTCGCAATCGTCGAAGCCTATGGCCTGTCGAATGACAAGTCGCTGCGTCCGGCGGCCCAAAAGGCGCTCGACTATCTTGAAGTGCATCGCAACCCAAAGGCGGTGTGGCGATACCAACCGCGCGACGGCGATAACGACATCTCGGTTACAATCTGGTGTACAGCCGCATATGCCGCGGGCAAAGACTTCCAGTTGCGCGTGAACGAAGACGCATTATCGCGGATCGGCACTTACCTGGACAGCATCACGGATCCAACCGGACGCCATGGTTATGCAAAGCGTGGCCATTCCAGTTCACGCAAGCCCGGCGAACACGGAAAGCGATTCCCCGTAGACAAGTGCGAGACCATGACGGCTGTCGGGTGGTTCTGCCGATTCCTGCTTGGCCACGACCTCGAAACGGATGCGGCCATGCAACCCGCAGCGGACCTGATCGTCAGCAAACCGCCGGTCAAACTCGAAGCTGCAACGGACTACTACTACTGGTACTACGGCAGCCTCGCGATGTTCCAGGTCGGCGGCACCCACTGGGATACTTGGTCGCAGAACTTGCGGACTGCGTTGTTGCCAGCGCAGCGCGTCGACGGCAACTTCGCCGGGTCGTGGGACCCTGCCTCGGTCTGGGGAGACGATGGCGGACGGGTCTACACGACGGCAGTGGCGACCATGGCTTTGCAAGTTGAGTTTCGATACGCGCGCATGTCGGCGTTACTACCGTTGCCCGATGACGCCGTCTTCCGCGCAGCGAATGCGACGTGGCGGTCCATGGACTTCGGCAAGTTCCAAGCCAAGCTTGATGCCGCCGCTCGCAACAAGAGCCTGACTGAAGAGCAGGGCCGCGCGATCGCGTTGGCGCGCGAGACGCTTGCCGCCAAAGAAGAACGTATCCTCGCTGAGGTCGCGCGAGCCAAGACTGGCAGGGCCTACTTCACAGCGCCCGATCGGCTCGAGCAAATCGAGCAGCAGTTCCGGCGCCTCGCGCCAGCCAAGGCCGCGCGCGACCTGCTCTCGGAATGGAAACGGGACCCAGCGGTCAAGAAGGAGCGCTTGGCAATGAAGCGCTTCGAGTCGATCAAGAAGAAGGCGAAGCCAGATGCCAGGGGGCAGGTCGCGCTGCGCAAAGCGCTGGTGAAGTTCATCCACAAGTACGCCCAGACAACTGCCGGTAAGCAAGCCAGCAAGCTTGTCAGCACGATTCGCTAGAACGTTCCTTAGCGGCTCTTGAAGAGCTTTAGCTCGCCACGAATCCGCAAATAGACCTCCCGACTGGTATCGGAACGATCCTAGGGTCGGCAACGGAATTGGTCTCGATTACATCCCTGGCGTCGGCCGAGTGTTTCGCGATGTGAGGCGTCAGCGGCGCTGACGCGTGCTCACTTGGACGCGCGTCTCGACGATCTGCCCTCGGACTGTCGTCGCCTCACCATGACCGGTCAGGCTGCCCGCCATACACATGCAACCGCAGGTCGGAAGCTGGCAACCGTTTGATCACGTTGCGTCCGGCTCGCAGCGGCACGATTCGTGATCGGAAGGACCCGTCGCGATTGCTGCCTTGCTTCGGCGAAATGTTGAGTTGGGCCAGCGCGGGTAGCGCCACCTGGGAGTCGGCAAAGACAACCAGGGTAGCATCGCCGTCGCTCGCGACGAACTCGAAGCGACGCGCCTCGCGTTCGACTTGAATCGTGCGGTAAAACGTGCCGGCGTCCCGGATCCACACGCTGAGCCAATGGCTGCTGGGTGCGACCCGCTTGAAGTGCCCGGTGCCCGTGGCGTCGCTCTCGATGAGCGACGAGTTGGCTTCGCCGAGGTGCTCGACCTTGGCGTTTGCCAGCGGTTGGCCATTGGGGCGATCGTCTGCGACTCTTGCGCAAATCCGGGGGACGACTGGGCGATAGCCATGAATAGGAGGGCGAACTATCTGGTCGGCAGCTGGCCTGAGAACGGACGATCACGTGTCGATCTCGGCGTATTTGTAGAGTAGGTCGTTGCCAGTGGCAGAAGGAGTCTGGCTACCACGGTCATGCCCGTGCCGAGAATGCGTTCTTCGCTCAGGACGATTATTGGCGATCGATTGCGGGCGCGTGAAGCGTATGCGCAGGTTGCTGAGGATCGGCTCGCAAGCAACATGCTCAACCGCATGATGGAACTCGGAATGCCGGCGCCGAACGCGGCTAGGATGTGGACTGAGGCGTTTGCTGGATTGATCTGCCGTGAGTTGGATTCATGCACCCGTGCCCAGTGAAGCAATACGGATTCAGGAGCCTTGAGCGTGTCTCTTGCGACCGCCCCCGACGAGATTGATGGAACCGACCACACTAGTAGTCATTGCGTTTTGCGTGTTCGCGTTCGGGCTCGTGTCTCATCGTATTGAGAACACCCCGCTCACAGCGCCGATGCTGTTTGTCACGATCGGTTTGTTGGCCGGGCCCTTCGGATTGGATCTGATCCACCTTGAGGGCGCGACGGCCGACATCATCATCGAGGTGACGCTCGTTCTGGTTCTGTTCTCGGATGCGTCTCGGATTCGGTTCCGCGAGCTTCGGCGTGGCTACCGCCTCCCGGCGCGTCTCCTGCTGTTGGGCCTGCCATTGACGATCGGGCTCGGGGCCGTGATTGCCTGGCTCATCTTTCCAACCCTGAGTTGGGCGGAGCTCGCCCTGCTGGCTGCGGTTCTCGCGCCGACGGACGCGGCGCTCGGTCAGGTGGTGGTCAGCAGTCCCCGTGTGCCCGTGCGTATTCGACAAGCTCTGAACGTGGAGAGCGGACTGAACGACGGAATCGCCGTGCCCATTGTTATGGTGCTCCTGGCGGCAGCCGCGGTACTCACCGGGGACCACGCCACAGCATCCGAACCGTCAGCGAGTGGCTTGGGCTTCGCGGCTGCGCAGATCGGGCTCGGCCCGGTCGCTGGCCTGATCGTGGCGTGGCCTGCGGGCTGGCTCGTGCAGCGCGCTGCTGCTGCAAACAGCATCAACCGTTCGTACCTACACTTTGCTGGGCTGGCCATCGCCATGGGGGCGTTCGCAGTTGCTGAACTGATCGGGGGCAACGGCTTCATCGCCGCCTTTACGGCCGGCTTGGTGATCGGCAACACCACGGAGTCTGTGTGCGAGAGCCTGCAGGAGTTTGCCGAAGACGAAGGGCAGTTGCTCGCGTTGATCGCCTTCCTCGTCTTTGGTGCCACGATGTTGCCATCTGCACTGGAGGCACTTGATTGGCAGGTGGCCCTCTACATCGGCTTGAGCCTCACCGTGGTTCGCATGGTTCCGGTGGCCCTGGCGCTTGTCGGCAGCGGCTTGCGAGCACCCAGTATTGTGTTCCTTGGTTGGTTTGGCCCTCGCGGCTTGGCGACCATCTTGTTTGCCTTATTGGTGTCCGAAGCCGAGGCTATCCCCAACCATGAACGCCTGGTTGCGATCATCACGCTTGCGGTTGCTGCGAGCACGCTTGCCCATGGCTTGACCGCAGCTCCGCTTGCCGGTGCCTTCGGACGATGGGTCGAGCGTCTTCGCGCGCGCGACCCAGATGGGCCCGAGTGCGGGTCGGTTCCCGACTTGCCCGTTCGTATTCGAATGCGCGAACAGCGTGATGCGGATAAGAGCACCCCGTGATCGGCACGCGAGTAGATGCAGGCACGGGTGGCGTGACGTCTGGCGGCCGACTCGAGCGGAGCGGTTTTGGGATGTTCGTGCGCCGGTTGGCCCGGGAGGGCGAGCGATGTTGCGGTGCCGAAACCGGGGGTCTATGGGGTCGATTGGCTGCTTGATGGTCCCGGCGAACGACAACTCGGTGCCGGCGGTCGTCGCATGTTTGACGTTGCGATTGAGGCTGCCATTCGGTCGGACCCGTTGCCGGTCACAGTCTCTCTAAGTGCCTTCGCTGCGAGAACTCGTCGAACGTGCAGCTCCTGCATCTCGGCTAGCGATAGATCTAGTGTTGACTCTTCGTGTGCAGTGGCGAGCAGGTGCCTCAATGACCTCGCGGGTGCGACGAGAACCAA
The DNA here is from genome assembly GCA_051274975.1 of Planctomycetota bacterium. GTDB lineage: Bacteria > Planctomycetota > UBA1135 > UBA1135 > UBA2386. The sequence goes on along the minus strand of JBNMND010000233.1, from coordinate 1,864 downwards.
GTCGAAGTTGCCGTGCCGAAGTCGATCCTGCAGTTCGTCGATCGACTGGCAGGTGGTCACTTCGCAAAGCCATCTGGCAACCGCTCGATTCAAGTCGTCGTCGGCCCGCTCAGTAGGTGTGTAGATGAGCAGCTGCTGGAGTTTGGGCGGGGCTGCGCGGTCAGTGGTGGGGGCGGTGCCCTGATGGGGCTGCGGTCGACTCGTTGCCGCAGCGATGCATCTTTGCACAACGGTGCGAGTGAGGTCGGTAACAGAGTGCGCGGGGATGCCGAAGGCTGCCGCAATGGTGACGACGAGATCCTCGTCGGGGGTCTTGAGCATCGGGAGCTTCAGTTCCAGGAGAGTCGATTGCAGGGCCGTGTGGTGCCGGGGCTGTCTTGCATGGAAGCTATCGCGTGATGATCCATGTGCAGTTCGTGCCATCGATACGCTGCTCGAGCGCGCATGTTTGTGATTCAGGACAAAAACCATTCGAGCAATTCGCGGGCACACTTCGGTGTCGTCGCTTTGCACCAGCAACGTGGCATGGCGGCTATGGCGTGACTCCCGCGAGTGTGGTTGCGAAGCGGATGGCTTGACGGGCTGTCGCGGGGTTGGGATCGTGGCTGTGTTGGGTTCGACCTGGTGCGAGCCGCCGTTGGAATCGCCGATACGCAAGCAAGACAAGGTCACACATGCACACACGCGCTGAAGCCATCATCGAGTTCTGGTTCGGGGGCCGAGACGATCTCGCCGGTCTACGCGATGCCGACAACAAACTGGCTCTCTGGTGGAAGAAGAACTCTGTCGTCGACACCGAGATTCGCAACGCGTTCGAAGCGGACCACCATGCCGCCGCACGCGGTGAGTTTGCAGACTGGGAGGCGGACCCCATCGCAGTCACCGGTCTCATCGTTTTGCTCGATCAAGTGTCTCGCAACATCTACCGCGGGACACCGCACTCCTGGGCGACGGATGGCTTGGCACGTGGCGTCTGCCACCGGGCCATCGCGTCCGGCGTGTTGGGCGCGATCCCTCTGAGCCTCAGGGTGTTCGCGGCCATGCCACTCATGCACTCGGAGGATCTCGCGGATCACGAGGTTGGAGGCCGGGTGTTTGCAGCCCTGCACGCGGAGGCCACCGAGAAGCTCGGGGAGCTAGGCGGGAAGTTCGCTGGCAACGTCGACTTCATGGCGAAGCATACGGTGATCATCGAGCGGTTCGGGCGATACCCGCACCGCAACGCGGTGCTCGGGCGCACGTCGACAGAGCAGGAGGCCATCTTCCTTAGCCAGCCCGGATCATCGTTCTAGATTCGAAGATCGGCAGCTAGCCCTGCGACATCGTGCTGGTTCCAAACAACCCTGCGAGCACCATGAACCAGATGACCGCGCCGAGCAACGCGATGAATGCATTGGCGATGGCGAAGCCGAGGCCTAACCGAAAGCCATCCGCTATCGAGAAACCTACCTTCGAGTTCTTCTGAGCCATGAGGGGCGCGAACGTAGGCTCGCAGTCGATCGAATGTAAGCACCCATTCACGCCCTGCCCGCAAACTCGGCCTGATGCGGTTGGGGCGCGAGTTTGGCCGATGTCATCGGCTTTCGGGCAGTCGACGAAACTCTTACTGCCTAGGTGCGGCTCAGTTTCCGGGGAGCACGGGCCTTGCATGGCGGTTCAGACTCCGACACCCTTTGCTGCGGCGCTTGGCCTCTGACATATGTTTGCAGTTGCGCGCCTGTCCAACGCGGTCTACATGCCGCTTCCACGCTCATAAGGAGCCCACAGAATGCCCATGCTCGCCGAAGACATCGAAGCCCTTATCCGCGAGACGTTTCCCGATGCGAAGATCACCATCAACGACCTTGCGGGCGACGGAAATCAC
>JBNMND010000232.1:0-9136 GCA_051274975.1 Planctomycetota bacterium | reverse complement strand
CTCGCGGGACCCTCGACAGCCTGTAGATCGTTCTCTGCATGCGTTTGGTTGCACAAATTAGCCAAGCCGAGCAATCAGTCGCCCTGATCCAAGAGACTTACTTGGCAGCGCCCCCGGACGCTCACCGAGTTCGGTCAACCAGCCATCCAGAATGGCCACTGTTTGGATCGCTGTGCACGAACGCTGAGAACCGCATCCGAGCACGCGGGCGAAGCGCCACAGACGCGCCGCAGGTCAATTCACTAGGATGGCCGCATGATCGCCCTAGCTCGAAACCTTCAGGCTGCCCTGATCGCTTCCGCGTTGCTGTCGCCGTTGCCAGCCCAAGAGTACCTGCGCTGGTTGCAAGACCTCGGCGATGAGCAGAAGAGCGAAGCCGCCGAACGCGCACTCGTGGCGATGGGTCCCAAAGCCATTCGCCCACTCGGTGAACAGATCTACAAGTGGGACACGTCCAATAAACGCGAACGTGCCCGCTGCATCGCACTGTTGCGAGTTGTCAGCTTGCTTGGCGAAGACGCCGCATCGCTCTCGTCCAACCTCAAGCAGTGTGGCCTGGAGGAGTCGTGTCCGCTGGTTCCAGAAATCGCGGACACGCTAGCAACACTCGAACCGTATGCCGACAACAACACCTGGTACGAGTTGTTCCACCAGAGCATCAGTTCGATAGACAATGCCAAGGGGCGGGCCATGCGCGCATTCGTGCGCATGGTGTCGCGCCAACGAGTGAAGAAGCGCCATACGTTCGAGGCGCTGAAGATCGAACTCGCCAAGGATGGGTTCGGGGCTCGTGAAGTGGTGGCCGAAGCGCTGGCCAAGCTAGGCGACAAAGATGCGATCGATCTACTTCACCAGCGTTTGCTCAACCGCGACAAACAGCCAAAGGGCGCGGACCAACTGCTTCACAACGGATGGGTCGTACCGCTCGAAGACGAGTTCGGTTTGCGCGCCAGCAACGCACTGATTGCGCTGGCGCCAAGCGATTCTCGCGCCGCGGTCGGATACGCCAACCGTGCATTGCATCACCCGCATCGCAGTGTGCGCCTCGAGGCACTGCGACAGATGGCGCAGTTGGGCCCTGCCGCATCCGATGCGATTCCCGAATTGATGCACATCGCGTCGCAAGACGATCCGGCGATGGCCCTCGAAGCATTGAAGTTGCTCGGCATGGCCGGCAAGAATGTCGGCAAATACTTGCTAGCCATCGACTCACTGGCGATCACCGACAAAGGCCCAGCCGCGCGCGTTGCCAAAGGACTCGCAGCGCGTCTACGTGCGATGGGGTGCGAACCAACGACGGTGGATGTCGAAGCGCAGACGCTCGAAGCCAAGTTGGCGAGGCTGGACAAGGCACTCGACGAATCGCCGGACACAGCCCTTCTCGAACAGATCGCCACGACCAAAGGCATGTGGCCACGATTGTCCAAACGCTTCCGCAAGGGCAGGGCAAAGACACCCGACATGGTGTTCGAACTCATCGCGCGCGTCGGCTGGCTGCGCAGGGAAGATGAACGCACCAAGATGCGTGGCTGCCTGGCGCTCGCGACCGGCGAGCACTGGCACACCTCGAGCATGTCCTCCGCAACAGGTGGCAGCGGCATGACCAACATGCACTTCACGACGCATGCGCGCTTGGTCGTCGACCCCTCGAGCAAGCCAGATGAGCTGGTGAAGTTGATGGACGATGTTAACCCGTTCATCCGTGAGGTCGTCGCACAGCTGTTAGCAAGCCGTGCCAGCGACTGGGCGAAGGGCAGCACCGACTACAAAGCGGTTCATGCAGTGCTGCTCGATGCTGCCACCGCCAAGCACCCTAAGAAGTTCAAGATTGGGCAGACCAACAGCTTCATCAGCACCCAGACCAAGCAACGAACCCGCCAAGTGCAAATCGCAGCTGCGGAAGCGCTGGCGAATTGCACCGTGCCAAACGCCAAGGCTGTCAAGCTCCTGAAAGCCGTGGTGCAGAGCACGAACGAAGCCTTGGTCGTCAAGGCAATCGAGAACTGGACGCTGAGCGGTCCAGAAGACAAAGCTGTCGTGGCGAAGCTGACCGACATTGCCACGGACAAGCGCGAGTCCGTAGCCAACGCCGCGAAGGCAGCGCTGGCGCGGCTTGAAGCCAAGTAGGCCGTCCGCGTAGGGGAGCCGCGGCACGTTCCTGGCGGGCGCGAGGCCTACCGCATCGGTAGGCCGTCACGAGTAGCAGGCGCCTTAGGCGTCACTGCCCTTCGCACAAACCTTGGGGCGCATCGAAGTCGTTGGACTCGCGCACATGGCTTCGGGCGCGACGAGGCCTTCACCTCGCGCACCCCGCTCGGGCCTAGAGGTCCTTGACCTCGCGCACGATGCCTTCGAGCGCTGCCTTCGCGTCGGCGAACACCATCAACGTGTTGTCGTTGTCGAACAGTGGGTTCTTGATGCCGGCGTAACCCGGCGACAGCGAACGCTTGATAACAACAACGGTGGCCGCCTTGTCCACGTCGAGGATCGGCATGCCGGCGATTGGACCCGTGGGTTCGCGCGCGGCTGGGTTCACGACGTCGTTGGCGCCGATAACGATGACTACGTCGGTGTTTTTGAAGTCACCGTTGATGCGCTCCATCTCCCACAGCTGGTCATACGGAACGTCCGACTCGGCGAGCAGAACGTTCATGTGACCTGGCATGCGGCCGGCGACCGGGTGGATCGCGTAGCGCACGTTTACGTCGCGAGTGATCAGCAGGTCGCCGAGTTCACGAACCACGTGCTGCGCTTGCGCAACCGCGAGGCCGTAACCCGGCACGAAGATGACCGACGAGGCGCCGTCGAGCACCATCGCGATTTCTTCGGGGCCGGCTTGCTTGATCGACGTGTAATCGCGGGCGTCTTCGGCAACGGCATCATCACCGCCCATGCCGCCGAGCAACACATTGCTCAGCGAACGGTTCATGGCCTTGCACATGATCTGCGTCAGGATCAAACCAGACGCACCGACCATGGCACCGATCACGATCAGCAGCGGACTGCCGATGACGAAACCTGCGAACGAACCAGCAATACCCGAGTAGCTGTTGAGCAACGACACCACGACCGGCATGTCGGCGCCGCCAATCGGCATCACCAAGAACACACCGAACACGGCTGCCAACACCGACAGCAAGATGATCGCGGTGATCAATTGCCCTGGGCTTTGCGTCGTGACCATCCACGAAGCGATCGCAATGGCACCAAGACCAAGCAATGCGTGGAAGACGTGGCGCGCACCACCGCTAAACGGGTGGGTCAGCTTCTTGCCTGACAGCTTGCCGTAGGCGACGAAACTACCCGTCAGCGTGACCATGCCGATCAGGATCGCGATGGGGGTCGCGATGGCCGGCACAATTCCGACCTCGGAGATCGACTTGCCCGTATTGACCAGCTCGGGGTTAGTCAGCACGTCACCGATTGCGACGAGTGCCGAAGCAACACCGCCAAAGCCGTTGAGTGCCGCAACCAACTCGGGCATCTGGGTTGTCTGCGTGCGCTTGGCCAAGATCAGGCCAACAGCGCCACCGACCACAATGCCGGCAATGACAACGGTCCAGTTGACTTCGTTGATCAGCAGCGCCGTGATGATGGCGACCAGCATGCCCAGTTCGGACAAGCGGTTGCCTTGCGCACAGGTGCGAATACTCGTCAGGCGCTTGATGCCAAAGACGAACAGTAACGCCGCAAGTAGGTAGAGGTAATCCATGCTACTTCTTCCCCTTCTTCTTGAAGGAGCCGAGCATGCGGTCGGTGACCATGTAGCCACCGATCACGTTGATCATTGCCAGCGACACCGCGAGGAACGCGATGATCTGCGGGAACAGATCTTGGCCTGATTTAGCCGCCATGATGGCACCAACAATGGTGATGCCAGAGATTGCGTTCGAGCCCGACATCAGCGGCGTATGCAGTGTCGGCGGAACCTTCGTGATCAATTCGAAACCGAGCAGTGCTGCGATCACGAAGATGAAGATCATCAAGAAGTAGGTATTGGCATCCAACATTTGATCTTCCTAGTTCTGTACGGCCTTCGCCGTGGGTTCGTGACGCACGCGACCATCGTGCACGATGGCAACCGCGCCCATGATCTCGCCTTCGGTGTCGACCGTGGACTTGCCTTCCTTGTCGATAAACTCGCCCAAGAAGGCCAACGTGTTGCGTGCATACATGCGTGACGCGTCAGCCGCGACGCCTGCAGGCAAGTTGGTATCACCGATGATGGTGACGCCGTCGACGACGGCCGTCTCACCGGACACGCTACCTTCGACGTTGCCGCCTTGGCCAGCAGCCATGTCGACAATCACCGAGCCAGGCTTCATCGCCTTGCGCATCTCGGCAGTGACCAATAGCGGCGCCTTCTTACCTGGCACAAGCGCCGTCGTGATCAACACGTCGGCGTTGGTGATGTGCGCGGTCAAGATCTCACGCTGCTTGTTCAAGAACTCCTGGCCCGCTTCCTTCGCGTAACCGCCAGTCGTCTCGGCGTCCGGTGGCGAACCCGTGTCGACGAACTTGCCGCCGAGTGATTCGACCTGCTCTTTAACCGCCGGTCGAATGTCGTTGGCTTCGACAATGGCACCGAGCTTGCGCGCGGTGGAGATCGCCTGCAGCCCCGCGACACCCGCGCCGAGGATCAACACGCGCGCCGGCTTGACCGTGCCAGCAGCAGTCATCATCAGCGGGAACATCTTCGGCAGATGAACGGACGCGAGCAACACCGCGCGGTAACCACCACAGGTCGCCTGCGAGCTGAGGATGTCCATCTTCTGCGCGCGCGTGATGCGCGGCATGAACTCCAGCCCAACAGCCGTCACCTTGGCGTCGCGCAATGCCTTGATCGAGTCGAGTGCATTGCCTGGCGTCAACGTGCAGATGAGCATCGAGCCGGCCTTTTGGGCCGAACACAGCTCAGGGGTAGGAACCTGAACGCCAAGCACGATGTCCGCGGTCTTGCGACCATCGGCATCCATCAAAGTGGCGCCAGCTTCTGCATAAGCGGCGTCGAGAAAGCCTGACGCCAAACCGGCGCCACGTTCAACTTGAACCGTGACGGACAGCTTTTGCATGCCCTTGACGGTTTCTGGAACGGCGGCGACACGCGTCTCACCGGAGGCCGATTCCTTCGGCACAAAGATCACAACCATGGAGATTACCTGCCTCAGTCCGTCGCGAAAGTAGAGCGACAAGAGAAACAGAATGACGCGGTCGGCGCCACCGCCAATCGTGCCGCAGCGCCGGTAGTATGGGGTTCTCGGCCAGCGCCCAGAAACGCGGAGCCGAGTGCTACTGACCAGGAAATGAATGCGTGGGGGCGATCACGTCGGTGGGTGTCACGGCCCGGCTGTCACTAGACGGCCTCGGACGCCCAACCGCCGACCAAGCCTGACTCGCCATGCTCGAGCCGGCGGAGTTCGATCCCGAACTGCGGTTTGCCTTCGAAGAACGCTTCCTCGACCTCCGCGAACACGTCGTGACCCGTGCGGGCCGCAAACTTGAATTCGAGCTCCGGCAGCTCCTTGCGGCCCGGCTCGCGGCTATCGCGCAGCCAACTCAAGAGCACCAGAAACACGGCCCCCATGGCAAAGATGCCCAGTCCCAGCCGCCAATCAGCGGCGGCCCCGCCAAACACCGCCAACACGATCATCGCCGCAAGGATGCAGCCAGAGGTCTTGCCCTGCCGTTCGGTCACCAGCCACATCGCGTAGCGCTGTTCGCCCAGGTATTCCACAAACTCGCGCCGCGGCAGGCTGGCCGGCTCAAACCAACGAATGGCGTAGTCACCAGGAGCAACGGTCAGCACTTGGCTGTCGCTGAACTTGTCGGCCTTGGGCGTGCGATAGAACTCGGTGCTTCCCCAGCACAAGCGGCCGGTCGCCGCGTGCAGCAAGCACGGACCGCTGGTCGGTTCCATGTAGAGGCGATGTTCTTCCGGCAGCTCTTCGTCGACAGCAATCACGACGTCAAAACTGCCGTCACTGCCGGTGCTGACGATGGACAGACGCGCAGCATCGACTTCCTGCTTGAGTCCGTCGATCGACGGGCGCGGCGTGACCGGCTCGAGACCGAGGTCCCACAGCGCCATCATCGCGACGTCCGTGCCGTCCTTCACCGTATGCACTGCCATGCATCAAGTGTAAGCAGCGGCGCAAGCAGTTGTCCAACCACTGGAACGCGGCAATCATTGGCAACGCATCGGGCTCTGCATTAGGCGGCGGCAGCAGAGCAATCGAGGGCGCCTAGAGCGTCACGCCGCAGAGCAACGCCAACCACGCCAACATTCATTGTTTCGCCAAAATGCTAGGCTCCTGCCGGCAACTGCTAGCGCAGCTCGAACGACGCGGCGTCAATGTTGACGAGGCTCGACTTGCCATCGAGAACCAGCAGACCACGCACGTTCGCCGGGTCCGTCCACGGCACGTCGATCGGGATCAAACCGCCTTCATACATCGTGGCCACTTGCGCGACCTTGGTGTGCCCAACGACGATGTGCTTGCCCTCGCAAGCCTTCAGGATCGACGCAAACATGGTGTTTGTAGGCGTTGGCCCAAACTCCAGCGCGTGCCTCGGGAAGTAACCGCGGTACCAAAGAGGCCCGCCGCGACCCCAACTCAACTGCGCCGTCGCAATGTCGGTCAACGTCTCGGGCCGCACGCCTAACACAGAACGCACCTTCTTGTTGATGCCTTCGTAGTCGAGCGTCTTGCCAACAACTTGCGGCGACAGACCCGCGTGCACAAACACGTAGTCGCCGATGCGCTCGATGCAGTTGAGGCTTCGCAACCAACGACCAATCACGGTGTCCGCACCGACCAAACCGACACACGTGGTGCCAAGCAGCGTCGCCGCGTGGAAGTACTTCTGGTTCGTGTAGCGAACGTCGCCGCCCATCATCATCGCTTCGTGGTTACCGAGCACGAAGTGCACATGGCCGCCAGCGGCATTGGCTTCGATGGAGAGGCGATAGAACAACCACAGCACCTCGGTGACTTGATCGCCGCGGTCAACCATGTCGCCAACGCCAACCAAATGGCCTTTGCCGAAGGCCCAGTGGCCCTTGTCGTCGACCACGTGATTACTGGTCAAGAACTTCAGCATCGAGTCGTATTCGCCTTCGACATCACTCAACGCCAGCATCTTGCTCGGCGCATCCCACTTGCACTTGGGCGGCGTCGGATCCTCGAGCTGCAATGAATCGCCGAGCAGGTGCGCCCACTCCTTCAAGACGATCGGTTCGCCCTTTGCGAACTGACGACTCTGCATCACGCCATCGGTAATCCAACGCGCATGCACGCCGCCGTCCGGCTTCAAGAACAAGTGTGGTGCCTCTTGCAGGAGCGCTGGATCAGGCGTCGACGTCGCAGGTGTCGGGGCCGGCTTTGCATCCTGTTTCTGCGCCAATGCAGGTTCGGACTCGGGTTCGGGCGCAGTCTTAATGGTGCTAGGAACGCTCGAACCGCACGAAGCGCACAAAGCGATCACTAAGAAGAGAGGGGTAGTGAGCGCTAGGACCGCACGTCGAATAAGGGTGCTCATTGCGTCAAGATGCAGGGGGTTCAAGTGCAGCGGGTTGGAGCTGACGTGCTTCGATCAGTACGACTTCGCACGTGACTCGACAGTGTACTCGGGCATGCCCTCCAGCTCCGAATCATCCAATCGATACTGTTCGCAAACGAGGCTCAACCGCAGCCCGGGAGTCTCAACCTTGTCGACCGCGTGCTGGAGGTCTCCGTGAAACTGCAGCAGCAACCCTTCTAGGGGCGCGACGCGACCGAGGAACTTCTTGCCGCGCCGTAGCACGAGGCCACCGCCGCGCAAACCCTTCGGCACTTCGACATAAAGCACGCTGACTTGCAGTGGCGGCAGCACATCGACGACATACGCATGCAAACTGCGATCGATGTGCGGCGAGACGTGCGAGCCTTCGGTCAACTGCAGCGGGTTGAGGTAGAACGCATTGCAGTCGTCGCGTAGCGCGAGCTTCAGGTATTGCTCCGTCCACGGAAACTGCTCGATGACGCGCGCCAGCGCCGAACGGCGAAACACGATCGAGAACCCGCGAGTGCCTACGAAGTCGCGGTTCAGATTGTTGACGGCGAAGTAGGGACTACTGCGAATCTGCTTTTGCAGTTCGAACAAGTAGTCCCGATCGAAGGCGTCGGAATGCAGTGTGTGACCTGGCTTCGAAACTTGCATCTTTCCAATCGTTCGCAACTCGTCGTGCCGTTTTATGGCCCAACGCAAAGCCGATCCAAACCATCGCAGCCAATGCGATGGCGTAACCAAGATAGATATGCCAGACCGCGGGAAGAACTGGGCTGACGAACGGCTCGGCCGAGTCCGTTCCGTAGCTTTGCATCGTGATCAGAACCTGCATCACAATCGGCTTCTGGACAAAGATCATCCCAACGGTCGCCGGCGTCAACACTGCCAATACTAACGAACCGCGTAGGTGCCGGACCACTCGTGCCGCCGCCACGATGAACGGCAACGCCGAGAATCCCATGAAACACGGTAGGTCTACGGCAAAGACGACCAATCCCGGCGATCGCCGCAAGCACAAGCAAACCGCCCAAGCCCACGCCACGAAAGCCACTGACGCCAGCGTGCCTCCCCAACGCGGCAGGCAAGAGAAACGAACGGACCCCAGCGATCTTCGCGAGGGTTGTGTCGGAGAGCGTTCGTGGTCATCCCAAGGTTGACGGATGCGAGGTGCTTGACGCGCAGCAGGTCGACCAGTGGATCGGGCTTTAGTAGCTCAAGAGCGACACTGCTAATCGTGACGCCAAGGCCCCGCTTGCGAAGACGATTGCTCGCCTCCTCGCTCGCCGCTGCGCCGCCATCGCCGTGAACAAGTAGCGGCAAGAAGGCCTCGCTTGGCCGCGCAGCACCGGTGCAAGGGCCAACGTGACTGCGGCAAGAATGCATAGGGCGAGCCTTGGCCCATTCTCCATCGGCGTCGCGTTAGCAGGTAGTCCCTCCCGCATCCTCTATTCTGCAACCTCACCTTGATCCGCTGCGCCAACGCACCGCACGCCCGTCGCCGTTCCGCCTGCTCTTGCCACGAATCCGTGTACGGTACCCGGTACAAACCGCCAATCGGTTCGGCTGCCGCAATCTGTAGTTTGAACCT
>JBNMND010000231.1:0-9189 GCA_051274975.1 Planctomycetota bacterium | reverse complement strand
CGTTTCCCCTCGCAGGTCCGCGCGCAAGAAGTTGGGCGGCGGGTGGCCGTTGCGCGATATTTTGCTCCGACGAACCGAGGCGCCTGCTGGCCTCGTCAGCCGACAATCCAGAACCGCCTCAACTATGGAATGATCGCTCAAGCCTGACTCGGTATCTACCTGTGGCGCCTGTTGGTGCGCCACGCGCGTCGACAGATCGGGGTGCACGTGCCGATCTGGGGGATGGCTATGGTACTTGGTCTTGACCCAACCAGAGTTCGTCGCGTCGATGCTGGGCTGGTGACAGGGTAGCTTTGTCGTATGCTGAAGGTCTTGCTCGAGACTCCGGCGCACATCGCAATCAATCAGGGAATAGAACCGACCGCAATGCGGTCACAGCGAACCATGGCAAAATACGTATGCGCTCTCTGGCTCTCGTCACTTGCTGTCGTTACGGGCTGTCGCCAACTAGCTACGCCAGATCAGGACAATGCCTCGGCGCAGGCGCGCTACGTCGATGTGGCGACTCTCACCAGCGGCGCTGCGCACTCCGGTGGCGATGTCATTACATCGGTACCGCTGCACCACATCACTGCCTTAGACGCCGAAGCGGGACTTCGAAGTGATCTGCCAGCAAGTGTCCGAGTCGCCCGAGTCGGCCAGTCGAAGAGCGTCCTGCTGCAGGGACCTGCGCAAGCGGTGGTGGCGGCGATCAAGACGCTGAAGACGCTCGACGTTAGGTAGCGAACTGTTTGCAACTCTGTGGTCCGCGAGCCCGGTGCTGATGGCTAGTTGTCGCAGAGGGATGGGGACTGAGGTTGGTCGCAACGTCGGTGCTTGGCGCCGCTGCGCATCAAATCGTCCGTCTATGCGCGCTCGACGACGATCCGCGTCGCGGCTGATCGTGCAACGAGGTAGGGTGACGCATCATGCCTGACGTTGAAGAACCAGACTCTGCCTTCTATGACCGTGCCGACGCTCATATCCACCTCGCGAATGAGCATGGGGATGATGTTGGGCCAGGCAAGGCGAGTGCGTCCTTTCTGTTTGCGGCGTCTCGCTACAACGCGTTCGCGATCAGTTCTCGGTCGGCGTCTGGTGCCGAGATGCAGGCGTCACGAGGCGAAACAGTGGGGCACTTCGTGGATCAGTACAGGCGCATGCTGGAAAATAACGTGGATGACTACATTGCCGACTTCAATCGCAACCTAGATGGCAACGAGGGCTAACTCGTCTTTGGCGAACGCAGGGTTCCTCGCTGCGTTCGGAGACCAAAGGCTTTGGGCATAGCTTGGGCGCCATGGCCCGTTGTCTTCCTTGCTGCGTAGCACGCGGCTCCAGGGCGAATACGATGTTCACTGGCGTGAAGATGATTAACAAACTGATCCCTTGTCTGTTCCTGCTCGTAGCCGCCTGTCAGACGAATCCGGTCGAGCGGACTTACGAGGGTTTGCTGGATCAGGGTGACAAGCCGGGGATCGCAATGAAGCTGACGTTCAAGGGCGAGCAGATTATTCGCGGCACGTTTTCGCTCGTCGCGCCGGATGGCGGTGAGGAGTTTGGCGGAACCGCTCGTCTCGACACTGCAGTGCAGATTCTGGGGCAGGACGGTGACCGCTTTCGGTTTCGCGTCGACTTGATGAGCGGAGGGGTAATGCGGCCGTTCTTCAACGGCTCGAGGCTGTCGGCGCAGCCCGATGGCACGCTGAACATGACATGGGAAGCTGTCGATGAGGCCGGTAACTGGTCCAGTGTGATGGCGCCCGCGGGACCACCGATGGTCCTGTCTCTCGTACGAGAATAGCTCGCACCGAAACCCTCGATGAGATGGCGATACGCATGGCTGGTGACGGCGAAGCGGCACGTCGCTACGCTGGCTCCCGTGCTAGCTCGCATCGTTGCCCTTAGTGTCATTCTCGGCGCCGCCGTCGCACAGTCCGCTCCGACGAAGCAAGGACTCGCGTCGGTTGACTTTACTCGGCAAGTGCGACCAATCCTGTCGCAACACTGCTTCGCCTGTCATGGCCCCGACCGTGAGGCGCTCGAGGCCGAGTTGTCGCTGGTCACGTTCGAGGAAGCGACCGCCGCGCGCGACGACGGCGCGGCGGTGACGCCCAAGAGTCGGCAGGCCAGTTTGCTGTGGCAGCGTATCAATGACACGAAGGCGCCGATGCCGCCTAGCTCTGCGCACAACACGCTGACCGATGAGCAAATTGAGATCCTTGGTCGGTGGATCGACGAAGGCGCGAGCTACGCGCCGCACTGGGCCTATGTGCCGCCGGCTCGAACCGAGTCGCCAGCGGTTCGTGAGACCGAGTGGCCGCTCGGGGATGTGGATCACTATGTCTTGGCGCGGCTTGAGGCGGCAGGCCTTGCACACGCTGCCGCCGCGGACCCCGCGACACTGCTTCGTCGGCTGACGTTGGACTTGACGGGCTTGCCGCCGAGCGCCAGTGATGTCGACAGCTTTCTTGCTGCCTACAAGAGCGATCCGGAAGCGGCTTACATGGCGCGCGTCGATCGCTTGTTGGCGAGCCCGCACTATGGCGAACGCATGGCGACGCCGTGGCTCGACTTGGTGCGCTATGCCGACACGGTCGGCTATCACGGCGATCAAGAACACCGCGTCTGGCCGTATCGCGAGTGGGTGATCCGCGCGTTCCAAAACAACATGCCGTTCGATCAGTTCACGATTGAGCAACTCGCCGGCGACTTGCTGCCGGATCCGACCCAGCAGCAACTGGTCGCGACTGGCTACAATCGACTACTGCAAACGACGCACGAAGGCGGCTTGCAACTTGCCGAATACCGCGCCATCTACTTGGCGGATCGCGTGCGAAATGCGTCAGCGGTTTGGATGGGCGCGACGGTCGGTTGCGCGCAGTGCCACGACCACAAATACGATCCCTACACGGCGCGCGACTTCTACGCGTTCGGTGCGTTCTTCGCAGATATCGACGACGAAGAACATCTGCGCAATCCGTATGGCGGGCTTAATTCGACTCCGACAATGCGGGCGCCCGAGATGCGCGTAGCCGACGCTTCGGCCGAGCAGCGGGCGGAGGCCATCGCACAGCAGCGCGGTCAGGTTGAGTCGGAGCTCAAGAAGGCGTTGGCCGCTCTGCCCGAGGAACGCGCCAAGTGGCAGGCAGAGTTGTTGGCGGAGGTCGCTACTGGTTCGTCGCGGCAGGAGGTCTGGGTTGACGACGCGCTCGAGACCGGCGGCGAGGTCAGCGGCGCTTGGAAGTTTGTGGCTGGTAACCCGCAGCCGCACAGTGGCACTCGGTCGCGTGTGCAAGCAGGCGGCGGCACGGTTCAGCACTACACCAAGGAGACCAAGAAGCGAATCGAGGTGGCCGCTGGTGACGTGTTCTACGCGTGGGTTCACCTTGACCGAGCGTCGCCCACGAAGGCGGTCATGTTGCAGTTCCACGTCAATGGCGACTGGCCTCATCGTGCGGTTTGGGGCGGCGATACGATTGCATACGGGCGCAAGCCTGAGTCGTGGGCGGGCTACCGTCGCATGGGCGCGCTACCGGCGGCTGGCGAGTGGGCATGCTTGGAAGTCGATGCTGCGAGCATCGGGTTGAAGCCGGGCGATGTCGTGTCCGGCTGGGCGTTTACCCAGTCCGGTGGCAAGGTGCATTGGGATGACGCTGGGGTTCGCACGTCGGTTGCGAGCGAGGCGTTGCTGGACGCGTTGCGCACCCCACCGGGTTCGCGCGATGACCCGCAGCGAGCGTTGCTTGCGCAAGTTCAGCAGCGAACTGCGCCGAGTGTCGTTGCAGCTCGTTCGCGACTCGCAAGCCTCGAGAGTGCTGCTAAGAAGCTGCGCGAGTCGTTGCCTGCGACTCTGTTTACGCGTGCGCTCGAGAAGCCGCGCACCGTCAAGGTTCTGCCGCGCGGCAACTGGCTTGACGATTCGGGAGCGGTGGTTGCGCCCGCGGTTCCGGCCTTCCTGGGCAAGGTTGCCGCCGCTACTCGCGCCAGTCGTCTTGATCTCGCCCGCTGGCTGGTCACAAAAGAACAACATGGCGGTGTCGGTGGCATGTCGGCCCGAGTGTTCGTCAACCGCACATGGGCCATGTTGTTTGGCACGGGACTCTGCCCGTCGCCCGAAGACTTTGGTGGCCAGGGCAAGCCGCCAAACCATGTGGCGCTGCTCGATCTACTCGCGCTCGATTTCATCGATTCCGGTTGGGACATCAAGGCGTTGGTTCGCCGCATGGTGTTGACGCGTGCCTACCGGCAGGCCTCGGTCGCCAAGCCAGGTGTGGTGACTCGCGATCCACTCAACGAGTTCTACGCGCGCCAGTCACGCCAGCGACTGCCGGCCGAGATGGTGCGAGACATCGCGTTGGTAGTCAGCGGGCTGCTAGTCGATCGCGTCGGCGGCGAGAGCGCCAAACCGCCGCAGCCGGCTGGCTACTACCGGCACCTGAACTTCCCGGTGAGGAAGTATCGCACCGACATGGACCAAGACCGGTGGCGGCGCGGGGTCTACGTGCACTGGCAGCGGCAGTTCTTACATCCGATGTTGCGTGCGTTTGATGCTCCGACCCGGGAGGAGTGCACGGCGCAGCGACCGATATCGAACACACCTCTGGCCGCGTTGACCTTGCTGAACGATCCGGTGTTCGTCGAGGCGTCGCGTGCGTTCGCCCAGCGTGCATTGCTTGGGCCGGCGAAGAATGATCGCGCCCGCATCGCTTGGGCCATGCGTGAGGCTACCGCGCGTTGGCCGAAAACCGCCGAGGTCGACGTGTTGCTGCAGTTGTTGCGTGCATCGCGCACGCACTACAAGGATCACCCTGATGCCGCGGCTGCGTTGCTCAAGGTCGGTGCGTCGCCGCGCGCGAAGTCGCTGCCAGTCGCGGAGCACGCTGCCTGGACGCAGCTGACGCGCACCATCCTCAACTTGCACGAGACGATTTGCCGTGATTGATCCCAACGCATTCTTATCGTCGCAGAACAGTTCCACTCGTCGGCAGTGGCTACAGTCGTTGTCAATGGGCGTCGGTGGTGCGGCCTTGTCGCAGTTGTTGCCGGGGACGCGCGCACCGAGTGACGATCGTTACCTCGGAGTCGTCAATCCACGCCACTTCGCGCCCAAAGCGAAGCGCGTGATTTTCCTATGTATGGCCGGTGGCCCGAGTCAACTGGAGACCTTCGACTACAAACCGGCGCTGCAGAAGCTCGACGGTACCGCGATGCCCGAGAGCTATACGAAGGGCATGCCGATCGCGCAGTTACAGGGCAAGCCATTGAAGTGTCTCGGACCGCGCGCGCAATTCGCGCGGCATGGCGAGAGCGGCCAGTTGGTCAGCAGCTTCCTGCCGCACATTGCGTCGATTGCCGACGACATCGCGGTGGTGCGCTCGATGGTTACTGAGCAGATCAACCACGACCCGGCGCACACGTTCATGAACACCGGCAGCCTGGTCTCCGGCCGACCGAGCATGGGCTCGTGGGTGAACTACGGCCTAGGATCGATGGGCAGCGACTTGCCGGGATTCGTCGTGCTGACCAGTGTCGGCGGGCGCAACCCGCAACCAATTGCAGCGCGGCAGTGGTCGAGCGGGTTCCTGCCGAGTCGCTTCCAGGGAGTGGAGTTTCATTCGAAGGGCAATGCAGTTCACTACGTCGCGAGTCCGCCTGGTGTCTCGAGTGATCGCCAGCATGATGTCATCGCCGCGGTGCGCGATCTCAATCGCCTTCGCGCCGAACAGACGCACGACCCGGAGATTGAGTCGCGCATCGCGCAATACGAATTGGCGTTTCGCATGCAGTCGTCGGTGCCAGGGCTGATGGATGTCAACGATGAGCCGCAGGATGTGCTCGACATGTATGGCGCAGTGCCCGGCGATGGTTCGTATGCCAGCAACTGCTTGCTAGCGCGGCGGCTTGCGGAACGCGGCGTGCGCTTCATCCAGCTTTACCATCGCGGTTGGGATCACCACGGTGGGCTCAACCAGTTCATGGGTGTTTGCAGCAAGCACTGCGATCAGGCAACCGCCGCTTTGATCTCCGACTTGAAGCGTCGCGGCATGCTCGAGGACACGCTGATTGTTTGGGGTGGCGAGTTTGGTCGCACGCCGATGAGCCAGGGTGGTGGCAATGACCCCGGGCGCGATCACCACATCAAGGGCTTCTCGATGTTCTTGGCCGGTGGTGGCATCCGCGGTGGCATCAGCCACGGCGCGACCGACGAACTCGGCTACAGTGCAGTGGAGGACATCGTGCACGTGCGCGACCTGCACGCGACGATGCTGCGGTTGCTCGGCATTGACCACGAACGCATGTCGGTGCCGTTCCAAGGCCTGGACATGAAGCTGACCGGCGTCGAGAAGGCGCGGGTTGTCAGCGAACTGCTGGCGTGAGTTATTTGCCTTGACGCTCTGCCTGCTCCTCCAGCTTCTGGCTTGAGACCTGCATGTCGTCGACGAATTGGTTGACGCGCTTGATGAAGCTGTCCTCGACATCGGCATCGAACTCTATGACGCCGTCTGCGTCGACGTGCCACTCGCCAAATCGATGCTTGAGCTCTCCTAGATAGAGCGTGATAGATTCCATCAGGGCGTCGGTGGCCTGCATCATCTCGACCATGACGTCGTAATCCGCTTCGGTTTGCAGGTTGGACCAGGCCACTGCGATGCCTTGGTGTTCGACGCCGGCTTCTGCCAGCTTGTTCCGATAGTCATCGCCGCTTTGTAGCTCGCCGAGCAGTTCCGCCGTCGCCTTCTTCATCACAACCGCGAGTTGCAGGTTGTTGCGCAGCTGATTCTCTTCCTTGATGACGGAGGGGTCGCAGCCGCCCGAGCCTTGCCAGGCAGCGCCGTGCTTCGTCCATGCGGTTAGGCGTTCTTCTAGTTCGGCCGAGTATTCCCTCTCGACGCGCGCGATCGTTGTTTGGGTCGCGTTGCCTCCGATCAGCATCAGTGCGACGATGGCCCCAGTGATAACCGTTGGGGTATGCGGTTTCTTCGTGAACAGCGTGGCGAGCCAGGCAGCGAACAGCGGGACGATCGCGGCGCCAACGGCGGCTCCCTGATTATGTGCGGTGCTATGGCTAGCGTCTTGTTGGGCGAAGTGGAACAGGCCATAGACTCCCGCGATTACCAGCGCCCAGGTCCAGGTCGGCTTGACTGCTGGTGGCGTCATGTCCGGTAAATCTGGCGGCTCGTTCAGACTCATGCCCGCATCAGATCATGAAGCCGTAAGGAGGGACAGAGTGAGAGGCGGCATTGCTTGATTCAACATTGTGCCGTGATGCCTACGCTCATGGGCCATCATGCTCAGTTGGAAGACCCTCATTGCCGCGCTCGTTTGCGCTGTGCTGTCCGCTTCGCTCGCCGCCCAAGATGCTGCGAAAACACTTGCTGCCAAGCCCGACGTGGACGCAGCGTTCTGGAAGTCGGTGTTCACCGACAACCACGTGTTACAGATGGAGCTGTCGGTTACTCGCGAACAGTTCGATGCGATGCCGCCAACGCGCGAAGGTCGCCACAACAAGTTTTCGTATGTGAGGGCCGCTGTGACCATCGATGGGCAACCGTTCGAAGGCGCTGGGTTGCGCTTCAAGGGCAACTCGTCATTCGGCTTCTCACGTGGTACATCGAAGCGTCCGTTCAAGATTGACCTTAACCGCTTCTCAAAGCAGAAGCTGCACGGCCGCACCAAGATCAACTTGTCGACATCGTTTCTCGATCCGGCCTACATGAAGGAGAAGCTCGGCTACGAGATCTATCGCGCCGCCGGCATGGCGACGCCGGGTGTTGGCTGGGCCAACGTTACGCTGGCGGTCGAAGGTGAAGAGAAGGAGTTGCTTGGCATCTACGTGCTGATCGAGCAGGTCGACGAACGTTTCCTGGTAAGCAACCTCGGCAAGGCTTCCAAAGGCAGCCTGTTGATGAAGCCCGACGGCATTGGTGACTGGCAATACTTCGGCGACGAGGCCAAAGACAACAAGCCCTACGGCATCAAACTCGGCGAGAAGAACTCGGAACAGATTCGCCGGTTCGCGCAGTTGCTGCAGCTGATTGAGAAGGGCACAGACGAAGACTTCGCCAAGCAAATTGCGCAGCGCATGGACGTTGTACAGTTCGCTGGCTACCTGGCCGCGACGTCGTTGCTGGCCAACGTCGACAGCTACATCGGCATGCCGCACAACTACTATCTGCTGCTCGACAAGAGCGATAACAAGTTGCGCATGCTGCCGTGGGATCTCAACGAGACCTTCGGTGCGTTCACGATGGGACGGGATCCGATCGACCTAACGCAGTGGGCGATCAATCGTCCTTGGGTTTCTCAGCGGCGGTTGGTTGAGCGACTGTTCGCGACCGATTGGTTTCCGAAGATGCACCGTGCGGCAATCGAGAGTCTGATTGCGCGGGACTTCACCGAAGCCAAGATGTTCGAACGGTTGCAGGCTTTCGAAGCCGCGCTGACCCTGGTGATGAAGGCGAACAAGCAAGATGCGGAGCTTGCCAATCTGCGCATGGGACTCGATGGCGACATCGCCGGCATCAATGCAGCAGTGCGGCGGCGCGTGTTGGCGATCAAGCCGTTCATCCATCATCGCATTGTTTCGGTGAAGGCGCAGCTCAACGGCACCAGCGAAGGCAAGGAACTGCATGGTCGGCGGCCTCGCTAGACGTCGATGCAGGGCGGGGTGCAGCATGGCCTCTGGCAGGTTTGATGCGCGGGCCTGATTGGTGGGGGACGAACGGCGGGAGTTGCCGTATACAGCGGCCTTCATGAGGATTCTGCCGTCCCTATCGTTCGTTGCGCTGGCCTTACTTGCCGCAAGTTGTTCATCGCCGCGCGACCATATCCCCGAGATCCGCAAGCTGTATCAAGGCGCAGCGCAGCGACACACGCGCAATCCGGTGGTCGTCATTCACGGCATCCTCGGCGCCAGGCTTGAGGATCGCGTGAGCAAGAAGACGGTGTGGGGCGCATTCACATCGGACGCGACGGACCCGACGACCGAGGAAGGCGCTCGCGCCTTGGCGTTGCCGTTCGCGGACCTGACCACGATGGCGATGCCGGACTTGTCGACGGCTAAGGTGTTCGCGACCGGGCCTCTCGGTGCGATTCGTTTGAGCCTGCTGTTTGCGGTGATCAACGTCGGCGTCTACGCCGACATCCTGAAGACGTTGGGGGTTGGTGGCTATACCGACCGCGTCACCGTGGACGCGATGTCGCCAG
>JBNMND010000230.1:0-9201 GCA_051274975.1 Planctomycetota bacterium | reverse complement strand
CGCAGCTGACAGGTTTCGCCTCAAAGACGCCTTTTGGCGCCGGCTGCTATGACTCGCAGCGCATGGTCTACGAGCAGATCCCGGGCAACACCACGCCGATCGATCTAACCAACTCCCAGCAGGCGTTGCTCTACACGCCCACCGCGGCCGGCGGCAACTACACCTTTAACCCTCTCGATC
The DNA here is from genome assembly GCA_051274975.1 of Planctomycetota bacterium. Taxonomy (GTDB): domain Bacteria; phylum Planctomycetota; class UBA1135; order UBA1135; family UBA2386. Next base: position 9,021 of record JBNMND010000230.1, on the reverse strand, counting down.
TGACATACGACGGTGTCACCCCTGCCGCCAACGGCATCGACCTGGCGACCCTGCCATACACCTCGAGTACCACGGCGAGTTGGGATGATGCTTCGATCGTCCTGCAGTTGCCGACCGCCAGCTTCCCGTCCGGCTTTCCGTCCCCGGGCGGTGGCACGGCGACCGCCATCACCGTCAACAGCAACGGCAAGATCTATCTCGGCAGCACGACCGATGGCTCCTTCGCGACCAACGGATCCAACTACGGCAGCACCGACCCGTTCCAGGGAGTGACCGGAGCGGCGCTGCCCGTCGTGTCGCCGTTCAACACCGACCTCGACCCTGCGGCCGGCGGCAACCTCTGGTATGAAAGCCCCAGTCCCAACGGCGGCGTCCGCATCACCTGGGCCAGCGTGCCCAACTGGCCAGCCACGACCGGCGGCATCTGCGACGTGCAACTGGAGCTGTTGCCGAGCGGCCAGGTCACGTTCGCGTATGGGCAGCAACTCGCCAATGCCGGCAGCGGCAACGACGCCATCGTCGGCTTCAGCGCCGGCAACGGCGAGCCGCTCACGCCGCAGGTTGACTGGTCGGCCCTGACCGGCTTTATCACGGGTGATGGCTCGACGGGGCTGGCGATCGACTGCGACACCCGCCCGATCCTTGGCACGACTGTCAACCTAACGGTCGACAACATCCCAGCCGGCGCCCCGATCGCCACGGTGATCTACGGCCTGACCAAGTTCGATCCGGGCATCGACCTCACCGCGATAGGCATGGCTGGCTGCTTTCAGTACTGCTCGCACGACTCCGTGTCGCTTGCCCTCGCGCCGGGCTCGTCGATAACCGAAGCACTCGTGATCCCGAACACGGCGACCCTCGCGGGCCTGACCGTCATCGTCCAGGGTGGCGCCTACGCCCCGGGCATCGTCCCCAACCTGCTCGGCGTCACTTCCTCGAACGGCATCGAGCTGACTCTCGACGTCAACTGAGGGTCGACGGCCTTCCGGCCGGTGACACAGCTACGGATGCCGATCCAAACCCGGCCGCGGCAACCCAGCCCAAAGAGGCGTTGGTGCACGAAGCCAAAGTCGGCAAGACCGTGGCCGCAAGAACCCGCATTCACATCCGGACCGCGTACGACGCAGGCATTCCAAGTTCGGTCATTCGGTTGAGTATGCTGCAAGCAAGTAGAGCTTCGGCCGACTGCCCATCCGCGTCACGCGCATGCAGCCGATCGCCAAGCATCCTGTTGTAGCGCATCAACGTGTTCTCAGCGCGGGCCTGCTGGTGGTAGCCAGATTCCTTCTTCCACCGGCGTCGCCCAACCTTACGAATGCGTCTGACGATTCGATCTCGCGCTCGGCATCCGCGACCTCTCGTTTGCGCGGTCTTGATCGGCGGCACGACCACCTTCGCGTCCCGACTCGAAACTGCGTCTTACAACGCATGGCTATCGTAGGCGCCGCCGCCAATGACCTTGCGGATCTTGCCTGGCGTGCGATCCACAAGATCAACGCCCACGCTGGCGTCATCTACGTTCGCATCTGTCAGCACTTGACCGACGATCACACCATCGCTGTCGACACCGAGATGCAACTTCTTCCAGCCGCGAACACCCCTGCCGCGGTGTTTGACCGCAGCACGCTCGCCGTCGCCGAAGATCGCAAGGCCGCTGCTGTCGAGCACCAGATCCATGCGACCAGGTTGCTTCGGCACACGTAGCGGCACCTTCAGCTTCTTAGCTCTACGTGAGAGCGTTGTGTGATCGGGAACATCGAGCACGAGCCCCATCAGATCGAACAGCGAACGTAGGAAGCCCTCAGCGACAACGCGAGGGCTTCGCATTCCATTGCGCAATGGCGTCAGGCGACAGCCAGACCGTGAGATTGCCGCGCTCGACCAACGACCGGTCATCCCTAGACCAGTTGCCGACTCGGGACTTGGTGCTCGGTATAGCTCGTTACGGGGTCGGGGAAACCCCATATCGACTGCTCGCGTGAGCACCTTTGCGCTTCATGCACCAACGCCGTACAGCGGTGCGAAACGCGGACCACTGCACGCACTAGCTGGCCATGCGCCCGTTCAGCAACCCGCCTTCGAGAGTTGCAGCATTTGCACCAGCTGAGACCGCGCTGTGCAAGACGTGCAAGACGTTCGATTTCACGGGGACTGACCGCGTTGGCATCCATTTTGATGTGGTACCGAACAACCATGAAGGAACTTCGAATCGACGAACTGATGCTTGCTGAAGACAGCGCCGGCCCGTGTGTATCAATCTATCTGCCGACCTATCGAGCTGGCCGTGAAACGCGCCAGGGCGCCACCGTGCTTCACAATCTGCTACGCGAGGCGCGCTCGCAGGCTGCTGCTCAAGGGATTGCGGGCGAAGCACTCGAGACCGTGCTGGTGCCAGCCATACGCCTACTCGCCCCAGACGAGCGATCGGTGGGCTTCTGGCAACATCAGCAGGAAGGGCTGGCGATCCTGTTGACTGAGGGCAACGCCGGCTACGCCCGTGTGCCGCATGAGTTCGAGGCGCAGGTAGTTGTCGGCAGCCATTTGCACAAGCGGCCGCTGCTACCGCTGCGCGAAGACCTCTCGTTCACGCTGCTCGCGTTCAGCCAGAATCGCGTGCGCCTGCTTCACGGCTCGCGTTGGGAACTGAAGCAGTCGGCGCGCAACGAACTGCCTGACAGCATGGCCGAGGTATTGTGGGCAGACGACCCCGAGAAGAGCCTCCAGCACCACAGCTACACGACGCCGAGTGGCGCGCACTCGGTGCTTCACGGCCAGGGTGTCGGCACCAACGACGAGCGCAACAAGGATGACCTCGTGCGGTATTTCCAGGCGCTCGACACCGCGCTGCTCGACAGCAGCATCGACCGCGAACGGCCACTGGTGCTCGCCGCGGTTGACTACCTGACTACAATATATCAATCGATCAGCAAGCACCCGGACATCGTCGAGCAGGCGGTCGCCGGCAGTCCGGACGAACTGAGTGAGCAAGAACTGCACGCCGCGGCGTGGAACTGCCTGCAGCCCCGACTGCACGCGCGCCATCAAAAAGCGATCTCGAACCTGCAGACGCGCCTTGGAACCGGCAAGGCATCCGACGAACTGACCACCATCGTGCGCGGCGCGCACAACGGGCGTATCGAAGAGCTATTCGTCCGGCTCGACACGGAGCGCTTTGGTGCCGAGCCAGATGGCGTAAGCAACCCGGACGTGCATGAAGATCGCAAGCCTGGCACCGTCGATTTGATTGGCGTCGCCGCCGACGCAACTCTGCGTGCCGGCGGCACTGTGCACGTGCTGGAAAAGAACGATGATGTGAGGGCACCCGACGGGCTGGCCGCAACGTTCCGATTCTGATCGACGTGCCGGGCCCCGAACACAATCGGCTGGTATGGTTATTGCTTAAAGATTCGATGTGATCACAAACACAGAAACAGAATTGCAAACTTTACTGAGCGGCGAGGTTGCTGCAGCCGAAACGTATACACAGGCCATCGACAAACTCCCCGCACAACATCAGCCTCTATTGCGCACGCTGTGCCAAGAGCACGGCGACGCCATCAAGTTCTTCCACGAAGAACTCAGCAAGCGCGGGGTCGAGCCCAAGACAACGAGCGGCATGTGGGGTCAACTCGTCAAGATACTCGAAGGCTCGGCACTGATGGTTAGCAACAAGCTTGCACTGCAGACACTCCACGCAGGCGAAAAGCGCGGTTTGGCGGACTACCAGCACGCTGTGCGCAACGTCAACCTGCCGAGCCAGTGCCGAATCTATATCAATGGCGAACTGGTACCCGCACAGAAGCGCCACGTTGACTCGCTTGAGAAGGTGCTGCAGCAACAATAGCTCGACGAATCACCGGTCGCCCTACCGCTAGCAACAAACCCGACGCCAAGAGAAGGGGTTGCCGATGAGAGCCCCACGCGAATTTGATTGCGTGGGGCTCTCTCCGTTTGCGCCGAGGGCCCACATCTGCAGCAAGTAGATCGCCGCATCATCGCCGCGACCGAGTTCTCACTCGTCGTATTCGCTTAGGCGGTTGTAGAGGGTTCGCAAACTCACTCCCAACACCTCTGCCGTCGATTTCTTATCGCCATCCAGGCTCTCGAGAGTCGCTTCGATCAAGCGTCGCTCGGCCTCAGCGATCGAAGTGCCAACGCCGATACCGAGCGTGTCCGCATCGCCCGCATTGGGTTCGCCTCGGACAGATTCAGTAAGCACACTGTGAGTCGTTGCAGCCCCATCAGTCGCACCCTCCGTATCCAACATCTCGGCGGTCTCTTCGCCAACCTCCAAGAGGATCTGCTCAGGCAAGCAGCCGACCTTGATGACCTCGCCTTCGATCAGCACCACAGCACGCTGCATCGCATTGCGCAGTTGACGGATGTTACCGGGCCATGAGTAGCGCCGCAGCACGGCCATCACCCGTGCCGTCAACTGCAGATCGCTGCCGTGAAACTCACGCAGGAATCCAAGGGCCAACCGAATCACATCATCGCCACGATCACGCAACGGTGGCACCGCGATCGGAAAAACACACAGTCGATGGAACAGGTCCTCCCGCAACGTGCCATCCGCAATCGCCTGATCAAACGCACGATTAGTGGCCGCAACGATCCGTACATCGACTGCAACCTCCGACTTGCCACCAACGCGACGCACGCAGCGAGTCTCCAGAGTTCGCAACAACCGAACCTGCAACTCGACCGGCATCTCGGCAATCTCATCTAAGAACAGCGTGCCGCCATTGGCCTGCTCAAACACTCCTTGACGGGCACTTTCGGCACCGGTGAATGCGCCGCGCTCGTGACCAAACAACTCACTGTCGATCAGGTTCTCGGGCAGCGCCCCACAGTTGATGGCAACGAATGGTCCGGTGCTACGACTGCTACCAGCATGGATCGCACGTGCGACCAGCTCTTTGCCGGTACCGCTCTCGCCTTCGACGTAGACCGAGAGCTCGGTCGGTGCCACCTTGCGAATCAGCGTCAGGATGCGGCGAATCGCAGCCGACTCCCCGAGGATCTCGCTGCCGACAGGCTTCTTTGGCTCAGCACTGCCTGGCTTGCCTGTATGGGCGTTGCCTGCCCCTGACTGGCCCGCATTCGAATGGCACCGCCGCCGCATCTTCTTCAAGATCTGCGTCAGCTCTTGGAAGTCGATGGGCTTCTGCACGAAGTGCAGTTCCTTCATCGGCAATGCAGAAAAAGCAGCGCGAACCGAATCGTCGCCGCTCATCAGTACAACCTGCGGCCGGCGCTCCTGCGGGATCTCAAGTAAGAGATCAATGCCCGAGCCTCCCGGCAGATGCACATCAAGCATCACAGTGTCAAAAATGCCGTTGGCAAGCTCCCGTCGTGCCCCCTGCAAATCGACCGCCGTCGCCGTCGAGAAACCGCGCCGTTCCACCAAAGCGGTCAGAGCCTTCAACGCGGCGGGATCATCTTCTACGAGTAGTGCGTGCGGCATGGAGGCAGGTTGCAGGACAGAGACGCTTCAGGGGTGAGTTGGGTGTGCCCAGGAAGTTCACAAGGTAAGCCACCGAGCCAACAAGCGCAGCAAACCATCGGTATCGCCCGGGGCAAGACGTGCATGCCGATCATCACGCTCCGAGGCTTCACTAGCAGCATCAAACAACACCGTCATGGTCGAGCTGTTCTCGTTGTAGATGCTGTCAAGCAACGACTCCCCCGAACCATCCGGCAGCTCAAGTTCGGCAACTAACACTTCGGGAGCATTGTCATGCGCCAAGGCCAGTGCATCCGCGGCAGAACTGGCCACCTGCACCTGATGGCCGTGTTTAGCCAACGCGGCACGCAACTGCTCGCCAGTATCGCGATCAACACTCACGACCAGCACCTCGGCACCTACTGTGCTGCGCGCCGCGTCGATCAGTCCGGTCATCGTGTCAACCAGTGCCTCCATGCGAACCGGCTTCTGCAGATAGCGATCAAATCCTGAAGCACGCACTGCGCGCCGATCCGAAGGACTACCACGTCCGGTGATCGCGATCGCGGGCAAACGATCTAAGCCACGCTCAAACTCTTCGCAACGCACATCCTCCACCAAATCAAATCCGGAGCGGCCGGCCATCATCAGGTCGCTAATCAAAAGCCGCGGTCTGCGCTCCTGAATCTGTGCCAACGCTGCTGGGACATCCGCAGCCACCCGCACCGCATACCCTCGCATGCGCAAACCAATGGCCACTACCTCGACCGTGGTCTGATCGTCATCGACAACTAGGATATCGCCTTCGATGCGTTCCCCCACGGCAGCCACCGGTTGCGCCATCTCTGCCGCCTGCTTGCCAGTGCTTACGAGCGGCAGTTCAAACGCAATCGACGCCCCCTTGCCTAAGCCGTCGCTGTGTGCATCCACCGCACCGTCGTGAGACTCCACGATCTGCTTGACCAGGTTGAGACCAAGCCCCAACCCGCCGTGCGCGCGCGTGTCCCGATGCTCGGCTTGCCAGAACTGTGCAAAGATGTCCGGCAACTTGTCGGGCGCCAGGCCTTCGCCAGAGTCACGAACAACCACACGAACCCGCGTTTCAAGCAACGCAACAGACACTCGCACTTGACCGCCGCGCGGCGTGAACTTGATAGCATTGTCGAGCAAGTTCTGCAGGACCTGATCCAGACGGCCACGATCGGCATGCACAGAGGCTTCGTGATCCGTTGACTCAAACGCAAGGCTGACACCACGATCGACCGCGAGCGGCTCATTGCGATCGGTCACTTCACGAACCAAGGCCACCAGCTCCATCACGGTTCGCTGCAGTTCGAGGCGACCACTCTCAAATCGTGAAACGTCTAGAAGGTCTTCGATGATGCGACTCTGCGCCGTGACCGCGTTGTCTATCTGCGCAACCGCCCGCCGCACCAAATCGGCATCGACGCTGTCCGAGGATTGCAGCAACGACGTCCATAACCGGATCGCGTTCAACGGCGAGCGCAGCTCATGCGAAACTACCGTCAGCAGCGTTTCTCGCGCCTTCGCCGCCCGGCCAGCACTCTCCTGATCCGCGACCGACGTCGCCAACAAACGCTCGTGCTCCGCCGCCATCTCCATGCGCTCGGTGACGTCGCTCTGCATGCCGAGGAAGTGCGTGACCACACCCGCTGAATCGAACACAGGCGAAATCGTCAGTTCGTTCCAGAACGTAGAGCCGTCCTTGCGGTAGTTGCGCAATACGACGGTCGTTCGGCGATGCTCGCGCAAGGCGGCACGAACTTCTTCGAGTCCGGGCTGGTCCGCTTCCGGTGCATTGAGCATCCGGCAGTTGTGCCCCAAAATTTCGCTAACGCCGTAGCCACTCAGAGACTCGAACGCAGCGTTCGCGTAGACCATTGGATAGTCATCTACCTGGGCATCGCAGATGACCATGGCACAGGTTGCAGCTTGCAATGCGCGCTCCGTCAAACGCAAGGACCCGAGCCGCCCGTGCACTTCCGGATCTCTCCAAAGCGAGACCACACACCCTTCGCCACTGCCCAGCAACGCGGCGACAACATCACACCGGAAGGCTTCCCCATCACCAACCTGCAGCAACAACCGGCGCTGGATCCTTGCGTATTCACCATCAAGCAGGCGGCTGAGTTCGGCACGAAAGTCCGCGCGCTCGCCGTCGGCGACCAATCTCGTGACCTCGTGGCCGATGATCTGGTCGGGAGCCAGGCCTAACCACTGCGCGAATGAGTCGTTGATAGCGGACCAACGCAGATCAGTCGCAACGATGCCGCACGGAACTGGGACGCAGTTGAGGATGGCAGCCAACTGTGGACCTGACCATGGCGCATCCGTGGGGCTGCGCATGACTCGCCTCGCACGCTGCCGCCAGACGATCCCCCACAACAACGCGACAACCGCAACCAAGACAGACAGGATCGATACGAGCGGCGGCACCGTGCCACGGTAGCCCCGCGCACCGGGACTAGCAAACGCAGCCACCACACAGACCGTGGTTCGCACACCGGCACGCAATCCCGAGTCACCGATTGTAGATTCTGCACGCTGCGGCCTTCGCGATCGGTAACTGCTGCAGGGCACCCCACGGAGCCGTTTGCAGGTCCTGCAATATCGCTAACGGCACGCTCCTTGCTCTACCCCGAGTGCCATGAAACGCATGTTCGCCCTTTACCGTGCCCCATACGACGCAGTCCAAGCGACCCGTATCCTCGCTGCAAAAGGCATCACGCGTCAGCATGTTTCGGCACTCACTTCGACGAGCGCATTGGGACAGCTATTCATGGCGCGCTACCGAACCGCAACCACCGCCATCGGCAGCACGGGCCAAAGACTGGCGGGTTCACGCCCCGAAAGCGGGGCCCTGTTTGTCGGCCCGATCGAACGGCTATTGACAAGTGCCAACATCGGCAGCCTGCACGATGCCTTGGTGACACTCGGCATCCCACCTGACGATCTTTTGGCATACGGCCAAGAGATCCGTGACGGTGCCGTGTTGCTGTCCGTCGATGACGCAGCGGAGCCACACGAGCCGAGCGCATTGCACGAAGCGTTCTCTCAGGCGAACGCCCGCCACGCGCAGCAACTGCGTGCCCCGACGCCGTAGCACCGTCGACAAGTTGCGACGCACACAAACGTCGGAATCCGGCGGCGACTCATTTCCACACCGGTGCCTCGATGCACCAGAAGCAATATCATGACTACCAACGAAACGATCCATCACCACGCTCCTTTCGACATCTCCTTCGATGACCGCACGCAGGTCGCCGACAGCTGCAACACGTGGCTTGTCGACCTAATTGCGCTTGCGCTCAACCTCAAGCAGGCGCACTGGAATCTACGCGGAGCCCGCTTCAAGAGCGTGCACGAACAGCTCGATGAAATCCTCGTCGATGTGCGCGCTGCCGTAGACGACGTCGCCGAACGCATCATGACCATCGGCGCGTCTGCAGACGGTCGCCCGATTTCCGTGCGCGAGAAGTCGACGCTCGGCGAGTTCCCCGGCGGTCCGCTAACCGTGCAACAGGCGATTCAAGCCTCGTGCAATGACCTACACA
>JBNMND010000229.1:0-9255 GCA_051274975.1 Planctomycetota bacterium | reverse complement strand
CCACGCTGCTGTCGATGCGCGAAGACTATGGCGGCATCCCAATCACGATTGCGTTCACGATCACGTGCGCGGTCGCCACATGGCTGTTGGCGTTCATCAGCTGGCACGCGTTCGAGAAGTGGTTCCTCGCTCTAAAGCGCTACTTCCCGAGCGCCGGCCGTTAGGTCGAATGAGTTGTTTCTGTGCCTGGCACCGTACCTGCTGGGCTCGCGGTTAGCGCTGGACCCATGTGCCGAACCGTTTCTGCAAGAACGGCATGACGACGTAGCTCATCAGTGGCACAACGATCACGGTGACGATCAGTGTGATGACGGGCAGCGGGAAGCGCTCTTGTAGCACGGGCAGTAGCAGCCATAGGACCGTTGTGATGGTCGGGTAGATGCCGATCCACAGCAGTAGGGTTTGCTTGTGTCGCTTGGGCGCGTCGCTCGTCGATGTCATCAGGCACGCAGTCAAGCACAGCGGTAGCTCGCGAGTCCAGCGCGCAATTGAGTGCCCGGTCCGGTGCCGAACCACGCCGGGTCTCATTCTGGGGTAGGGAATGACTGCGTTGCTCTAGTCCGTTGTCCATCTAGCCGACAACAGCGCCACCGGGTTGTGCTTTGCGTCTCGACGTGAGCCACACATCGGCACCACCGCGCACGACGCCACGTTCTTCGATTGGGAAACGAACATGAACGTGGATCAGAATCCTTCTTCTCCGAATTCTCCTCGACCGGTCTCTGCTTTTGGGGCCTTTCCTGCGGCTAGTGGTTCTCCGTCTGGCAATGCTCGTGCGTCGCCGCCGGTTCGCGGTGCGCATCGTCATTGCCCTGGCTGGTTCGCCTGGGCCGCGATCACGGCCTTGTGTTGGTCGGTTGCGGCCGCGGCATTGCCGGGCTTTGGGCCGGCGAAACCGGGGCCGTTGCGCGAGCACGTCGACGCGTTGTTCGGCGTCGATGCTCGCTCGATCGGTCCTTCTGGCGGGACGCAGGCGCAGGCCGAGTTCGGCAAGTCGTTGTTTGCACACGAGACCGCGTCTGGCAGTTGTGCGCAGTGCCACGACCCTAGGCAACTTGGTCAGGATCGGCTCACGCACGGTCGCAACACGCCCGCCCTTGCCGATGTCTCGCGGCAGTTGCTGTTTGGCTGGGATGGTTTGCAGCCCGACTTGCGGGCCATGGTGCAATACGAACTCACCGATCGTTTGCTGCTGAACACCAACGAATCGGCGCGGCAAACGCTCGTTGGCGATGCTGTCCTGCACGAACAGTTCGAAGCGGCGTTTCCTGGCGATGAGCCGAGCCTCGAACGCTTCGCGCAGGCGATTGCCGCGCACTTGTCGCGGAGTCGAACCCGCGGTCGGTGGGATCGTTTTGTCGAAGGCGATGACGCGGGGTTGTCGAACCTTGAGCGCAAGGGGCTCGCGACGTTCATCGAGGTTGGCTGTGCGACGTGCCACCGTGGCCGCAACCTTGGCGGCGCGTCGGCGCATGTCATGGGGCAGGCTGTGCCGTTCGCAACCGAAGACCTTGGCCGTGCTGCGGTGACGGGAGTCGCCGCAGACCGCTTCGTGTTCAAGGCGCCAATGCTGCGGCATGCGGCGCGCACCGGGCCATACCTGCACGACGGATCCGTTCACGAACTCGGGGAAGTTGTGCGGCTGATGGGCATGCACGAACTCGGCAAGCGACTCACGCAGCAGCAGGTCGACGCCGTCGTGGTCTTCCTGCAAGCGACTGCGGAAAGCGAGTAGCGCGGCCACCACCACACGACGAAGCCGCGTCTTCTTTTGCTTACTCCGTTCATAAACAGAACCATGGAACAGTCTTCTCTCTCTTCTCTTTTTCCTGACGCCGCCGAGTCTGAGGTGGCATTGGTCCGCTATCGCGCCGTGCGTCGTCGACTTCGGTTTCTTGTCGTCGCTCTCGCGCTGGCACCTGTGCTCGGCTACCTGATCGTGGGGGGCTCGCCGTCGGGTCTCATTGTTGGTTACGTCAATGCCAACGAGTCGGCTGCCATCGCCACGCTCAAGAACATCTCCTCGGGTCAGTCGCAACTGCAGGCGAGTGGCGCCCTCGACGTCAATGGCAACGGTCAGGGCGAGTATGGCTTCTTCGCCGAGCTTGCCGGTGCCGCGCCACTGCGCGGTACCAAGGTGCCGCTATCTCAGCCGGTGCTATCCGAGAGTTTCGGCAACGTGGTGGGCGGCCGCGTTAAGCGCGGTGGGTATTGGTTCCAGATGTTCTTACCGCACACTGCTGATGGTTGGACAACAGAACTGCCAGCCGGCGGTGGCGGTCCCGAGGTTGCAGCCGATGGCGCGGAGTCGCTCTGGATTTGCTACGCGTGGCCAGTGGAGCGTGGCAAGACCGGCAACCGCGCGTTCTTCATCAGCCAAATGGGCTGTGTGACGACGACCAATATGGCGAACGAGGTCTATGCCGGCGGCAGGGCACCGTTAGCCGGGCTGTCGGCGTTCGCTGTCGATGGCAGCAAGCACGTTCACGCGGCCAATTCCCCCGACAAGCGCGGCAACATCTGGGTCGTCATGTGATGATGCGTTGTGCGGTCGCGTGACGACCGCCTTGCCAAGGTGCGCTTTCCCCTTCAAGCTTGGGAGGAAGGAGGCAACCTATGAAGCGATGGACAGAGTCAGGATTCACCTTGGTCGAGTGGTGCGTGTTGGTGGTGTGCGTCAGCTTGATGGCTGCGTGTGCCTTGCCGATGGCAGCTAGCGCCAATCATGCGGCGAACGCATCCTTGGATACCTTGCAGTTGCGCACCCACTTTACGTGGATGGAGATCTACAAGCGCGTGCATCGCGTGGCGCTGCCAAGCAAGGGCGGCCACAAGTTCGTGTTGTCGACTTGGACGGGGAAGATCTTCGATCACACGCCGGAGAACTTCGATCTGTTCTTCTCGCCGGGGGCGCGAGAACGTGATTCGCACTACTTCTCCATGCGTGGGGTGATGGAAAAGGGCGAAGAGCCGTGGCCGGACATCGCCAGCGTTACCAGTGAGGACACTCACTACGTGGGGCGCGCACACGAGCACCTACCGACTGCGATGGGGTCTGCGCGTGACGCTTGGATCGCTACCGACAACGAAGGTCAGTGGACGTTTGCAGATGGTCATGTCAACGTGTTGTTCAACGGTGGCAACGTCCGGTCTTACGCCTACGAAGACTTGGCGCAGCGCTTCGGTCTGGGGCCGTTGCAGATCGATAAACCGATCTTGACTCACGGACCCGATTCCCCGATTCCCGAGTGCCAGAAGCTCGGCAACTAGCGATCAGCTAGTAGCAGGCGGGTCGCGTTCCGGACCGTTTTGGTCCGACTCTGCGTCGACCGCGCGGCCACGCTTCTTCACCGCGTCGCGCAGGACCCACTCGATCTGTCCATTGATGCTGCGCATGTCCTGCCCAGCCCACCGCCGCAGTTCGTCGAACAGCGGTTGCGGCAGGCGGAGCAGGAAGCCCTTCTTCGTGTTGGGTTCAGCCACGGGAAGTGGTCATCGCTAACTGTAAAGCGTGCCGGCGTTGACCACCGGAGTTGTGCGCTCGGAGCAGAGCACGACCAGCAAGTTGCTGACCATCTGCGCCTTGCGCTCTTCGTCGAGCGTGACGACCGAATTGGCTTGCAGGCGGTCGAGTGCCATCTGCACCATGCCGCATGCGCCTTCGACGATCTGTGTGCGTGCGTCGATGATCGCTTCGGCTTGCTGGCGTTGCAGCATCGCACCAGCGATCTCCGGGGCATAGGCCAAGTGGCTCAGGCGACCTTCGAGAACTTCAATGCCAGCACGCGCCAGACGTGATTCGAGTTCCTTCTGGAGCTCGCCGTTGACGGCTTCGCTGCTACCACGAAGAGACGTCTGGTTGTCGTGCGGCGTGTCGTAGGGGTGCAGGGTCGCGAGGTGACGCAGGGCCGACTCGGTTTGCACTTCGACATAGCTCTGATAGTCCTCAACATCGAAGGCGGCCTGCGCTGTGTCGCGCACGCGCCAGACGACCACGGCACCGATCTCAATCGGGTTGCCGCGCAGGTCGTTGACCTTCAGGTGCTCGCTGTTGAAGTTGTGGGCGCGCAAGCTGATCGGGCGCCGCACGGAGAACGGGTTGACCCAATACAGACCCGCTTCACGCAGGGTGCCCTTGTAGTGGCCGAAGAGGATGACGACCTTCGACTGGTTGGGGTTGACGAGCACCAGGCCGCACAGAATCAGGATGCCGAATGGGATGCCGATCACCGTCAGCAGGAGGAGGATGCCGAGGATCAGCTTCGGGACGCCGCTGGATGCGCCGGGATACGGTTGTTCGGACGAGGTGGTGTTCATGGTAGTGGACTCCTGAATTATATATCGAAGTGATATCACTGCGATAGCACCTAGTGTCCCAGGGTCCGGAGATCCTGTCGTGCTAAGCCCGAAGATGGCGCTCGGCCAAGCGGGATGATCGAGGCGTAAGGTGCCTTTGCGGCTAGTGTTCTGGCTGGTAGTCGTCCGAGAACGGCAGCGCCTTGACGAACTTGCGCCCGTAACCCTTGGTGCGCACCCGCGGGTCCATCAGCACCACTTTGCCGCGGTCGCTGCCGCCCCGAATCAGCCGGCCAAAGCCCTGGCGGAACTTCAGGATCGCCTCCGGCAGCGAGTGGTCGCCGAACGGATCCTTGCCGCGTTCTTTCAGCAGCTTCATGCGCGCCTGGGTTAGCGGATGGCCCGGGCTCGCGAACGGCAACTTGGTCACGACCAACAGCGACAACGCTTCGCCGCGCACATCGATGCCTTCCCACAAGCTGTCGGTGCCGATCAGCACGGACGTCTCTTCTTCGCGTTTGCGTTCGAGCAAGCGCGACAGCGGCGCCTCACCTTGCACGAGCAATTCGATGCCTTCGTCGTTGAGTCGCCCACGCAACGTCTGCGCCAGGTTGCGCACGAAGTCCCACGAGGTGCACAGGATCAACGCGCGGCCACCGTTGTCGATGACGTGTTGCAGTGTGCGTTCGGCGACTTCGCGGCGATACGATTGGGACTCGCGCGACGGGTCGGGCATCGCTTCTTCGATCACGAACTCGACTGCACGGTCGTAGTCGAACGGTGAGCCGACGCGCAGCGTGTTCGCCTGGTCGAGTCCGAGTTGGCCGCGCAACCAAGAGAAATCGTTGTCGTCATCCGTCGCCAACGTCGCGCTGGTCAACACGGCCGTCGCACCGCCTTGCCATAAGTGCTTGCGCAACGTTGAACTGACATCGAGTGGCGCGCCGCACAGCAGCGTGCCGTTGCGCGAGGGTTCGAGCCATCGCACCAGTGGCGTTTCCGATGCCGGGTTGTAGACGCACAACGCGCGCAGCATCGCGCACAGCGAGTCGAGCCCGTTGGCGCGCGCTTGCAGCTCCATCTGTGCATCGACCTGTTCAACGCGCATCGCCGCCGTAGCGATCTCGCCACTCAACGCACGCAGGACTGGGGATAGCCCTTCTTCGACGTCACTTTCGTATAGCGAGAGGCTGTCGCTTTTGCCGCCGGCACGTTGGCGTTCTTGCAGCGAGTCGAAGAACGCTTCACTGAGGATGTGCGCCTCTTCCCACAGCAAGCGCCCCGCGGGGCTTACAAACCGGGCCAGCAGCGACTTGTCGCTGCGACGCTTGTGGATGCGGCTCAGGTGCCAGCCAACCGACGATCGCCCGATCCGCATGCCGAGGCTTTCGGTTGCGGTGCGTTCGAGGTGGTGGGCTTCGTCAAAGATCACCACGCGGTGGGCGGGCAGATACGAAGCGCCCGCGATGCGCAGCGCCAGGTCGGCGAAGTAGAGCGCGTGATTGACGATCAGCACCTGGGCCGTTTGCATGCGGCGGCGCGCCCTCTGCCAATGGCACTGGTTGTAGTGCTTGCAGGCGCGATTCAGGCAGTTGCCGTGCTCGGCTTGTACTGCCTCCCAAACCTCTGGGCGCGGCGGGAACTCTAGGTCCTGGCGCGTGCCGTCCTTGGTTGTCATCGACCAGTCGACGATGCGTTGCAGTTGCGTGCTTCGCTCGGGATCGTCAAACAGGCTCTTTTCGCGTTCCGCCTGATGCATGCGGCGCAAGCACACGTAGTTGTTGCGGCCGATCGCCGTGACCGATGACCACTCAAACGGCAACACGGCGTGCAAGAACGGCAAGTCCTTGCCGTCGAGTTGTTCTTGCAGCGCGATCGTGCGGGTCGAGATCACCACTGGCCCTTCGCCCTGGTGGGTGTCGGCATACATCGCGGCCGGCAGCAGATAGGCGAACGACTTACCGGTACCGGTGCCCGCTTCGGCGATCAGGTGGCGACGGTTCTTTAGTGCGTCGGCGACCGCCTGGCTGAAGTCGAGTTGCTGCGATCGAACCTCGAAGTCCGGCAGGCGGCGAGCAATCGGTCCCTCTGGACCGAGCAGCGCCTGAACGTCGAGGGAATCATCAGTCACCGGTTGGAAGGCCTTGGATGCGAGTCAGAGGTGTGAGGAGGAAGTCGCGCGGCAACAGCAGCCGGTTCCAGTGCGGGAACCGGCGGTCGTGCAGCACGGGTAGCGCTTCGTCGCGACTCTTGACCGTCCAGTTTTGGAGGCGATTGCCGAGCGCTCCGCGAGCACGAACCCAATGACGATTCTTACGCATTCGGGCGCGGTGGTCACGGAACTCGTAGGTAACTGTCAGCATCTCTGGCAAGACGTACTTGACCGGTCGCACCTCGACGACGCGACCGACGGAGACATCGCCGTGTACCAACACCTGACGCAATTGGAACATCGACGTCAGCCACGTCAGCAGGATCAGGGCGCCCGGGATGACCATGACCACGATCCAGAACTGCGCGTAGAGCCAACGTCGGTCGGCGCGCAGTACGCCGCCTTGCACGCGGTGGATGTTAGGGGATTCCAGCAGCACTTCGATGGGCACGATATCGCCGATCATGTAGCTGCCAGCCGGCACGAACGTGCAGCCATACAGGTCGATGCCCTGGTGCTCCGAGCCAGAACCCTCCGGAAACCACGGTGCCAGGTAGTGCACGTCATCCCAATTCCGATCGTTGAACTGGATCGATGGGCGCATCTCCTGCACGACCCCTTCGATGACTTCGGTTCGGCCGTTATCGAGTCGCTCACCCCACGAGAACGTGCCGCTCGACTGCAGGAACATGGCCCATGCAATCAAGCTGCCGAGGAAAACCATGATTCCGCCAGCCACGAGCAGCGGCCAACGATGGCCGAGCATCGGGCGAAGGCGCGCTCGGCGAGGTGCCGGCGGAATGCTGCGCACTTCGTGTTGCATGCCTTTGGTGTCTCCGCCTGCTAGGCGTCGTAGATCGTGTCGATCGCCGGCTTCATCGTGATGAGGTCGGCCGGTGTCTTGATCGGTAGGAAGCGTGACTGCGAGCCTTCGCGCGAAATCTTGAGGTAGTTGGTTGGCAGGTGCGCCGTGAGCTCACCGATCAGGTGTTCAATCTGCACCGCCGTGCGGCCCTCGGCCTTCTTCTCGACGTAGTAACGACCCAGCTCGATTGGAGCAACCAGCGCCGCTGCCGTGAACGTGATCGTATTGCAGTTGAAGACGTCAACGATGCTGCTGTCGAACCCTTCCGGGTAGCGCAGCTGCTCGACGAGTTGCATGTGGCCGTCGTAGGTGTAGGGCGCGCCGCCGGCATCGCCTTGCCACTTGGGCGCGAGTTCGACCGTCATCTGTTGGCCGCTCTTGATGTGGTGGCCGAGCACAACCGGGCTTGCCAGGGCGCCGAGGTTATCGACGTTGCGAACGAACACATACTTGCCGCCGCCATCGATAAAGCGCTTCAAGCAACCAGACTCACGGAACGCCGCGGCGAAGTCACCGTGGCCGGGTCCGTAGGGTGACGTTTCTCCGTTGTCGAGGCGGAACAGTTCGCCGTCGGTGGTCACGCGCAATGCAACGAACTGGGTGAAGTGTTCGATGTCGCTTTGCTTTCTGCCGAAGTTGTCGTTGGCTGCGAAGTGTTCCTTGGTCGCGGCGTCGGTCGCGAAGCTGTTCATCAAGTAGACGGGGACTCGGCCGTTGGCGGCTTCGGCGTTCTCGCGCGCATTGTCGATCGCCATGCCGAGGAATGAGCGGTCGTTGCGGACCGGCACGACACCTTTAACGACGCCGCCGAATCGCGTCGCCATGCCGCCGTTCAGGACGCAGACTGCAAACTCACCGTTCTTGATCGCCTGGGTACCAAGCTCGTGCAGCTCTTGCCACTCGCTGGTGCCGGTGTCGGGCAGCCCGTGGATGCGGTCGGCTGGCGGCGCACTGAGCTCGCCGGTGACTAGGTTGTTGGCCTCGGCGAATGTGCCGTCCTTGACCTTCTGCTGCCATTCTTCCTGCAGTTTCTGATCGTAGCCAAAGCGGGAAAGGGACTCGAGACTCTTCGGATCGGATGCCGTCACGGGAGCAGGCTACCTACGGGACGCGGGTGGATCCACGGAGCAGGCGGTCAGAATCGTTGGGCGTCGGGAGAAGCGGCCAACAATCCGCTGGCTGCAATCCAGCCAGATCTGGTTCCGCCGGCAGTCTCTCGGTACAACTTCTGGCCCGATTCCCCAGCCAGGGCCTCTCGTCTCTCTGGCCACCGTGGCGCCGGGGGTTTCGCTCCTTCCTTGTGCCAGCGATCGACACTGGTCGATTGTACTCAGTCTGGAAAGCGGGCGATCCCCTCAGTCAGACACTTAAACCTTACCTCGTCATGAAAATCGCCGTTGTTGGAACCGGATACGTAGGCCTCGTCACAGGGTCCTGCTTGGCCGATGTTGGCATGGATGTCACCTGCGTGGACGTCGATGCAGAGAAGATCGCTAACCTCCACAAAGGTGTGTTGCCAATCTATGAGCCTGGGCTCGAAGAAATTGTCGAACGCAATGTGAAGGCTGGCCGTCTGAAGTTCACGACGACGTTGAGCGATGCTGTGAAAGGCGCCGAGGCCGCGTTCATCGCGGTTGGCACGCCCCCCGGTGAAGACGGCAGCGCCGACCTTCGTTATGTGCTGGCGGTCGCCAAGGAGATTGGCGAGCAGATGGACGACTACCTCGTCGTCATCACTAAAAGTACCGTGCCGGTTGGCACCGCCGAGAAGGTTCGTAAAGAACTGAAGAAGGCGCTCGAGGCTCGTAACTCGGAGCTTCCCTTCGATGTTGCCAGTAACCCTGAGTTCCTCAAGGAAGGCGCGGCGATCGAAGACTTCACCAAGCCGGACCGCATTGTCTGTGGCGTCTCCTCGGAGCGTTCGCAAGAGGTTATGTCGCGG
>JBNMND010000228.1:0-9261 GCA_051274975.1 Planctomycetota bacterium | reverse complement strand
GATAGGAACAAAGCCAAGCCCCCGGAACCTCACCACACCATGCTCGCACCCTGCCGATGTCTTTTAATCCATAACAACGGTATCACCGCTCGCCTGACTGAGGGCCTCTTGGCACAACACTGACACGAGCGACGTCTTCAACGGGATCCCCGAGTTCGTCGATGCACATGACGACCCCATCCCAAAGCTCGATTCGGGCCTGCAACGCTTGACGCGCGACGCGCTCAACAGCATTCCAACGGGCCGTGTCGCTTTGACATAGTGAACTCAAGAGCCTCGCCCCGGCCGGCCCATGTTCGTCCTCATCCAGCTCGATGTGCCGATCGAGGTAGTAGGATAGCGAATCGGTCGACATGTCTGCGTTTGCAGTAAGTGCTGCCGTGACCTGGCGGAACATGTCGGGGATCAGCTTCTCGCGACCAAGCACAAAGTCAGTCGCAACTTCCCAGTCGTCGCCTTCTGCGCACAGCGACATGGTGCGCTCCACGAAACGAGCAATCGATGGATGGATCCGCGCATCAGCCAAGGCACCCTGCCAGGACTTATCGGTTGCGACAGAGTCGACGAATGAGCTGATGATGCTGGTGTCAGCTCCAATCTCTCGCATCGCATCCAGGTACAGTTCGAAGTGGCTGGAGTGAGCGTCGCCGGCAGCCACCTGGTCGCTTTCTTCCGCGACAACGATTTCGTTGATCAAGCGCGCACCCTCACGATTCTTGGGTGGCGTCCACGGAGCAGTAACACAGGTCAGCCTGCCTTGAAGCGTCTTCAGCAACGACATGAAGTCCCAGACAGCGAAGCAGTGGTGTTGCACAAAAATGCGCAGCGCGTGGATGCTGGTCAGCTTCGAATAAACTTCATGATCAAGCAGAGCTCGTGTGAGTGGCGCGAACCGTTGGCGGATCGCCTGCAGAGGATCTGCGGCACCGGGCGTGATCGCAGCGTTTGACATGGCATCGGATCGTTGGGAGTCGTTATTCAAGAACGCCAAATGGCACTCATGTTTGCAGTCTTAACTGATGACATGATCTCTGTGCAATCCAGAGTCTGATGGGATGTCTCGGCTGAGTGCGGTCGATCGTAGGGATGGAAGTGCTTCCGGCGAGCAACTGTTGCTCGACTTGGATGCGGCAGCGGTGCAAGGTGTGGCGCTATCAGGCGAACTTGCTGGCCAGCGTGATGTTCCGTTGTGCGCGGACTTCGACGGCTTCTCGTTGCACGGTGCGGCTTTGGCTGGGGATTGGAAGCGGGATGGGGGCAGGGCATGCGTGCTGTCGTGTGCTGCTGGCAGTGTTAGCACAGAGCATTGGGCTTACCGCGCTTTCCCGTCCAGATGGTTGACGCAGCGTAAGTGCGCTCGCATCTCTCTGAGATTTTTTGCGCGTGGTAAGCACCTCGACTGCCGTCTTGTGGAGCTGCACAGCCCGCCGGGAAGTCGGCTGTGCCTGGCCCCGTGCTTGAATTACCTGCACGTCGACGGGTTTGCTTATCGAGTTGCCTGAGCGCGATCTCTGCGCCGGAGAGATTGGGACTTGGCGGAAGCGCCTCGCCGCGACGTGGAGTGTGGCATCTAGCTCTTGGGGGTCAAAGCTGCCTCGTCTCGGGACTGCTCTGAACCACGGTTGGTTGCACAGCTATTGCAGGTTGACGGTGAACAGCGGTTGAGTGCCGTTGGTTGTCCAGATCTCGGCCGTGTAAGCGTGAATCGATAGCCTCGCCTGCGTGGTCTTGCCGCCATGCACGGCGCCGTAGATGCGGTCGTCGTTCAACGGGTCGCCTTGCGAGTCGAGTACACGCAGCATCACGAGTTCGTCGCCAGCGTCGCTGATGTCGATCTCGCGTTGCACTCCGGGTGGTAGGCGAATGATCGCTGGCCCTTCTCGGTTGGTCCACGTGAGTGCGGACGTGCTCGCGAATCCTTCTCGGCCGACGAAAACGCGCACGTGCCGGCTGGTTAGATTGGTGAAGCGGAACCCGCCATGCTCATCCGTTCGGGTGAACGTTGCGACTCGGGAGCGGAAGATGTCTCCTTGTGCCGTGGCGATGCGAATGCGAGCGCGGCCTACTGGTTGGTTGTTCTCGTCGATCACCTTGCCGACCAAGGTGAACGCGGCGGTGGGCAGGTTGACCCGAACGAGTTGCGGAGAGCCTTCGGTGGGGATTGCTACGTCCACTGTTTGTTCGGAGAAGCCCTCGGCAACGACGACGAGCTGCGCCGTTTGGCCGCGTAGGTAGCCGGGTAAGTTGAGTTCGAAGCGGTCACGGGCACCTTTGCTTTGCGCGGCAATTCTGAAGTTGTAGCGGCCAAGGCCCCACATGGTTCCGAGTGCCAAGTGCACTTCTGGCAGCGGGGTGATGGCGTTGCCAAGGGATACGCGCACGTCGAGAGTCGTTGCCGACTTCGGTTGCGGGAAGTCGATGACAACCTCTTCGACGTTGTGGTCGCTCAGTTGCGCCGCAGCAATGCGTTCGCGTCCTTGCCAGACGGAAAGAGCGAGTGCTTGGTCGTCCTCGACGAAGCCTTGCAGCCATAGCTTGTCCGCCGTGAACTTCATGGCGGAGCGCGGGTGATGAGTGCCGCTCAGGTCCGTTTCGGTCTGGAAGTCTTCACGCGTCAGGAGGAACTGCATTTGCTCTGGCCTCCATCCGAGGGCGGCGAATCGTTCGCTGGTCCACCGGCGGCCGGCGGTGTCGATGAGTAGGGTATGCAGGCGCGGCAAACGAGTCAGTGTCGCGTCCACGATCGCGTCTTCGCGCAGGTCGAACTGCTCGGTCTTGTAGTGATGGTTCTTGGCTCGAAAGCCGATGACGTGCATGCCCGGAGGGATTTGCGGCGTGTGGTAGAAGCCGGATGCATCTGCCCTGAACTGCAGGGCTCTGCCGCCTCGCGGCGGGTTGTAGTCGACGGTGACTTCGACCAGTTCGGTGAGGTCGTCGCCGTTGTTGATGACGTGGCCGCGGAGGCTGGGCCATTGCTTGCAGACGATTTGCTGGTGCGTTTTGGGTGACGCGAGCGCGTGGAAGCGGCAACCGATCGCTGGCGACCAGAGCGCGAGCACCGCGCGTTCTTGTTGGTCTGCGCGGCGGATGCGGAACGAGCCGTTCGCAAGGGTGCGGCTGACGAACGTGCCTTCGAAGATGTCGCCGAGTAGCACCTTCCGGTGCATCCAGTTGCGGTCGCTCAGGTGCCAGAGCGTCCAGCGCGTGCGATCAAGCTGGACTGCTGCTGGTGACAGTTCGGGACCGGTAGGTCTGCGGAACTTGTTGGCTTGTGCCCCGGTGAGCCAGCTGACTTCGACATCTGCCAGCGGGTTGAGCCGCTCATCAGTGACGGTGCCTTCCAGCCACTCGCCGTTGGCGATCGGCCTCGACGCTACCGACGTTCGTTCGTTGGACGCGATGGTTGGCTGCTCGGTCATCGCGTTGCGCGAAGTCGACGTGGTGGTGTTGGGTTCGACCTCGACCGACAGCAATGCGACTTTAGTCTTTGAGTGGGGCGACGGCACGTCGAGTTGGTTGGCGTTCCAGGCGAACGCGCCAACGATTCCTAGCACAACGATGGCGGCAATCGCCAAGGCCTTGATGTTCATTAGAAGGACTGAGGTGGAGATGGCGAGGCTCGCGGGTGCGGCGATTGCACGCCGTCCCATCGAGAAGGTTAGTAAAGGAAACGACCACGCTTCACGACGACCGTGCTGCGCGTCGAGCGAGCCGCGAAGTTCTTGCAGGCCACGTTTGATGCGGGTGCGAACGGTCTCGACTGGCGCTTGCATGCGCTTGGCGATTGCGCGCGGGGGCAGGTCTTCCCAGAATCGCAGTAGCAAGGTGGTTCGGATCGGGTCGCGCAGCGACCGCACTGCGTCGACAACCGAACGGTGCATTTCGAACTCGGCGAGCGTGTCGGCTGTCGATGGCTCAGCTCCCGCGTGCGCCGCATCGCGTTCGCGTCGCAGTCTGCGATAGCGCGCCCGAGTCCCGCCCGCGGCGAGGTTGCGCGCAATGCGCTCTAGCCATGTTCGCACCGCGGCCTTGGTTGGCATCGGGCGTTCGAGTGCGGCGACCAGCGTTTCCTGCACCAGGTCGGCGGAATGCTCGATGGGAACGAGCTCTCGTGTGAGCCGCTTCAACCAGTCGGTTTGGGCCAGCAGCTCTTCGGGGTAAGTCGGTGGATTGGTCACGTTGCCTTACGTAGTCGTCGCGCCAAGGGGAATCGGTTCAAGAAGGACTTGTGATTCCACCCTTGCGAACGGTGCCTTGGCGCCGCGACTCCCCGGTTCCTCTTACGCGAAGGCGCAGCTAGTGGTGTGATGCCGAAATTAGCCATCTTCTCCGCGGCCCTCAACGCCGCTCATTGCGTTGGGTTGTCCTCGACGTATCCATGAATAGGCCTGCGGCAACCCGCCTTGTGAGCGACGTCGATGACTCGCGCATAAGACGGCAACTGTCTGCATCACACCGCTAGTAGCGTTTAGAAGGCCGCATGTCGGCCTGCGGTGCGCAGGTTTTCGCTCGAGATGTTAGTCTTCCAATTGCGCGCTGATCCCTGTCGAGCCGCAGAATGAAGCTGGAGCTGCACAATGCCCAAAAAATACCACGTCGCTATCACTGCTGCGCTGCTGCTAACTGCATCCCTGTCGTGGCCCGGTGGCGGTCCTCCAGCCGACGCCTCGAGCCATCACGATCTTAGCACCTTCAAAGACGTCGGCTCGGGTCGACTGCATCGTGCCGTGCAGATGCTCGGTTCGCGTACTCCGGCCGTGTTGTTCGCCGACACCGACGACATGCTCGGCGTGGATCTTAAGATCCCGAAGAACATCTCCCTCGTACACCTAGGCGGCGGGACCATCCAACTCGCCGGCCACGACCTGACGGTGACCGGTGCGTTTGTCGCCGCGCAGACCCGCGTGTTTGCCGGTGACGGAACAGTGAGATTCAGCGCCGGTAGCGTTAGTCAAATCGTGCCGCAGTGGTGGGGAGACAACACTTCGCAGAATGTCCAGAAGGCATTGAACGCGGCCGGGGGATGTGGTGCCGAGCTCTTTCTGCCAGCGGGGCAGTACCACTTCGGAACGACCGCGCAGTGGCTCTTCACGGAAATCGGCGACTTTGGTCGCGGCTTGACGGTGCGCGGTGAAGGGCCTGGGCACACAGTCATCCAGAATCAGACGGGCGGTCGGCCCGCATTTTTCTTCGGAACCGCGAACGCGGCTTCTCAGCAGGGATGGTTTCTAAATATCGAAGGAATCGAGGTGACCAGTCCGAACAGTTCCGGGTCGGTCGGGTTCGAGATCGAGGACGTTTGGAACGGAAGAATCTCCGAATGCCGGGTGAGCGACCACGCTCTCGACGGTCTCTTGATGAGCGCGGACCTGAACGACTTTGGGCAGCCCAAGACGTGGACGATCGAGAACTGCGTGTTCCGTCGGAACGGCAGATACGGCATCAATCTGGCCGCTCCTGGCGATGCCACCGTGGCCTACAACATGAGGCTTGATCACCTTGACATCCAATTGAACGCGAAGGGCGGAATCTTCGCGGCGACAGAACTCTCGCAGATCACCAACTCACTCATCGGTAACAACGGGGTCGGTCCAACATCGCACGGCGGCATCTACATGACCGGCATCACCGGCTATCGGGTCTACGAGAATCTGATCGCCGACTGTGGCTTCGAGGCGAACGTGCCGTTCGATATTTACGCCGACCGCGTCGCGAATCTGACGATCGCTCGCAACGACCACAGCCGTGTTCCGCAAACGAGCGGCCTCAGTGAGGATCAGTTCATTCGTCTCGATGGTCCGCAGGGCGCGTTCAACGTCATTGTCGAACACAATCAGTTCTCGTCAGGTCTCGGTGGTCCGTTCACGGCGATTCTGGGTGGGACCGGCCTGCAGAGCATCGACGTCGATAACAACCGCTTCAACTTGCCCGCGGGCAACACGCATCTCGACGTCGCGAGCACGACGAAGTCAACTCGCCGCACGCTTGGCGATACCGTGCTTACGAATCAGACGATCGAGTTCGCGAACAGCGTGACGGGGGTCGCGGACGCGCGATTGCGCCGAGGTGGTCCAGGCATTCTCGCTGCAGAAGGCTTCGCAGCCACCCTTCAGAGTCTCTCTTCGAGCGCCGGTGTGGTCCAGGTCGATTGTAGCCTGGGCTTGACGATCCTAGTTTCCCTCACCGAGAACACGAACTTCCCGCCGCCGCTCAACCCGGTTCCGGGGTCCATACTCAACTTCTCCGTATTGCAACCGTCGGCTACCGGCCATGGGGTTTCGTTTGACCCCATCTTCAAGAAGACGGCAACTCCCTTCAGGGCGAGTGGGCTGCACTTCTCCACGATCCGCTTCCTCTACACGGGGCTCTACTGGGTTCAGCTCGGAGCCTCGGCGATTGACGCGCCGCTGTAGGCTTCGCTCGGCACGAGCCTGCAGATGAGCCCCAGAACCCTTCTTCTCATTGCTGTCGAGCAATCTTGCGAACGCGTCGAATGACTCGATCTCGCGCGCGATATCCACAGCCTCCCCTGCAGATGCTTGCCCCGCCGCGAGAGTGTTGTGTGGTCTGGAACGTCGAGCGCGAGGCCCATCTAGTCGAACAGCGAACGCAGGAATCCTTCGACTCGGCGCAGTGGCAACTTGAACACCAGGCGTAGTGTGAGCCCCGTCTCGATGGCCAGGTCGGAGCGCTTGCGCTGCCTCCACGACGCCACGAGGGCTTGGCATTCCATCGTGCGATTGCGTCTGGCGACCCCCAGATCGTGAGGCTGCCAAGCTCGATTAGGGATCGGTCGTAGTCTGACCAGTTACCGACGCGATACTGCGTCTTGTACTTGGGATGGACTCGGCACTTGGTGCTAGGCATAGCTCGGGCGAGTCGGGGGAAACCCCATGTCGACAGTTTGCGCAACCACCGGTTTGCCAGCCACGCATACCAGACACCACCGATGCCGTTCATCAAGAGCGCTGGCCAGCCGCGCGCAAGACCTGCAGCGGTCCACGGCACGTGCACGAGGTCAAGGAGCACCGAGCCAACGAGCTTCTGAGTCGCTGTCGTAACTGCTTCTCGCGAACCGCGATCGAGTCTTGGGGTGTCGCGGGCTCATAGATTCTCGCCACTCACTCTGCGATATGGTTGCAAGGTGCATCTAGTTGGGTGTATGTTGCATTTATGAGCCGCAGCCCTACCGTGCCCCCCGACCCTGAGGTCCGCCGGCTCCGAGACCAGTCCCGGCGTCTGGCGCGCGCGCTCGGCGTTATGCAGCCCCAGGTCGACGGCACAAGCTGCACGCCGGCGCAGTGCCACGTGCTGATCGAGGTGTCCCAGCACGGCCAGATGACCTCCATCGAAGTCGCGGAACTCCTGAGCGTGGACAAATCAACCGCGAGCCGCGCGCTGCAGTCGCTCGCGCTCAAGGGGTTGCTCGAGCTGCAGGTGGATGCCGCTGACCAGCGTGCAAAGCCGATGCGAATGAGTAAGAAGGGCGCGCGGCTGGTGCACGAACTGCACGAGCAAGCAGATGAGTTCGTCGGGCGGGCGTTGGCCCACTTGTCCGAGAAGCAGCGCGCGACTGTGGTCGAAGGAGTGATCCTCTACGAGGACGCGCTGCGTCGGGCGCGCGCCCTCGACGGCGTCATCGTGCGTCCGCTGCGGCGCGCAGACCAGGCCGATATGGCGCAACTGATACGGGACGTTCTGGCAGAGTTCGGGGCGGTTGGGGGTGGGTTTTCCAGTGAGGACGTGGAGCTCAAGGCCCTGCACAGCGCCTACGCCGGGCCACGAACCTCGTACTTCGTCGCGGAGCGCGCGGGCGAGTTGCTCGCCGGCAGCGGCTTCGCACCGCTGGCCAGCGCGGGCGACGACAAGGTCTGCGAGCTGCAAAAGATGTTCGCGCGGCCCAGCGCGCGCGGGATCGGCGTGGGGCGCGTGCTTCTTACACGCTGCCTTGATGCCGCGCGTGAGGCGGACTACCGCACCTGCTACCTCGAAACCCTCGAGCACATGCGCCAAGCGAGAGCACTCTACGAGAAAGTCGGCTTCAGGGCCCTCACAGCGCCCCTCGGGGACACGGGGCACTCCGCTTGCAACACCTACTACGCGCTCGAACTCACACGCTGAGCCGCTGAGCCTTCTTCGTTGGCTCCCTCACCGTCCTCTTTCTGACATTACACACGCTGTTCGATCAGCCGGGGCTCCCCTCCGGCCTGAGCAGCCCTACCTGTTAGTCACGCAACATGCAATTCAACCTTCTGTCCGCCGCGGCCATCCTGTTTGTTCTTCCCGCCCACGCGAGCACGTCATTCCAGGACGAAGTGCCAAAGCGCCTGCGCGCAGTGAGCGCCGCCGTTACGACCCTTGAACAAGGTCTGGCACGAATCGTGGATCCGGTCTTCAAGGAATACGACTCCAAGAACTCACCAGGGTGCTCGGTAGCCGTGTATCGCAACGGCCAAATTGCATACGCAAGGGGATACGGCATGGCCGACCTCGAGCACGCAGTCCCCAACGAGCCGCGCTCGATCTTCCGAATCGGCTCCACCTCGAAGCAGTTCACGGCAGCGTGCGTCGTCTTGCTTCATCTTCGCAACAAGCTCTCACTGGACGACGACATTCGAAAGTGGCTTCCACAGATGCCGGACTATGGTCGCAAGATCACGATTCGGAACCTGATGCACCACACGAGTGGCATCCGGGATTACCTCGGCCTGATGTGGTTCGCAGGTAAATCGGGCGCGGACTTCTACACCGACGCCGAAGTGATCGCGAAGATCGCGCGCCAACGCGAGCTGAACTTTGCGCCCGGCAGCGAGTTCCTCTACAGCAACTCTGGATACTTCCTCTTGGCACATATCGTCGAGGCCGCCACCGGGAAATCCCTGCGTGAAGCGGCTGACGAATTGATCTTCGCGCCGCTCGGCATGCGCGAAACGCACTATCACGACAACCACAGGCAACTGGTTGCGCACCGAGCCGAAGGCTACGCGCCGAGCAGCTCCAACGGTGGGTTCCAAATCAGCCGCACGACTCTGGAGATGATCGGTGATGGAGGCGTGTTCACCAGCGTCGAAGACCTCTTGAAGTGGGATCGCAACTTCTATGACCCCAAGATCGGCGGTCCCGAGTTCCTCGCACTGATGCGTCAAACGGGCAAGCTCACGAGCGGGAAGGCACTCAAATACGCCGGGGGACTCTTGGTCGGAAATTACCGCGGGCTCAGGGCCGTCAGTCACGGCGGCGCGAACGTCGGCTACCAAGCCG
>JBNMND010000227.1:0-9263 GCA_051274975.1 Planctomycetota bacterium | reverse complement strand
GGCCCATCTGGCTGGCGCGGCGACGGTTGACGCGGTCGTAGGCCAGCCCGCCCGGCTTGCGCGGGTCGTCGGCTGGCAGCTCGTTCTTCTCCGCCCACGCCGTTGCGTTGGGGAAGCCGGGCATGAACATGCCCACACCGGTGATGGCAAAACGAATGCTCATGGTGCACCTACCAGCAGGCAGACATTGTTGCCGCCGAATGCGAACGAGTTGCTCAGCACGCGCTCGAACTTGCCCGTGGTTTTCTCCGTGGGAATCTTCACTTCGATCTTTGGGTCGATCTCGCCGTCGCCAATCGCTGGGGGCAGGAAGCCCTCTTCAATGGCGCAGGCTGAGAACGCCATTTCAAGCGCTGCGGCAGCGCCGAGTGTGTGGCCGGTGTAGGCCTTGGTCGAGACGCACGGCACGTCGGTGCCGAGCACGACTTTGATGGCGTTCGCTTCGGCGGTGTCGTTGAGATGCGTGCCGGTGCCGTGGGCGTTGACGTGGTCGATGTCTTCCGGCTTGCGGCCGGCGGATTTGAGCGCGTCGATCATCGCTGCTTGCGCGCCGAGTCCTTGCGGGTGGGGCGCGCTGATGTGGTAGGCGTCGGACGTTTCGCCGATGCCTTCGATCAGCACGCGCGCATCACCTTCGCGTTCCACCAGTGCAAACGAACCGCCTTCGCCGATGCTGATGCCACTGCGCGCCGCGCGGAACGGCCGGCACGCGACACGGTCGAGTGCTTGCAGCGAGTTGAAGCCTTGCAGCGTCATCGTGCAGAGCGTGTCGAGTCCGCCGACGATCGCCGCGTCGATGACGCCAGCCGCGATCAGTCGCTGCGCCGTGGCGAACGTCTTGCCGCTCGAGGTGCACGCCGTTGATGCCATCCAAGATGGGCCGTTGCAACCAGTCAGTTTGCGCACCACGGTCAGTACGGCGCCGAACGTGTGTTGCCGCTGAAAGTCGTAGTCGCGCGGGAACTTGCCGCCTTCCACGTATTGGCGATAGGCGACCTCGGTGGTTTCGGCACCGGCGGTCGACGTGCCGAGCAGAATCGCGATGCGTTCGGGGCGCCATTTCTCACGGGCGCGGCGCAGCGGTTCGTCGATTTCTTGCAGCAGCGCCGCCGCCATGCGTGCGAGTCTTGTCGACCACGGCAGCATGTCCGTCGGCAGTTCGGGGAGTTCGATTTTGACGGCGCCTGTAGCGGTGTCGAAGTCGAGGGGAATGGGCGACGGGCCCAAGCCCGTCGTTCCGGAAGCGAGTGCGTCGACGTGTTGTTGACGACCCATGCCCAGCGCACTGAGCATGCTGTAGCCGGTCACCAACAATGGGCGCATCTTCTGAACTGGTGGATCTGCTGGCACGAGTGGCTTTGGTTCTAAATTCTCTTCTGAGGCGTGTGAGGCCTGTCGGTCAGCTCGAAGGATCGGCTTTAGGTGGTGATTGTGCGGCTGGTGCTTTCGCGGCTGGTGCCGTGCGTCGACCGGGGCGGCGACGCGAGTTGAGCAACATGTCTTGGAACGTGTTGTCGTGCCGCCAGACATCGCCGGCGAGCACGCTCATGACGCCGCGACGCAGTTCGTCGCCAAGGTCGGATCCGAGGAAGTAGCTCTCGGCGAAGTGCGTGTTGTAGAAGCGTTCGACCAGGCCGGCGAACGTGCCGTAGGCGCGGCTCATCGATTGCTGGTAGTCGATCAATAAGTTGGGGTCTGCTTCGCGGTTCTCACGCAGCGCTGGGATCAGCAAGTCGACCAGGTCGGCGGCACCGCGCAACGCAAGCGTGACGCCCGATGAAAATACCGGGTCGAGGAAACACGCCGCATCGCCGGCCGCCGCGAAGCGCGCACCGCTCGGCACCGTGTTGTTGTAGCTGTAGTTGCCGACGACTTTGGTCTCGCGACGAGTCGCACCTTTGGTCAGTCGTTGGCACAGTGGACCGGCGAGCAGGCCATCGTCCAAGAACGCTTGGTCGATCTTGTGCTTGGCGACGATGCCGACGCTCAAGCGCTTGCCCGGTAGCGGGATGATCCAACCCCAGCCGTCGGGCCGCAGCATGATGCGGATGTCGAAGTCTGGGCCGAGAAGATCTGTCTGGGCGTCATCGTAGTGCGTGTAAACCGAGCAGGCGCCGAACTGAGTGTAGGGCACTACCGCTTCTTTGCGTCGCGCAAGCAACCGCGATTGGCCTGAAGCATCAATCAAGTAGCGCGCAGTGAATCGACCGGTGCGCGTCTCGACCCACGCGACCTGTGCGTCGGCGCCGACGTCTGTGACCGTCTCGCCGTGGCGCACGTCGGCGCCGAGTTCGCTAGCGCGGTCGCGAAGCTGGGTGTCGAACAGCGCGCGATCGACATGCCAAGCGTGTTGGGCTCCGCCCGGTAGCGCATGCTGGAATTGAAACGCCTGCTCGCGCTCGGTGTCTTCACAGACGAACCGCGCACCACGCTTGTAGACGTAGGTGTCGTCGTTCGGCTTGATCGCGAGGCGCTCCAAGACCGGCATCAACGCCGGCAGCAGCGACTCTCCGATCTTCTCGCGGGGAAACGC
Organism: Planctomycetota bacterium; assembly: GCA_051274975.1. GTDB lineage: Bacteria > Planctomycetota > UBA1135 > UBA1135 > UBA2386. Next base: position 6,730 of record JBNMND010000227.1, on the reverse strand, counting down.
ATCCTTCTCAAGCACCAGCGTTCGGAAGCCTTGCTCGGCGAGCAACGCCGCAGCTGTCGTGCCGCCCGGACCGGCGCCGATCACGATCACGTCCCATGGGGGGGGGCGATCGATCTTGCTGGTTTGGTCGCTTCCGGCGGGCATGGCTGGCCCAAGCTACTGTCGGCTGGCCTGCGTTCAAGCTCGGTGGAGGGGCTGGGCCGATCTGCGGGCGCCTGATCAGGCCTTCCGCATTCGCCGTCATCTGGCCGCCGTCGCCAGGCTGCTTCGACGGGCAGCAAATGCACCCTGGTAGGCTGGCCGTGCGCCGCAGGTTCGTTACTTGCCGCCCGGGGCCTTGAGCGCTTTCAGCATCTGGTCGATCTGCTGGCCGATCGGCGACTTCGGCGCCAGTGCTTTGCCGGCCTCGAGAGCGGCGGTCGCGGCCTTTCTGTCTTTGGTCGCGTCCATGATCACATTGGCTTTGAAGAACAACGCCATCTGGTGCTGGATCACGTTCTTGGGCTTCTGGATGATCGCATCGAGCTTGGCGAGAGCCAGTTGGCCTTCGCGCTTCTCGATATGCGGGAGAATCAGCGCCTTCAGCTCTTCGGATGCGGTTTGCAGCAGGCGGCTCTCTTCGATCTTAGTGACGAGTTCTGCGTACTTTGGCTTGAGCCCTGCCTGGCCGTCTCCATCGAGCGTGACGACTTGATTCATCAACTCGAAGTTGAGGTGCATGATAGTTTTTGGCAGTGCGCTGAGTCCATCGTCGATGGCTCGGGCGCGTTCGATGCCTTGCTTCTGGGCTGCCATCGTCAGCGCAGCCTTGAAGCCGAGCGCCTGCTTTCGCTTCGCAGCCATGGCCTCATTGAATGGGCCGGGACCGCCCTTTTCGTAGCCGAGCATGTCGTAGACGTTGGTCTGCGAATCCATCATCAGCAAGGTCGGGAAGTTGGTGATCCCGAAGCGGAACACCAGGGCGTCGTTCTGGGCGATGAGGTCTTTGCTCATGCCCGACTTGTTCTGGCGGATGTCGATCTTGACGAGCACGAAGTTCTTGAGGGCCGCTTGTTGGAAGTCTGCGTGAGCAAAGACCTCCGCGTCGAGCTTGGTGCACCAGCCGCACCAATCGGAACCGGTGAAGTCGAGTAGCAGGTCCTTCTTCTCGGCCTTTGCTTTGGCTGTGGCGGCGGCGAAGTCGGTCATCCAGATGTCCTGATTCTTCTCCTGAGCGATGACCAGGCCAAGAAGCAGGGAAACAGCGATTGCGATGCGGATCATAGGCTTTGCGTGCGGATGCGGTCCGCTACGAGCGCGGATGCTACGAATGACGTGCCAAACGCGCCCACCGGAAATCAGGAATTGCCGGCGATGGTCGTGCGCAGCAACGAATCGAGCACGTCCGGGTCCGCTCGACCGCGCGTTTTCCGCATGACGAGGCCCATAAGGGCGTCGATTGCCCGATCCTTGCCAGCGGCCACGGCGCGTGCGGCCTCAGGTTTTTCGGCGATCGCTTCGTCAACTAGTGGCTGTAGCTCGGTCGGATCGGCAATGCGGCCAAGCCCCAGATCCGCAATGGCCTGTTTGGGGGACACTTCGTTGCTCAGCAAGTGTTCGAACACAAGGCGCGAAGTTTTCTGTGTCAGTGTCTTGTCGGCGAGCAGCGCCAGTAAGTCGGCAAGTGCAGCCGGCGTGATGGGGGACGTGTTGAGGTCGAGTTGTCGCGTGCGCAACGCGGGCAGCAAGTCTTCGATCAGCCAGTTGCAAGCTGCCTTCGCTTCGGCGCCGGCTGCAACCGTGGCTTCGAACCAATCGCCAACCTTGCGATCTTGCGCTAGCGCCGTGACGTCTTGGTCGCTGAGTCCGTGCGCTGCTTTGTAGCGATCACGACGCTGCTGGGGCAGTTCGCCGATCAGGTCGCGTTGTGTTTGGATGAAGGCTTCGTCGACGACGAGCGGCGGCAAATCCGGGTCCGGCAAGTAGCGATAGTCCGGCGCGTTCTCTTTGCTGCGCATCGAGCGCGACTCGCCGAGCTCATCGTTCCAGCCGCGCGTTTCTGAGATCACCTTGCCGCCGGAAGCGAGCATCGCGGTTTGGCGGCGCTCTTCGTATTCGAGCGCGCGCTGCACCATCTTCATCGAGTTGAGGTTCTTTAATTCGACCTTGGTGCCGAACGTGTCGCTGCCGACTGGCATCATCGAAATATTGGCATCGCAACGCATCGAGCCGAGTTCCATGTCGCAATCGCTGACACCGGCAAAGCGGATCACTTCGCGCAGGTGAAGCAAAAAAGTGTGTGCTTCCTTCGGGTCGCGAATGTCCGGTTCGCTGACTATTTCGGCCAATGCGACGCCGGCGCGATTGAGGTCGACGAGCGTGCCGATGGCACTGTGCGTCAGTTTGCCAGCGTCTTCTTCGACGTGCAGTCGGTGCAGGCGACAGGTGCGGTTCTCGCCAATCGGAACCGAGCCGCCGAGGGCCAGCGGCAGGTCGAATTGACTGATCTGGTAGCCCTTCGGAAGGTCTGGGTAGAAGTAGTGTTTGCGCGCGAACTCAGAGTAGAGCTGGATCTCACTACCGAGCGCCAAGGCCGCGCGTGTTGCCAATTCGATCGCACGCAAGTTGGGCCGCGGTAGCACGCCCGGCAAGCCGATGTCGATGTGGTGCACGCGCGTGTTGGGGGCGCCGAGTGCCGCCACCGGTGCCGGCGAGAACAGCTTGCTCTCGGTGCCGAGCTGCACGTGCACCTCGAGTCCAATGACGGTCGTGTAGCCGGTCATAGTTGTGGCCTCCGTAGGTGGTGTTCGCTGCGCGATTGGAACACGTGCGCTAGTTGCAGCAAGCGGCCGTCTTGGTGATGCGGTGCCATCAGTTGCATGCCGATTGGACGGCCGTCGTTGGTGTTGCCGCACGGGATCGACAGCGCCGGAATGCCGGCGAGGCTGGCGGGCACGGTCAACGCATCCCAAAGGTAGCGCGCCAGCGGATCGTCTTCACTGTCGCCAAACTGTGGTGCCGCGGTGGGAGAGGTCGGGCACAACAATACGTCGCACTGTTCGAACGTCTTTTGGAACTCGCGCTGCAGCGCGCGTCGCGCCATGCACGCCCGTTCGTAGAACTGCGCGCTGTAGCCATACGAAGACGCGAACGTGCCGAGCAGGATGCGCAACTGCACCTCTTTGCCGAAGCCTTCACTGCGAGTCTGCGTCGTAGTCTCAATGCTCGATTGGCGGCTCGCATCACCCGTTTCCGCACGCCATCCGTAGTGCACCCCGTCGTAGCGTGCGAGGTTGGATGCGGCTTCGGCAGTGGCCAGCAAGTAGTAGGCGGGCACCGCGTGCTTGGCGCTTGGTAGGTCACATTCGATGACCGTGGCGCCGAGTTCTTGCATGTGTGCGGTCGCTGCTTGCGTTGCGGCCAACACTTCCTCGTCGATGCCTTCGCCGTTGAGTGCGCGCGGCACCCCGATGCGAATCCCATTGAGATCACTGCGCTCTTGCAGCAGGTGGGCAACGGTCGCCGGTGTCGGCAAACTGGTCGCATCAGCCGCATCCTGACCACTTGCGCAATCGAGCCACAACGCCAGGTCTTCGGCAGTTCTTGCGATCGCGCCGACGCAATCTAGCGAGCTGGCATAGGCGATCAGGCCATAGCGTGGCACCCGGCCATAGGTCGGCTTGAGCCCGCTGACGCCGCAGAGCGCGGCTGGTTGCCGGACCGAGCCGCCGGTATCGCTGCCGATCGCGATAGGGCACATGTCGGCGGAGACCGCCACCGCGCTGCCGCCGCTGCTGCCGCCGGGAACGAGGTTCTCGCCGAACGGATTGCGCGTTTTCTGCCAGGCCGATGTCTCGGTCGTCGACCCCATGCCGAACTCGTCCATGTTGGTTCGGCCGAGCAGCATTGCGTCGTGCTCTTCGAGCCGCGCCAGGGACGTCGCGGTGAACGGTCCGCGGAACGTCGACAACATGCGGCTGCCGGCCGTCGTGTTTTGGTTGGCAACGAGCAGGTTGTCTTTGCTGGCGATGGGCACACCGGCAAGAGCCCCAAGCGTTTCGCCCGCCTGCTGCTTGCGATCGAGTTCGGTCGCTTGTTCGGTGACGCGTTCTGCGAACGTCTCGCAGAAGGCAGAGACCTTGCCATCGACACTGGCGATGCGCGCGAGGCTGTCTTTGGCGATGTCACTGGCCGTGACATCGCCTGCTCGAATCGCTCGACTCATCGCCGTCGCCGTTAGAGGTGCTGAACTCATGGCTCGACTACCCGGGCGACAACGAAGCAGTCGGCCGCCGTTTGCGGCGAGTTGGCCAAGACTTCGGTCACGTCAGGCGGCGTTTCGGCACGATCCTCGCGCAGTTCGGAAGGCGTGACTGTTCGGGGCCCCGAGTCCGTTTCGCTGACTTCAAAATCGGCTTCGCCCAGCGACGAGAAGGCGTCGACGAGCTGCTGCAGCTTGTCGCGGAGCTCCGTTTGCCGCTCCTTTGGCAGGCTGATTCGGGCTAGTTCGCCTAGATGTTCGACCAATGCTTGGTCGATCGGTGGTGGTTTTGGCATGGGGCGAGTGGCGTGTAAGTCGATCGGCGAGAGTGTAGTAGGCCAATTCGGTGCCCCATAAGTAGGGCTTTTGGCTTGGATGTTGGCAGATCTGGTTGCCTGGAGCTAGCATCAGGACCTAGGCGTGCGCTGGCAGGCACGTTCCTGTCATGCTTCCTCGGACCGGTCAGACCGAGGCGGAGCAGGTAGTGCCAGTCACGTCGTCATGATCATGGAAACCCCCGAACTAGCCGTCGTCGGCCTCACCTGCAATGTGGTGGGCGTGTTCTTCTTAGCGAACTCGATTCGCTTCCGCGAGCCGCGCAATGCGCTTCGCGATGCCCTCGGTGTCGCTGGGCGTAGCCTTCTCAAGGTCCGGGATACCGCGCTCAACAACATGCAAGTCATCATCGGCTTCTTGTTCTTGACGACGGGCTTCTTGCTCCAGATCGTCGCGCAGTGGGACATGCAGCTCACCACGCTCCTGTCGTGCGCGGGCATCATCATGTTTGCGGGGGCGGTCTACGCGATTGGTGCATACAGCTCCCGTCGAGCCTTCCGGAAGCTTTTGCGTGAGTTCTTCCAGAGTCAGCAGTGGTCTTTCCAGGACGACATGGAGCTGACCAAAGAGATTGGGGAGGCGCTCGGCGTGCCGCACACCAAGGATATGACGGTCGAGGCGTATGTGCACAGCGTGCGCACGGCACTGGGTGTTCAGAACCAGCCCAAGCAGTCCTCGGCTGAGCGCGCTCGCCGGATTGCACTGCCCGGCCGCTAGGTCGCAGGCCTGCACGTTTCAGTCTTCGCTGTCCTGGCCCGCTTGCAGGGGCCGATCGCGGGGCTCGTTAGCCGGGCCTGGCCCGTGCCCACATCGGGGTTTCGAGTCTGTCGTCTCGATGCCACTGATCTTGGAACTTGCCACAGAGCAGTGATCCCTTGGTTGTTGCTGCCCCAAATAGTGCTCCAGATAGCATGCGGCGGCGCCTGCTGCCTTGGTCTCTGAAGGCCACAGTTGCGCCGGCGAACCGTCGCTTTGCCTGCCACCAACACTCAGGGGACCAGTTCCCTGCCTGAGCATTCTCGTCTCGACATTTTGGGGGCGTAACGGCCACTCTCGTTCCACCATCGGTGTGAACGATGACTTCGTCCCTATTCGTCGAATGTGGCGTCAGCTTTCCGGAGCTCTGCTGGATGTGGTTCTGCCGCCAGCCTGCAGCTCGTGCGGCACCTCCGCTGAGGTGCTCTGCGACCCCTGTCGACGCAATCTTGTCGAGCGCCGAATTGATGGCTGCCCGCGGTGTGGGGGCGCGGTGGCGCCTACCGGGAGGTGCGCAGCCGATCATCGTCACCTCCGGCATGTCAGCCAGTTAATCGCGCCGTATCGCTTTGTTGGCACCGCTGGCAGGTTGGTGCGTCGCTTCAAACTGGGTGGCGACGCTGCGGCGGGGCGGTGGTTGGCACGGGCCATGGCGGACGCCTACCGGATCTGCGGGGCACAGGGGCGGCCGTTGGTTGCGTCTGTGCCGTTGCACCGGGTGCGCAGACGGCGGCGCGGCTTTGACCAGGCAGCTTGGCTCGCACAGGGAATCGCGAAGCGCCTGGGCTTACGCGCGGCCACTGGCGCATTGGTGCGCCTGCGGGCGACCCGTCCGCAGGGGGATGTCATGGTGTTATCGCGCACCGACAACGTCCGCGGTGCCTTTGCTGTGAGGACGCCCGAGGCACTCCGCGGCAGAGCGATTCTATTGATTGATGATGTGTTCACGACCGGTGCGACGGCACGGAGCTGCGCCAGTTTGCTGAAGCAGGCTGGTGCTAGTTCGGTCTCCCTCTTGGTGGCCTGTGAGAGTTAGCCGCAAGTGCCTCTTGGCACAGCAGATTCCGCTGTCGCGTATTACGGTCGAGCCAAAGCTTTAGCAACTACCAGGTCGCGCCTGGGAAGCGATGGCTGCCGAAGATAATAGTTGCGCCGCAAGTCACTCTTTCATGCGGGGTTAGAACCTGTTGATCCCGATGCCAATAGCGGCACCGCTAGAAAAACGACGAGGTGGGCTTGACCGAGATCCAAAAATCGCTACCTTCCCTCGCCCCCAACCGCGACCGCAAGTCGCTTTTGGGACTCGATCTTTGGCATTCTGGGTGGCCTCGAAAGAAGAAGCGTGTGAGCTTTTTGATGAGGCCTATTTACAACAGCGCTCTGATTCACCTCGGTGAT
>JBNMND010000226.1:0-9315 GCA_051274975.1 Planctomycetota bacterium | reverse complement strand
TGCACGGCAGTCCATGCACAGTTCGTAAGCCACTCGCTCGAGCGACTCGGCATCCTGCAAGCAAGCAACGGTGAACTCGAATCCGCGCAGATACTCGGGCAGGTTCTTGTAGGCGCGCTTGAAGACCAGCTCCAACAGACCGGACTTGGTGCGCGAAGGCAGCTTCACTTTGTGGCTCTTGGCCAGATCGAGCAGAGTCTCGAGCCGCAAGCTGCCATCGAGGTGGAGGTGCAGATCAGACTTGGGCAACTGCGCGATCAACTCTCGCGAGATCAACGACTTCGGCATGACGCGATCATGCGACTCGACACGCAATGCGACAAGGGACCACATCGACGCTACGCTGCGGCCGTGCCGACAACCTGGCGATTGTTCACCGATGACGAAGCAGAGCGCGAAGTGTTCAAGAGTCTGGCTGCCGTTCTAAAGTTACCGAACGAGCCCGCCGGACCACCAAACCGCCTGCGGCACGTCGTGCGTATCGAACACGCCGGCCAGAACTACTACCTGAAGACGTTTCAGAAGACGCAGTGGAAGAACCGCGTGCACTTCCTGCTGTCGGAGCCGCGCGCGGTCGACGACGCGGACCGGGAGCGAAAAGTCACCGATGCCCTGCGACAAGGTGGCTACCAGGCACCGCGTCCGGTCGCCTACGGGCGCGATGGCGCGGCCGCCTACTACTTGTGTGCCCAGCTGCCGGGCGAATCGCTCGCCGAGCACATGCAGAAGGGCCTGGTCGACGCGGCACTCGGGCGGCAACTCGCGGCGCATTGCGGCAAATTGCTCGCGGCCGGCTTTCAATTGCCGGACCTGAGCGCCGACCACGTTTTTCCCGGCGTCGATGACGGTATCGCTGCACACCTACAACCAGCCGTGCTCGACCTTCATAACGGCCGCACCTGCGTGGCCGGAGCCCCGACCCGCAAGGTGCTCGGCAGAGTCCTGCGCCGCTTTGCGCGATCGGTCCGCGGCTTGCCAGTGGACCGCAACCTTGCGATGGCGTTCGCAGTCCGCCTGCTGCGACATGCTGGCACCGGCAAGCCAGAGCGTCGGCAGCTATTGACAGCAGCGCAACCGTTCGGCACGGCGGCCCGCTATGAGCTTGGCAACCGCAGCCGCAACTACGCCGAACGCAATCCCAAGCGCGCGCAACGCGAACGCGAACTGCTCGAGCGCGTCTGGCCCGGAAACAACAACGAAACGGTACTCGACCTGCCGTGCGGCACCGGCCGGCTGTTGCCGTTCTTGCGCGAACATGGCCACCAAGTGGCGCAAGGCGACGGCGCCTTCGCAATGCTTGAGCAAGCCGACTCACGCGGCATGCGCGGCGAACTCCTGGTGCAGGCGAACGCGCTCCAGATCCCCTTCGGCGACGGCAGTGTCGATGGCGTCGTGATGTTCAGGTTCCTCCACCACCTACCTCCCGAAGCGGCCAAGAGCGCCATTGCCGAAGCCTGCCGGGTCGCACGCCGGTTCGTAGTCGTAAGCTTCTTCCATCCATGCAGCATGCATCACCTGCAGCGGCGCACGCGCCAGTTGCTGGGCACGCCAGCAACACGATTTGCGATGACGCTGGCAGCGATCAAGAAGACTGCCAAGCGGCACGGCTTCGAGCTGCATCGGTCAACCGCGCAACTACCGTTCGCCCGCGATCTGTGGCTGGCATCGTTCACCCGGTTACAAAACCCCGCCGCGCGCGCTGGCACTGGCGAGAGCTGACGGGTACGACGCTGACGTGACGGTTCCACATGTTGCCATCGCCGTGTTGTGCGGCACGACCGGCGGACCTGCAACGTATGGCAGGAAGCTCGTGCACGCGTTGCAAGCAACCGGCGAGGTTCGGCTGTCGATTCTGACCGATCGCCCGGAAGCCTTCGAACAACTGCCAGCCAACTGCAACTGCGACATTGTCGCTGTGCCGATGCGCGGCGGTATCGATCGCCTGCGCTGGCAACATCTGGCCGTGCCCAAGGTGCTGCGTAAGCTGCGACCGGACGTCTACCACGACACCAAAAACGCACTGCCGTGGCGCGTGCGTTGCCCGTCGGTGGTGACGGTGCACGACCTCGCCTACCACACCGTGCCGGAGAGCTTCGGGTTCGCGTCACGACAGTTCTTGTTGCGAGCGACGCGCTCGGCGGTGCGCCGCGCCAACGCGATCGTGGTGCCCTCGCAGGCGACCGCGGACGATCTCAAGCAGTTCTATCCAAACAGCACATCGCGCACCCACGTCGTGCCACACGGCATTGATGCCCAGCGCAGCTTCGACCCGGAGCTGGCCGAGCAAGACACGCAGCGCCTCGATCTGCCGAGCAACTACGTCTTGCACGTTGGCACAATCCAGGCACGCAAGAACGTCGACCTGGTCATCGCCGCCGTCAGGCAACTGCGCGCCAAAGGCTTTGACTTCCGTGCAGCAATCGTCGGCCGTCGCGGCTGGCTCAGCGAACGCGCATTCGCGGAGATCGAACGCGACGACACCGCGATCTGGCTCGAACACCTCAACGACAACGACCTCGCGTCCTGCTACGCACGAGCAGCGGCGTTCGTTTCGCCGTCGGCCTATGAAGGCTTTGGCTTCGCCGTTGCCGACGCGCTCGCTGCGGGCGTACCAACGGTGATCTCCAACGTCAGCTCCCTGCCCGAGCTGTGCGGCGACGCCGCCATCAGACTGGCAAGCATCACGACCGAGGCAATTGTAGACGCGCTGGAAACCCTGCTGCACGATCACGGGAAGCGCGCGAAGTTCGCCAAACTCGGTCGCGAACGGGCCGCGCAGTTTTCGTGGCAAGCCTGCGCCACCGGCCACCTGAACGCTTACCGACAGGCCCTGAAGTAGCGGGCTAGCAGCTACTACTTACTGTTCTTGCGCAGGATGCCCAAGAACTCACGGTCAATGTCCTTCTTGCTCTGCGACGGAGTCTTGGGCGTATCGCCGCCGAGCACCCTATCGAGTGCCGACAAGGCCGAACCGCTGACACTAGCATCCTCGTCACCGCCAAAAACGCGATCGATCACACTCTGACGCTCACCCTCATCGTCGTTGGCATCCAACGCTGCGAACGCCTCCTGCATCGATTCCTGAACGGTTCCTTCGTTACCGCCGAGATCAATGCCCTGCAGACTGTCGGCGTCACCGGTCGACGACAAGATGCCTTCCCTACTGAGGCGAATAAGGATCCGGTAGACCTCGTTAAGCGGCAGGCCGAGCGTCGTCACCAACGAGCGCGGCGTAGTATCGCCATTGATCTGCGACAGCAGCTTGATATCCATCACGCCGAGCGGCACGTCGCCCATGCGCGCGAACATGTCGGCTTTCGGCTCGAGAGCCGCATCGGGATCCGGGAACACCGTCAACATCTGGTGCCAGTCATCAACCAGCTTCGAACCTTCCAGCAGCAACGACGTCACGCCGAGGCGCTGGTCATGCTCTTCCGCGTAGTCCGGTAGCTCCTCGAGCTGGCGGTAGTAGAACGCGTATGGCTCCGTCTCGCGCATGAAGTCGAACAACACTTCCTTGCCGAACATGCGCAGAACGTCGGGCAGTTGCTCGGCAGTAAAGACGCCCTTGTCGAGCAGCGTCAGCATCACCGGCACGCCATCCTTGGCACGACGACTCTCGGCCTCGGTGATCGCCGTCTCGGGGATCTCTGTATAACACATTGAGTCGCCCGGCATGACGCGGCGCGAAAGGTGATGCGGGTCCAGGAAGAACACGCGACCATCCTTCAAGTAAACGTCGAGCCGGTTGTCGCCCTTCTCAAAGCTCAGGCAACCCAGGTGCTTGCCAGCGGCCAGCATCTGCAGCACTTCTTCCGACGAGATAAAGTCGGTACGACCGGCGAAGTTGAAGTCCTGGCCACCCGAGTTGGCGCGGATCAACGATTGGTCGAATGCCTTCGAGAACTCCGACAGCGTCGTGACCGAGAACAGCACGCCCATCACCCACTCGGCAGCACGCGTCGCCGTAACGTCGTCTTCGCTGCGCATGAACAGGTGCATGCCGCGACGCATACGGGTGAAGATCAACTCGCCCAGGAAGTCGCGCGTATCGGTCTTAGTGCCCTCCATGCGGAGCTTACGATCGACCAGTTCGTCGACCCGCGTCAGCAGGTGCACGAACTCGGATTCGTATTGCTCGTCGTCCTTGGCCACCAGAGCCCGGACAAAGCTGCCAATGCGATCCTCGAGCTCCGCCGAGAACTCGGCATCGGAAGGCACTTCGGTCAACTTTTGTGAGTCGGACACTGCTTCGTTTCTCGGCCATGTGTGGCACCATTCTTGACGGTGATCCGCAGCCTAGAGGTATCCCCTATTCTGACGCAGGCTGGTTGACTCGGTTCGCGTAGCCTACAACTGCGTTAGGACTGGAGTGTCGGCTTGCCCCCGGACGATGAACGTCCTAGCCACGGAGGCCGAGCAAAAACGTGACCCAGACATCCCAAAACGAGCACCTGCAAGCCGCCCGAACCCTTCTGCAGGAGCTACAGCTGCATGAGGTCGAGCAGCACCGACCGATGGTCTCCGGCCACCGCTCGAGCCTGCCGATTCTCGCCAAGAGCACTGGAGACCGCACGTTCTTGCTGAAATACTACGTGCCAGCGGACCCGGACACGATCCTGCCGGATGGGGTGCGCGCCGAGGACTACAGCCGACGCGAAACAGGCTTCTACCGGCTGCTAGACAGCATTGACCCGGAACGACGCGAGTTCCCAGCACCACGCACAATCGCCGTTGGTCCCGGCGACCCGGCCAAGTGGATGCTGCTGGAATGGCTGCCGTCCGCAGCCGGCCCCGCTGAGGAAGTGATCAGTCAGGACCACGTTCACGACCTGATGCACAAGCTCAACAGCATGCCGACGGATCGCCTGATGGGACGTCGCGGCTTCCCACTCGAGCACTGGGACCCGATCGGTTACCTCGATCGCATCCGGCACATGTATGACGCCGTGCTGTTCGTGATCGGCGAAGTGCGCTGGCGCAATCTGCAGCGTTTCTTCGGTGAAGCCGTGCGTTGGACGGACGGTCGCCCCCACGTCATGGTGCACGGCGACTTCCAGGAAGCGAACATCATTGTCACCGAAGAAGACCGCGCGTTCCTAGTCGACTTCGAATGCGTCGGCATCGGCAACCGCGACCACGACTTCGCCTGGTTTTGGCTACACAGCGAGCGGCACCCCGACTGGAAGAAGAACCTGCTGCACCGCTGGCTCGGCCACACCGTCGGCGGCGACCGGATCCGCGCCGAATGGGGCATTCGCAGTGCCATCGCCTACCTGGCGATCCGGCGGCTGCGCTGGGGCTACCTGACGCACGGTGAAGAAGATCCGCGTCAGAGTTCCAACATGGCGCTGCTCGATGCGGCGCTCGAAGGCGGCGGCGCGCTGTTCCCCATGTAGGGACCGCGCGGCTCCCGGTGAGGAGACCCAGGGCAGGCCTTCCGGCCGCCGCGCACGGCTCCGCCAGTAGCCGCACACCCTTTATTTAGGAAATTCCGGCGCCTAGACCTATGGGCACCGGGTGCCATAATCCGTAGGCACTGAGGCTGAACCCGCCTTCGGAAATGTAGCTCAACCTACTTAACGGTCAGCACTTATCGCAAACATCGCATTCGATCGAGGGCTTGGCACGGTAGTTGTCATGACGCTGGCATGACGCCCACTGATGCCAACGCCACGTTGACCGACGAGGATCTTGTCCGGCAGCTCAAAGCCGGCGAGACCGAGAATGCGATGACGCAACTCGACCTCCGCTACGGCAAGCGCATCTATCGCTTCGTGCAGGGCATGGTCCGCGATCCTCATCTGGCGCACGACGTGACCCAGGAAGTATTCGAGAAGGTCCTGCTCAAGCACGACCTCTATCGCCTGGGCACGAACTTCCGCGCGTGGCTGTTTGAAGTCGCGCGCAACCAGGCCCTGACGATGCTGCGGGCGCGCAACCGCTTGCCGAAGCCGATCAGCGCGCTCAACACCAACAACGAAGAAGGCGACTTCCTCGACACGGTGCCAGCTAAGCCCGAAAATGAAGCGTTGGTCGAAGAGGAGTTCATGACCGCGTTCCAAAAGGCGGTCGACGATCTTCCCGAGCACTACAGCGTTGTGTTCGACCTCTGCGTGCGCAAGGGACGCCCCTACCAAGAGGCTGGCAAGGAACTCGGGTTGCCGACCGGCACGGTCGCGATTCGCATCATGCGCGCCCGCAAGAAGCTCTTCACGGCGCTACAGCACCATCTCGGCCGCCTGCGTCGTCCGCCAGCTTGCTTCCAGTAACCACCTGCCTCCCGGTGGTTTCACCGACCGGATCTGCCGCAGTAGCCACCTGCTAAACCGCAGGGACTCCCGAGATCGACTAACCGCAGGTGATGCCGAGATCGGCGAACGCGGCATCGGCAAGCCGCTCCCACCCCTTGTTCGCGGCCGGCGATGCAGGACTCGGATGCGGGATGCGACCGACTCGGAAGGCACCATTCTGGACTTCGCTGGCGAAGATCTTGTGGATGCGCGCCTCGGCGAACCCGCCTATCCCTAGAACCCACTCAGGATCGAGCGTGGCGATCACGCGACGCAACATCTGGTCGCAAGCAGCGAACAGTGGCGCGGTCTCCGCCTTCTTCAACTTGTCGGGCGTCAGGTTCGAACCTGTTTCGCTGAGGAACGCGAGCGGACAGTAGTTGTAGACAAAGAAGCGGCGCGCAAATCGCTGCGGTGTGATGAAGCGCTGTGCAGCCCAGCCCCACAACCTGCGGCCAGACACTTCGCTGCGCGGCGACTCGAGGCCCAGGATCGGACGCTTCGGATGTTCGATCTTTGGCTTCTTGACCTTGCCGCGCAAGCCGAGCCAACTGCGCACCGCTTCGACTTCGCCAAACGGCACGCCGGTCTGGACCATGCCGAAAGGGCCAGGGTTCATACCCAGCATGACCACCTGTTTCTTGCCACGGCCGAAGCGCTCTAGGTACTGCCGATGCAGGTCCCATGCGTAAACAAGCGGGTTGTAGACGCACTCGACGGGGCCACTGAAGGCCATGCGCTCGAATTCGGGAATGACCTTCCGGATGATGCCTGGCAACGACATGCCTGGAGGTTACCGCCGGCTGCACAGCGATTGCACGCAAGCTGCCTACAATTCAAACGTCGCGGAAGCCCAGGGCGACCAGCAAGCACGGGCCGTAGGCGATCACTTCGAGACCATGCGCCTCGGCGTCCGCGATCGCAGCGGCATCTTCGGAACCCGTTTGGAACCATAAGTGGCTCACGGACGTTGCCACGGCATCGTTGACAATCTGCTGGGCGAACGCTGGCGGGGCAACGATCGAAACCGCTCTGGGCGGCCCAGGCACGTGCACGAGCGACGCGTAGCACGGCAAACCTTCGATCTCGTCGGCGCGCGGATTCACGCCAACGACAGGCTTGTCATGCTGCGCATAACAGCGCAGCACCTTGTTGCCGTATTTTTGGCGGTTCGTCGACGCACCGACGACGACGAACGAATCGACGGCGAGGAAGCGTTCGATCTTGTCGCTTGCCACTACCACTTCTTCTGGCGCCCCAGACCGCGCGGCACCGCGTCGGCCGACGCCACGTGCCAACCAGTCCAGAACGCGAGCCGAGCAATGCGCTGCATCTTCGCGCCGTCCAACTTGTCGGCGGTGTCGGTGACTTGGTGGTAATCCTCGTGCTCACCGCTGCAGAAGAAGACCACCGGGATGCCTTTCTTGGCGAAGTTGTAGTGATCGCTGCGGGCGTAGTATTTGTCGCCTGACATGAACGTCACGCCAAGTTGCTTGGCGAAGCCGACCGAGTCGCGAACGATCGTCGAGAACTTGGCGTGCCGGTAACTCGGCGTCACCGTGACTTCGTCCGGCCCGGACTCGGCGCCACTGCGGCCGATCATGTCGGTATTGATGTTGGCGACGATACTATTGAGCGGCCACGTCGGGTTATCCGAGTAATAGGCCGAGCCCCACAAGCCGAGTTCTTCGCCGGACACCGACAAGAAGATGATGCTGCGTCGCGGCTTTTCCTTCGCGTTGGCGTAGGCGCTGGCAATGGCAAGCAAGCCCGCCGATCCCGAGGCGTTGTCGTCGGCACCGTTAAACACTTCGCCATCCATGCGCATGCCGACGTGGTCCATGTGCGCCGAGTAGACGATCGCTTCGTGGCGCAACTTGGGATCACTGCCGCGCAACACGGCAACCACGTTGCTCGCCTTCGCATCGCCATCGTGCGCGATCTCGAGCTGCAACGACGCATTGACGTCCTTCTTGGCATCGACGGCATCGCGGTCGGCAGCGAGGTATTCGCTCAGCTGCTCGGCCTCGACCGCGAGTTCGCCGAGAACGGCTTGGCTTGCTTCGACCGACAAGACCATGGTCGGCACCGAGTCCTTGCGGGGCCTACCCATCATCGCGCCCATGCCCGGGTCCGCGCCGGGGAAGTTCGCGGCAACCGTCGCCTTGCCAGGCGAGAGCGCGAGGTAATTGAGCACGTCGCTAAGGCCCACCTTATCCTCCGTCTGCAAGAACAAGACCGCCTCCGCACCACGCTTGCCGAGGTTGGCCGCCGTGCCGCCAAGCCGTCCAAACACGGTGAACGACATCATCATCTTCTGCTCGATGCTCAGCCCTTTCGGGACTTCGCCGCGCGGCGGCTTGATCAGCACCACCGCGACCTTGCCTTCGAGGCTCTCGCCTTCTTCGAGATCGCTGCGGCCGCCGCGGGTGCGACCGAGGCCGACGAACTGCAGCTTGGCCTCGATGTCGATCTTCATCTCGCGACCGCCAATCACCGCGAAGCCAATATTGAGTTTGGTCTCACCGAGCTGCAGTTCCGCGGCCTTCACGAACGTGCGCTTGATGCCATAGTGCTGCAAGAACGAACGGGCTTGGTTGCCGGTATCGGCGACTGCCTGCAAGTCCCCCAACGGCTCCAACCCCAGCTTGACGAAGTGGTTCTCGATGTATTCCGCCGCGGCCACCTGCCCGGGCGACCCAGTCAAACGGCCTTGCAGTGCGTCCGAGGACAAGAACGTCGCATGCTTCAGCAGTTCCTTGCTGCCGATCGTTTTCATCGCGGCAGGTGGTGTCGCGGGCTCTACTGCCGGCGTCGCCGCTTCTTGCTGGGCGACGATCGCAGTAGTGAAAGTGAGAAGGCACAGCCCGGCTGGGCGAAGGATCTGACGAAGCAAGCGGGAGAGTCTCTGGTATCAGTAACGGAGCCTGTGACAATCAGGCTGCCACATAACGTTCGGGTAGCCGAACGCTCCCAGCAACTGTCGACTTCCGGTCGCCGCCCACAAACTGACTACGATGCC
>JBNMND010000225.1:0-9355 GCA_051274975.1 Planctomycetota bacterium | reverse complement strand
GATCCAGTCGATCCCGGTTGTTGGCAAGCCACTCGACGCGCGCCTCGGCGACGCGGTCGACATGGTCAAGAACATGGTCGTGCCCGGCCACCTGTTTGAGGAGCTTGGCTTCCGCTACTTCGGTCCCGTCGACGGTCACAACATGACCGAGATGCTCGAAGCGCTGGAGAACGTCAAGAAGCTCGATGGCGTGACCTTGCTGCACGTTCTGACCGAGAAGGGCAAGGGCGTGCCCGGTAGCCAAGATCGCTACGACCGCGCCCACGCAGCCAAGCCTGGTAAGCCCAAGGTCGTCAAGAGGGAGCCCGAGCTGGTTCCGGTCGAACCGACCGTTCTGCAGCCAATCGTGCCCGAGCGTCCGAAGGGTCGCGCGTGGACCGCATGGTTCAGTGACAGCATCGAGAAACTGGCTGAGAGCAACGACAAGATCATCGCGATCACCGCGGCGATGCCAGACGGCACTGGCCTGATGGACTTCCGCGAGCGCTTCCCGGATCGCTTTGTCGACGCCGGCATCGCCGAGCAACACGCCATCGCGATGGCGTCCGGCATGGCGACCAGCGGCATGCGCCCGGTCTGCGCGATCTACTCGTCGTTCTTGCAACGCGGCTACGACCAAGTGTTCCAGGAAGTCATCCTGCAGCGCCTGCCGGTCGTGTTCGCGATGGATCGCGCTGGCCTCGTTGGCGAAGACGGCGCAACCCACAACGGCCTCTACGACCTGTCGTACCTGCGCTGCTTCCCGGGCATCGTGCTGATGTCGCCGATGGACGGCCCGGAATTGCACGAGATGATGAAGCTGGCGTGCTCGCTCAAGGTGCCCGTTGGCGTTCGTTACCCGCGCGGCAACGCGCCGGAAGCGCACGACCTCGTCGGCTTTGATGGCAAGCGTCAGCCGGTCGAACTCGGCAAGGCCCAAGTGCTCCGCAAGGGTGCTGATGGCGCGGTGATCGCTTACGGCCACATGGTGCAGACGGCACTCGAAGCAGCCGACCTGCTCGCCAAGCAAGGCGTCAACATCGAGGTCGTCAACGCGCGCTTCTGCAAACCGCTTGACGAGCAGTTCGTTATCGACCTGTGCAACCGACACGACCGCGTCGTCACGCTCGAAGACCACACCCAGATCGGTGGCTTCGGCAGCACGGTGCTTGAGTGCGTCGCGCAGCACGGTGAAGTGCGCGCCCACGTGCAAGTCATGGGTGTGCCCGATGATATCTTTGAACACATGTCGCGCGCCCAGATCATTGAGCACGTCGGCCTGACTGCGAGACACGTTGCGCAGCGATTTCGCGTCCGCAAAGACGTAGTCGTCAACACGTGATGTAAAAACAAGCCAAATGCCCCTCCTGATTCGGGAGCGGCGTGAGGCGCAAGTTGCCGCCTGTTGGGGCAAGGACAACGGAAACGCGATGGCCAAGTCGGAGATTCAACGCGTGCTACTGGTCGGTGACGCTCGTAAGGGTGGCACTGCCGATCTCGTCGCTCGCTATGCCACTTGGTTTCATGCGCGCGGTATCGCGACCGAAGAAATCACCGACCGCGACATCCCGTTGCACGATCGCGAGGCTGACGTCGTGGTGGTTTGGGGCGGCGACGGTTCGCTGCTCGCCGCTGCGCGCCGCATGGCCGAGAACCAGCGACCGACGCTCGGCATCAACCGTGGCCGTCTCGGCTTCCTAACCGCGTTCGAAGACGAGCAGACTGAGCTTGGGCTGGAGACGTTGTTGGCCGGCGAACTCTGCGAAGAGGACCGCATGATGTTCCGCTGCCGCGTCGAGGGTGGCGACAAGTCTGACCTGTCGGACGTGAACAATCCGAACAACGTGCTTGGCCTCAACGACGTGGTCATCAGCCGCGCTGGTGCGGGGGGCATGATCATCGTTCGCGTCAGTCGCGGCGACGCCGAGATCGGCACCTATCGTGGCGATGGCGTGATCGCGGCGACGGCGACCGGCTCGACAGCCTATTCGATGGCCGCTGGTGGCCCTGTGTTGGCGCCCGACCTCAATGCCGTCGTGTTGACGCCGTTGGCGTCGCACTCACTGAGTGCGCGCCCGGTGGTGTTGTCGATCGGCGCGGGGCTCGAGTTCGAGATCATCGAGACGGGCGATATGGCGCATGCCTACTGCGTCGTCGATGGGCAAGTGCAGATCAAGGTGACCGTTGGCACCAAGATCACGATGCGCACGGCGCCGATGCGATTCCGTCACCTGGCGCAGAGCCCGAAGCAGTTTTTCGACGTCATGGTCGCGAAGTTCGGCTTCGCTGGCATGGCGCGCTCGCGGCCGTAGCGCTGGCGAAGGTCGCGACCCGTGCTGTGACTTCTAGCCGAGCTCGAACTGTCGCTTCGCGTCGACGACATCGCGGTTGATCGCGACGATCGCTTCTTCCAACCGGTGGGTCAGCGACTCCCCCTTGCCGGCCTGCAAGGCGACCTGGCGCATCATCTGGATCGCCATGCGCAGGTTGCGAACGACATCGCCAGCAGCGCCGCTGGTCAGGTGCTCGAGGTCTTCGACCGAACCGCCCTTGCTCCAGCAATCGACGGCGGCGGCGATGCCCCAGTCCGGTTCCTTGACGGGGTGCAAGACGCCTTGCGCCATCTCGATTTCGCGGAAGCGGCGCACCGCGTTGTTGGCCTTCTTCATCAGTGGGCCAACATCATCCTGCTGGCCGTCCGAGCGACGACGCTCTTCGAAGATCAACGCCGTGAAGGTTGCGGCGAGCTGATGCATGTCCATCGCTTCGAGCACACCGCTGAACATCAGTTCGGCGACTTGGATCTCGTAGCCGTTGATGCGTTGCGCAATCTTGCCGCGCGGCATCAAGCCGCCGACGTCGATGTAACCAGCCGAACGCAAAACGTTGACGCGAACCGCCAACGATGCGTGCGCCGCGGCGCGCTTCTTCTTGCGCGCAGCTGCTGAGCCGCTCATCGCCTGGAAGGCGGCGAAGCTCTTGTCGTAAGCCGCCTGCAGGCCCTTGGTGCCGAGGCGGTCATACAAGTTGAGGATCGTCGAGTAGGATAGGTTGAAGCGCGATGTAATCGGTTCGACCTTGCCGCCGTGGTAGCGCGCTAGTGGCGCGTCGTGCAGGTCTTCATCCTCGAGGATGGAGATCACCAGGCCACTGGCGTCGAGGCCTTGGCGGCCGGCGCGTCCTGCCATCTGCAGGTAATCGCGGGCCTTCATGTAGTTCATCTGCACGCCATCGTACTTGCGCAGCAGATCGAAGATCGCGGTGCGCGCGGGCATGTTGATGCCGAGCGCAAACGTCTCGGTCGTGAACAGCAACTTCAGTAGGCCAGACGTGAACAAGCGTTCGACGACTTCCTTGTGGATCGGCAGCACCCCGGCGTGGTGGAAGCCAACGCCCGACATCGCACGGCTATGGATCGCGGCCAATGCCGGGTCTTCGTTGGGGTCGAGTTCGAAGCGTTCGCAGATCTCGTGGAACAGATCCTCGATGCCTAGCCGCTCTTTGCGATCGAGCAGCCGCCTTTGCATGCTGCGCTCGGCTTTGATCTCACATTCCTTGCGCGAGAAGCAGAAGTAGAGCGCCGGTAGCAGTTCGCGGTTTTGGATCTCGTCGAGCAGCATCACGTAGGGACGCGGCCCGGTGGGGAAGCGACGGCCCTTGCGGTCATTGCGGTCGCGCTTGCCAAAGCGCCCGCCACGATCGGGGCGGCCGAACTTGACACCCGCAGCCTTGTCGCGTTCTGCCGCACGTTCTTGGAGCGCGATCGCGCGCGGGCGCTGCGCCAGTTGGAACACGCCGGCGTCTTTATGAAACAGGCGGTGCGACAGCGGCACCGGCCGCTTCTTGTGTTCGATAACGGTCAGTTCTTGTGGGCGAACTTCGCGAACCCACTCACCAAACTCGTGCAGGTTGGCGATCGTCGCGGACAAGCCAACGAAGCGAACGTGCTCCGGCGCAAAGATCAGGCTCTCTTCCCAAACCGTGCCGCGATCGACGTCGTCGAGGAAGTGCACTTCATCGAAGATCGCAAAGTCGGTGTCGGAAAAGCGCTCCGGATCTTCGAACACCGCGTTGCGGAAGATCTCGGTCGTCATGATGACGAGCGGCGCATCTGGATCGAGCGTCAGGTCACCGGTCATCAAGCCAACGCGTAGGCCGTCGGCTTTGAAATCGCGAAACTTTTGGTTGCTTAGTGCCTTGATCGGGCTGGTGTAGATTGCGCGGCGGCCGGCATTCACGGCGTGCTCGATTGCGTACTCGGCTACTAGCGTTTTGCCGGCGCCGGTCGGAGCTGCGAGCAGCACGTTGTTGCCAGAGTCAATCGCCGCTGCGGCTTCGACTTGGAACGGGTTGAGCGTGTAGCCCTTGAACTGAATCGGACTTGCCGGGTCTTGATCCGGTTCTTGCTGGCGTTTGGGCACGGGTGGCAGCATCGCACAGCGTCTCGACGAACGCGAGAAGTGCTACGGCGGGGACCTGCATGCAGCCGTCCGCGAAAGTCTGCCGCTGCGGCAATGTACTCACAGTGATTGTGGATAGTTCCCCACCGACGAAGCGAGTCATCCCGAAATCACTGACTGGTTTGAGGCCGTTGCATTGCTATGCTCGGCGTTGTTCCGTTTGTCAGACGGAGCATTTCGCACGCGGCTGCGGACACCGTGCCAGCACACTCTGCTGGCACATCGTCCACACGCAGTCGTTCCGGTCTACAAGCGGTGGGGGTCACCACCGCTCCTCCCTAACCAGTCTGCCCTTAGCGGGCATTGCCCTGGAGCCTAAAATGGATAGCAAGTCCGAAGTCAACGTCGGCAAGTTCGTCGGTCGCCACCTCTCCCAACTCAAGATCATGACGCGCCTGCTCGACCACGAGCTAGAGGCCGCCAAGGGTGCTCGCGAGGTCACGCTCGATCGCGACCTGCTTGAGAACGTTCTCGACACGCTCGAGATCTTCACCGACGACTGCGAGATGGTCAGCGGCGGCTCGCGTGAGCGCGCCAAGGTCGAGAACAAGCCGGTCGTGGCTCGCCTTAACTGATCGTCTTCATATCAGCCGGACTTATTACCGCGCGCGGCTGCGACGTTCTTCGTCGCGCCGCCGCGTAGTTGGCTCCACTGAGACCAGTAAAGAGTGTCTCACCAGAGTGCCTCCGCTAAATGAAGTCGAACCAGTCCATATGGACGGTTCGGGTGTTCGTGCTAGTCGCGTTCGCCGTAACCGTCTGGTTCTGCGGGCCAAATGCCGCAGCCGTGCTTGCCGCCAGATTTGGCGGCGAGGCACTACCTGGACCCATGGTCGCTCTCGATCATGTGGGGTTCTCGGATCGCCCCGATTGGTTGGATAGCGAGATGCTCGTCTCCGTCGCCGAGTCGGTTTCGCCTTGGCTGTCCGATGAAGTAGGCCTCCTCGACGAGGAAACCTCGCGTCGCATGCGCGATGGATTGTTGACGACACCGTGGGTCAACCACGTGCGCGTCGAGCGAGTCTTCCCGGACCGCTTTCGTCTTCACCTGAGTTTGCGCCGCCCGGTGCTCTCGGTGTTGACCGCCGATGCCGAGCCGCTTTGTCTGGTCGACGATGCGGGCATCATGCTGCCTTGGGTCGACTGCGAATTGCCGCAACTGCGACTCTATCGCGAGGGCGGTGCCCCAACGATGCCGGTCCAGTTGGGTCAGGCGAGTGACGAACCTCGGGTGCGTGTTGCTGCGGGTGTCGCTAAAGAGTGGCGCGAGCAACTGGCACCACTGGTCGAAAAGTGTCCGCGGTTGCTTGAGATTGACGCGACCAACTTGGGTGAGCATTGGATGGTAGGTCCCGAATACCCCGAGGTACGCGTGCACATCCAGCGCGTCGATGGCCTTCCGGTTGTGTTTGGCTACGGGCGCCCAGTTGATAGCCCGCTCGATCGCGTTCCCGTGCGTCGCAAGGCGGAAGTGCTCAATAAGATCCTGAAGCAGAACGAAGGCCTCGAAGAATTGGTCGCTGGCGATTTGCGCTTTGCGCGTCGGTGGGCCGACTACCTGCAACCGCGCAATCCTGGCGTTCCGGACCCGAACCGTCCGTGGAAGGAACTGCTGCCGCCTGATGGGCGCTAGCGCGCGCTCGCGCTTGAACGCCAGCGGCCTACTTGGCCGCCGCTGCGTGGACCTCACGCAAGAACCCGTGCAAGTCGAAGCCGCCGCTCTTGGTGCAACCCAGTCGTACGATTACGAGCTCGGCACTCGGAGAGATCACGCAGTACTGGCCTTCATGGCCATCCATGCTGAACAGATCTGCCGGTAGGTCGGACCACTTGCGACCGCCATCGCCACCGTTGTGGATGTCGGGATCGGCGTTGAGCCAAATCTGGTGGCCGTAGCGGCCATTGCTTGCCGGTACCGCGGTGGTTGATTGCTTGACCCAGCCATCTGGTAGCAGGCGTTCGCCGAAGAAGACTCCGTCCTGTTGGAACAGCAGGCCGAGCCGCGCCCAATCTCGTGCCGATGCATAGCAGTATGAACTGCCGACGAATGTGCCGCTCGGGTCGGTCTCCAGAAGAGCCGTGCTCATGCCGAGCGAGTGGAACAAGTTGGTGGGGTACTGCCAGTAGGCTGCATCGTCGTCGAACGAATCGCGCAGCAACTTGCAAAGCAGATTGCTTGAGCCGCTGGCGTATTGGAACTGTTCGCCCGCGTTGCTCGTTTGGGGAAGTGCGGCGTAGACCGCGGCGTGATCCGCGGAGCCGAACAGCATGCGCAGCGCATGACTGTTGGGGTCGGCGTAGTCCTCATTCCACTCAATGCCGGCCGTCATACTCATTAGGTCGCGAACCGTTGGCGGACGCATCGAGTCAATGTTCAGAGCTTTGTCGCGAGCCTTGGTGTCGAGGTCGAACTTGCCTTCACGGACGCGCATGCCGACCAGGGCGTTGGTCAGCGTCTTGCTCATTGACCAACCGGGCAGCGGCATCGCCTTGTCGAAGTCTTCGGCATAGCGTTCGGCGACGAGTTGGCCTTTGTGCACGACTACGATCGCTCGCGTGTTGATCGGCTTCTTGGCGTTGCGTTCGACGAAGGCGCGGTCGATCGCTGCGTCGAGCTTCTTGTGGTCGATTCCGGTTGCTGGCTTTGGCTTGACGGCTTCGTTGTCTGGCCAGACCGCACCGTCTGCACGCACGCGAACCGGATCTTCGGTGATGCGCAGATTGCGTCGCGCCTGGCTCGGTGACTCGTCCGAAACGACTAGCACACACCCGAGCGCCGGCATGCGCTGCGCGATCGCCTGCGACTGGCCAAGCCGACAGGTGACGCGTTGGGTCTTGTGGTCGACATCGAACCGCAGCAGCGGCTTGATAAGCATTTCGAGTGGGCGAGTCGGCGCGAGTTCCTGTTCGAGAACGGAGTCAAGCGTGCGGCCACTGACGAAGATAGCGGAGGCCGTGATCTTGGCGGCGTAGGCGGCCGCCGCTTGGGCCATCTCCTTACTCGGCAGTTGTGCGGCAACCGTGGTCGGTGCCAAGCTCATGACGAGTGGAATCGCGATTGAGATGGGGACGCTGCGCATGCGTGCATGGTAGCCAATGGGCCGCGAAGGTTTACGCTCACTACCGATGCACATGTGGACCCTGTCGATCGCCTTGTTGTTCGGTGCTTGCCATGTGCCGGCGGCACTTGCTGTGCCAGTCGACGTCGTTGCCGATGGCGAGTTTGGCGTTGTGATTGCCCACGAAGTGCTCGATCACAGCAGCGTGGGCGAGGTTTGTCAGCGTGCCGCTAGCTATCGTCAGTGGCTCGAACTGTGCGAGTCATACGACGACACGTTGGCTAAGCGGGATCCACGCGAGCCGAACTTCAATGATGAGCAGCTCGTCATGGTGTCGCTGCCGCCCATGACCGTGTTGACCGGAATCGTCGTCAGCAGTGAGGAGGGCGTCGACGTGATTACTCTCGATGTTGGGTTGCGGGGTGTTTCTAGGACGGCGTGTTTGTTGCGCATGAGCCGCCGTTCCTGCCAGATGGCGATCGTCGTGCGCGATCAGCAAGGTGGCGCTGAACGCACCGTGGCGGTGTTTTCGGGTCTGTAGCCGCTGCGCGTTGAGTCCCATTGCCCGTTTGGTCGATAGTATGGGGTGCGCCCCGCAGAACGTGCCGTCCTCGTGTCGATCGTAATCGTCGTAGCCGCGGCGCTGCGCGTCGCGTTCGTCGCCGGTGCCGAAGTGCAGTCACCGTTGCGCGTCGATGCGGGAGAGTATGCGCAATACGCGCACAACCTGGTCGAGCATGGCGTCTACTCGATGTCGAAGGATCCGGCGCCGCTGCCAGACTCATTTCGTTCGCCGGGCTACCCGTTGTTTCTTGCCGCCTGCCGGTTTGTCGGTGGCGAGAGTGCTTGGTATGGCCTTGCTCTCTGGATGCAGGTGGTGCTGTCGACGCTGACGGTCTTGCTGAGCTACCGACTCGCGCGACAGTTCCTGTCGTTTGCACCGGCTGTGTTCGCAGCCGCGCTTGTGGCATTGAGCCCGCACGTCGTCGTGACCGCAGGTTTCGTGCTGACCGAGTGCCTGGCCGCGTTCGTTGTGACGAGCGGTTTGTGGTTGCTCATTGGCTCGCGTAGTAAGAAACGCGATGTGATCGGCGCACTGATGCTTGGCCTCGCGCCGTTGTGCAACGAGACGATGGTGTTCTTACCGTTGGTTTCTGGGTTCGCGCTGTGGCATCGCGATCGTCGTCGCGCCATCACCGTGTTCGCCTTGGCGATGTTGCCATTCGTTCTGTGGAACGTGCGCAACCAGACCACCGAACTTACCCGTCGCGGTAGCGAACGCGCGACGGCTTCGATCAGCCACGGTAGCTACCCGGGCATGGTCTACGAAGACGAACGCTTCTTCGGCTTTCCCTATCGCGAAGATCCAGCGCAGCCAGAGTTCGGTTCCTCGTGGTCCGACCTAGCACAAGTTCTGTGGCCGCGCGTGCAGGCCGAACCGCTGCGCTACTTGAAGTGGTATGCCATCGACAAGCCGGTGTGGCTATGGAGTTGGCCGCTCGTGCAAGGCCGGGACATCTACGTGTATCCGGTGGCGAACTCGCCATACGAACGCCAAGCCGTGATAAAGGCTTCGCACACGATGATGCATTGGCTGCATGTGCCGGTCATGCTGCTCGCCCTGCTCGGTGCTGGCTATGGCATTCTGCGCGGTCGCCGCGAAGAGTCCTGGGCGCCAACCGCGCTTGGCTGGGTTGCGGTGCTGGGCACGCTGGCCTACCTGCCGGTGAATCCCGATCCGCGCTACCTGCAGCCGATCCGACCGGTGTTGTTTGTGCTAGCGGCTGCGGCCGTGCCAATGTTGGTTGCTTGGTTGCGAGGCCGTTCCGCGCCAGAGCCGTCGACTGCACCCGCGAC
>JBNMND010000224.1:0-9389 GCA_051274975.1 Planctomycetota bacterium | reverse complement strand
TGGACCCTGCCGCGCCAGATTCGCACAATCTACGCATGAAGTTCCTCAAGCATATTGTTGCACCAGTACTCGCCACCCTCCTGCTCGCCAGTTGTGAAAGTTCGCCCGTCGCCGGGCAAAAGAACCTGCCATCGGTGTGCATCATCACCGGCGAGGAGGCCACTGGCGGCCCGACGGATCAGTTCATGGGCCAGACCGTCAATTTCTGCTGCGACCGCTGCAAGTCAAAGTGGACCGCGATGGACGAGGCCGCGAAGAAAGCCGCGGTCGCCGAGTTCAACCGATAGGGCAAGTCATGAGCAACGACGACATCCCGCAGCGCGCGCCGTTCATCATGGATTGCCAACCCGGCAAGTACGCATGGTGCTCATGTGCGAAGAGCAAGACCCAACCGTTCTGTGATGGCAGCCATCAAGGCACGGGCATGGCGCCGGTCATCGAAGAGGTCACCGAAGCGCGCAAGGTCGCGTGGTGCGGTTGCAAGCACAGCCAGAACGCGCCGTTCTGTGATGGCGCGCACAGCAAGCTGCCCCAGTAAGAACGCGACGAATTAGGACGGACCTCTTGAGTGAGTAAGGCGCTCACAGGGGTCGGTCTCGAGCACTGCATAAATGCGGCCCGCAATGCTGCGCTCGGCGCCACTACCAACATGATCGTTCGCACGTTCTTGTTGCTGCTTCTCGGCGTCACGCACGCCGGCGCAGTGTCCGCGCAAAGCACCTGTGTCAACTCCGGCTCGACGATGGTCGTCGCCGCGCTCTTACCAAGTCCGCTGGCGCTCGGATGTGCCTACGCGCCCAACTGGCCGATGTGGCACCAGTTCGTGCCGCCGCATCGCTCGCCGTCACCTCACGCCGGGTTTCATCCTGGCCGCGGTGAGGCGGTGCCGGTGATCATTGTGCAATACCAATGCACGGGCTTGTTGCTGTCGCCGGTGATCGCGTCCGGCTTCGTCAACATGGGCTATGTCATCGACATGCCCGAATACCCGTGCAACGGATGACTAGGGTCACGTCTTGAGCTCGTGACCTTCGCGGCGCGACAGCCACAAACTACAAACCAGGTCACTGCACACGTTCGGCATCGTGCGCGTCATGTCGACGAGACGATCCACGCCGAGAATCAGCGCCAAGAACTCCGGTGGCACACCGACCTGCATCAGCACGATCGCGAGCAACGGGATCGAACCACCGGGCACGCCCGCCGCACCGATTGCGATCAGCACCGAGAACCCAACCACCATCGCCTGCTGCGCAATGTCTAGTTCGGCGCCGTAGACCTGCGCCAAGAACAGCACCGAAACGCCTTCAAACAGGGCGGTGCCGTTCATGTTCATGGTCGCGCCCAACGGCATGACGAAGCCAGCGATCTCCTTGGGGGCCCCAAACTCGTCGACAGCCGTGCGAATGGTCGTCGGCATCGTCGCGTTCGAAGACGACGTCGAGAACGCCGTCACCATCAACGTGCGAATGCCGCGATAGAAGCGGCCCGGCGACACGCCAGCGAATATGCGTGCCAAGGCCGTGATGACGACGAGTTGATAGAAGATCAACCCACCCATCGCGGTGACGAAGTACCAGCCGACGAGCTTCATCACATCGACGCCGAGCAACGCCGTCGCATGGAAGATCAAACATGCCACGCCAATCGGCGCCAACTCCATGACCCACGACAGCACCTTGATGCACAGTTCGTAAAGGCCTTCGAGCAAGTCCTTGAGCACGCGCGTCTTGTGCGCCGGCAGGCGAGTCGCCGCCGCACCAAGAATCAACGCGAAGATGATCAAGCCGAGGATGCTCTTGTTGTCGCCAGCCGCACCGACCACGTTGGTCGGCACGAAGTCGACGATCATCTGCAGCCAGCCCTTGGCCGCCCCGCTCTGTTCGATCTTCGACTGAGTGACGGTGCCGTATTGCGCCTGAATGCGTTCGACGGTTTCCGGCGACACGCTGCCGCCCGGTTCGATCAGCCGCACCAACACGATGCCGATCAAGCCGGCAACAAACGTCGTGCCCAAGAACCACGTCAGTGTTCGACTGCCGAGCGAACCGATTTTCTGCACGCTGCCGAGCCCGGACACGCCGAGGTAGAGCGAGCAGAAGACGATCGGTACGACGACCATGAACAGCAGTCGCAGGAACAAATCACCAAACGGTTTGATGACTTGGTTGGCCCACCATTCGACGTTCTCGAACGCAGCCGTCTTGTCGACACCGAGCGCCGGCGCGTGCATCAGGTTGAGCGTGACCCCTGCGGCCGCGCCAACGGCGAGTCCGATCAGGATCTTGGTCGGCAGCGACATACCGCGCTTGGGCGTGTCACTTTCGGGATGGCCGGGGTCTGCGGGCGATTCCATGCGCGGCAGAGAGTAGCGGTATGGCGGCCGTTCCGAACCCATTCTCGCTGGCAGGCCCCGCACAACCGTTGCGGCCAACGAGACAAAGGCTGCCGGACTATGCTGCCCGCCTGCCACAGGTAGCCATGGCCCCCAGGCGCGCCTCACTTGGAAGGAACTGCTGCGACAGGGTGACGCGCAGCCCGTCGCACGGTCCTCAGCGACTCTCTCCAAGTTGAGAACACCTACCACTCCACGGAACCCCGTCGATGACTCACAGCAAAGCCCTCGCTCGCGCGCCCCGACTCGCCGCTCCGCTAGCTGCCCAGCAATTCCAACTGGAACTCGCTCGTGACGTGCTCGGACAGAAGTCGATCAACACACAGTCCAGCCCGGTCGCCGGCGACGGCAAGATCGACCTACTGTTCGCTGGCAACACACAGTTCTCGAGCATCGACGCCGATGGCGTGCCAACAGGCGCTAGCGCCAAGCCAACGCTGCTCGGCATAGCAGCACGCCCAAGCGCTACTGCCCTCCGGTGGCCACCTGCGCCTAACCGGAACGGTCACCTCCGTGATCACCCCGTAGCTACGGTGCCAGGACAAGAGACGACAAACTCGATAACGCCCGGCAACAACAATCCGCCTTCATCAGTACGCCCGACACGCCTTCCCGTTCATGCGCTCCCGATTCCGGTCACCGCTGGAGCCCGCAGATGTTGCCTTCTGTCCTGGCACCGCACCAACATCTAGCTGGCTTGAGTGGCGGGCTCGCGGGTGGTGGCGATGTCGTCGCCTAGTTGGCCTTCTAGTTCGCGGAGGCGGGCGCCGGGGGAACGGGTGAAGCGGGCGATTAGGCCGTAGGTTCCTGGCACGACTAGTAGCGTGGTTAGCGTTGCGACGGTCACGCCGGAGAGCACAACTAGGCCGATGGCGACTCTGCCTTCGGCGCCGGCACCGCTGGCTAGCACCAGTGGGATGGCGCCGAGCGAGGTGGACATGCTGGTCATCAGAATCGGGCGCAGACGTAGGACGCTCGCGTCGATGACGGCGTCGCGCCAGGCGCGGCCTTCGTCACGGAGTTGGTTGGCGAACTCGACGATCAGGATGCCGTTCTTGGCAGCTAAGCCGATCAAGATCACCATGCCGACCTGGCTGTAGATGTTGATCGTGGCGCCGCCGAGTTTGAGGCCGAGAAGGCCACCGAACAGGGCCAATGGCACCGTTAGCAGAATGACTAGCGGCTGCAGAAAGCTCTCGAACTGCGCGGCCAATACGAGGTAGACGAGCAGCAGCGAGATCAAGAACGTCATCATCAGCGCGTCCGATGATTCGATGAACTCACGACTCTGGCCGCCGTAAGCGATACCCGGCTGGTTGTTCAGTTCGTCGCGGACAACACCGCGCAAGAACGTCAACGCTTCGCCGAGCGTGTAGTCCTCCGCTAGGTTGGCGCTGATCGAGATGGCGCGCAGGCGATCCCATCGGTTGCGCGAAGCGGAGTCGGCAAACTCGCGCACGGTGACGAGGTTGGCCAACGGCACCAACTCGCCACTGGTTTGCGAACGCACGAAGATCTGCTCGAGGTCGGCAGGCGAACGCTTGTTGCGATCCTCAGCCTCCAACACGACATCGTATTCTTCGCCGCGCTCCACGAACGTAGTCACGCGACGGGATCCCATCATCGTTTCGAGCGTGCGACCGATCTCCACCGCCGACACGCCGAGGTCGGCAGCGCGCTCGTTGTCGACGAGCACTTCGAGTTGCGGTTTGGTCTCCTCATAGTCGCTGTTGACGGCGACCAGACCTGGGTTCTTGCGCGCTGCGGTGATCACGACATCACGCCACGCCGCGAGCTCCTCGTACGTCGAACCAGTCAGCACAAACTGCACTGGTTGACCGGACCGCCGCAGCAAGCCCGACTCGGCGATACAGAACGCGCGGTAGCCAGGGATCGCCCCGAGCTTCCCATCGACGTCCGCCATGATCTCTTTGGTCGTGCGCTCGCGTTCGCCCCACAGCTTGAGTAGCACGGTGCCAAACGCCGAGTTGACGCTGCCACCAGATCGGAACGAACCGGGAACACGCATCAATACGCGCTGCGCCTCGCCCGACTCGATCAGCTCGAGCATGACCTCCTCGCCCTGCGCACCAGCAGCAAGAGCGTTTCCGAAGGACGCGCCCTCAGGCCCCTTCATACTGATGCGGAACGAGCCGCGATCCTCTTGCGGTGCGTATTCGCGCGGCAATCCGGCATAGAGACCGCCGATCGACAAAGCCAAACCGGCGGCGATACCGATCGCCGCCAGCGGCTGGCCAACGATGCCTTCGAGCAGCCAGCGGTAGAGGCGCTGCACAGGGGTGAATAGCGAGTCGACGAACCGCATCATCAACGGCGGCTTGCCACCGCGCAGTAGCATCGAGCACATCACCGGCGTCAACGTCAACGCAACGATCGTCGACAGCACAACGGCACCAGCCAACGCGAGCGCGAACTCGGTGAACAAGCGGCCGGTATTGCCTTCGACAAAGGTCACTGGCACCAGCACGGCGACGAGCACGACCGTGGTCGCGACTACCGCAAAGGCCACCTGGCGCGTGCCGAGGTACGCCGCGCGCAACGGAGCTTCGCCATCGCGAATGCGCCGCGACACGTTTTCTAACACCACAATCGCATCGTCGACCACCAGACCGATCGCCAACACGAGGCCGAGCAACGTCAGCAAGTTGATTGAGAAGCCAAGCTGGTCCAGCACGAAGAACGTGCCCACCAACGACACCGGCACCGTTAGTGCCGGAATCATGGTCGCGAAGCCACTGCCCAAGAACATGAAGATGACCAACACCACGACCAATGCGGTGATGAACAGCGTGCGGTAGACCTCGCTGATCGCCGCACGAATGTAGACCGATGAATCGCTACTTGGGTAGAGCTTGATGTCGGCGGGCAACGTCTTGTTGATCTCCTCCATCTTCTGGCGCACGCCATCCACGACGGACACGACGTTGGCCTTGGCCTGCGCCAAAATGCCGATACCAACCATGTCCTGGCCATTGCGGCGGAACACGTTGCGGTCATCCGACGGGCCAATCTCAATGCGCGCCACATCGTGCAACCGCAGGAGGTGGCCGGCATCGCCACGCGAGATCACGAGGTTGCCGAACTGCTTGGCGGTCTTGTAACGGCGGGCCACGCGCACGGTGAACTCACGATCGACCGACTCAACACGACCCGCCGGCAACTCGACGTTCTCGCTGCGCAAACTCTGCTCGATATCTCCAGCAGTCACACCAGTAGCCGCCATCGCTTCGCGATCCAGCCAGACGCGCATCGCGTAGCGACTGCCGCCGCCATACCGCACATCGGCGACGCCCTCCACATTCGAAAACTGGTCAGCGATGTAGCGGTCTACGTAGTCGGTCAGCTCCAGTGCATCGCGCACTGGCGACGCCAAGCTCATCCAGAAGACCGTGTCAGAACCCGACTGCGCTTTACTGACGGCCGGCGGATCCACCTCTTCTGGCAACGCCCGCAACACGCGCGAGACGCGGTCGCGAACGTCATTGGCGGCCGAGTCGATATCACGGTTGAGCACGAACTCAATGTCGATCGACGAACGCCCATCGGTGGTCTGCGACGAAACCGTGCGAATGCCATCGATGCCGCTAATCGCGTTCTCAATGACTTGGGTGACGCGCGATTCGATGACCGCGGCCGCAGCACCTGGATAGCTCGTGCTAATACTGACGCGCGGCGCATCGATATCGGGCAACTCGCGCATCGACAGGCGCAGCATGCCAACGATGCCGAGCGTCAAGATTACCAGGCTCAGAACCGACGCCAAGACGGGTCGACGCACCGCCAGATCGGACAGGATCACTGCTTGTCTCCGTCGCGAACCGCGACGACATCCACATTTGTGCCGTCACGGACGCGCACTAAGCCTTCGACAACCACGCGCGGCCCCGTCTGGAGTCCGTCCAACACCTCGACGCGACCAACGCGGCGACGGCCGACTGTGACGTCGACTTGCCGCGCCACCGAGTCTTCGCCAACGACGAACACGAAGTGCTTGTCGCCCTTCTGCACGAGTGCATCTTCGGGCACTTGTCGCGAAGGCGCTTCGCCGCGGTCGACATCGACTTTCATCAGCATGCCGGGACGCAGCATCAGCTCGGGGTTGGGCACGATGGCACGAATCGTCGCCGAGCGCGTATTGGAGTCGAGCCGCGTATCGATCGCCGTCACCTTGCCGGTGAAGGTCTTGCCAGGCCAGGCGTCGCTGAGCGCTCGCACCGGTTGGCCGACGCGAATCGCCGACAGCCAGGTCTCGGGGATGGTGAAGTCGACCTTGACCACCGACAGGTCGTCGAGCGTTGCAATCACTGTCGACGACTGCAGCAACGACCCAACACTGACACGCCGCAAGCCGAGCACACCAGCGAACGGCGCCTTCACGCTATGGTCACGGATGGCCACTTCAAGCGTCACAACCCGCGCTTGCGCTGCATTCATCTGCGCCAACGCCCTCTGCACTTCGCTGGGCGGCGAGATGCCTTGCTCTTGCAGATCGACGGAGCGACGGTGCGCGGCTTCCCGCTCGGTCAGCAGCGCCTTGGCTTCGACCAGCCGCGACTGCTCCTCGCTCGTTTCCATCTCAAGCAGCAACGCATCCTTCTCGACATGCTGTCCGTCAGTGAAGTGGATGGCCTTGACGAGGTCGCTGCGGTTAGCCGTCAAACGCACGCTTTCGTTGGCGACGGCTGTCCCCAGCGCCGACAACGTGCTTGAGAACGGTGCGTCGACAACTCGAGCAAGGATGACTGGCGTCTTGCTCGCGGGGCGGCGTGACTCTTTGCCGGCAACATCATTCTTAGCGAAGTAGCCGAACCAAAGGCCTGCGCAGACCGCAAGCACAGCAAACATATAGGCAACAAAGGCACGCATGGTGGCACTACAGGTTACCCGACTTGGAAGCGTTCAACTGCTGCAACAAGTCGCGGAGATGTCGCAAACGTGGGGGCGGCTTGGGAGCGATTGCTGGCGACGACCGTCGCAGCTGCCATCGCACCGAAACATCCGATCAACTCGGACGTGACGAGGCGTGAACGCAGAAGCGCACGCCGCTACCAGCGAGCCGGTCCAACGCCTACAGAATACTCTGCCTTGCTTGCCCGGAATCCAGGGCAGCTTGCCGCCATCACTCACCAGTCGAGTGCTCTCAAGGTGTAGGACGCAGGCGGCCACAGGCACCGGCAAACTCAACCGACCATCTTCACCCTAACGCCCATGCGACACCGTGATCGAGACCTACGCAGGTCAACCGACGAATCGAATAGTGATTCTGCGCGGACGCGCAACCAGCGAACAGCAGCACAGAACGAGCAACTGTAGACAGACCGCGAATCTTCAGGGGCATCATCGCGTGCATCCCGTTGCAAGGAGCCTTGGGGGGCTTGATGCCGCACCGACCTTCATCCCGCCGAGGACGTTGTCACTGCGGCACCCCTTGACGGGAGCGCGCGCGAACGAGGTGACCGAAGAGCCTCAGCAACCGCGAGCGATGACACGACTCTGACCCGATCCTTCCGGGCGTACCTCAACAACTGCGCCGATGCGTTCGGCAATGCCTTCAACGTGGGAGATCACACCGACTTGGCAACCAGTTGCCTGCAGCGAATCGAGCGCGCCGAGCGCGATCTCAAGGTTCTGCGCATCGAGCGTGCCAAAGCCTTCGTCGAGAAACAACGTCTCGACGCGCGATCGCGGCGCCGCCAACGTTGCCAGTGCGAGCGCCAACGCGAGCGAGACCAAGAACGTCTCACCGCCCGACAGGGTGTGCAGGCTGCGGCGCGTGCCACCCATATCCAAGTCGACGACCACGAAGTCCAGTTCGCCGCCAGTGCTCTTCTCCAAACGATAGCGCCGCGCCAACTCTTCCAGGCGACGGTTGGCTTCGAGCAGCAGTAAGTCGAGCGTCAAACCCTGCGCGAACACGGCGAACGCATCGCCCGCGCTACTGCCGATCAAGTCGTCGAGCGCGCGCCAAACTTCGAACTCACGATCAGCACGATCCAACTCCGGCTGCAATTGCGCGCGACTGCTCCGCATCGAGTCGTCGAACATCACTTTGGCGTGAACGCCCATGCGCAACTTCTCGATGCGAGCGCGTTCTTGCTGCGCGTCTTCGAGAGCACGCGAGGCATCTGCAGCGTCAAGCGTCGGCCGTTCGTGATCTTCGTGTTCGCGACGCAAGCTCGAACGCAAGCCCAGTTCCGTGCGGCAACGGGTCACACCGTCCTCCAACGCCTTAAGCACTTCCGCTTCTTCGAGCAACGCGTCCGAACCCAACTGGTGCGCCATTGCGGCATCATCTTCACTCACCTGATTGACCGACAACGCGACCTCAAGCGACTTCTTCGCCGCCGCCAGCTCGCCGCGCACCATTTGCGCCTGCTCCACCGCACGTTCGACAACACCGGTGGCAAGTGCCAACGACTGCCCGGCCGTGACGTGTGTCACATCGCAGCGATGCAAGGCTTCTAGAACGTCGAGTCGTTGCGCACCAAGTGCGGCTACCGCTTGCACGCCATCGGGCAACCCATCGCACGCTGGCGCCAAGCCGTGACGCAGTTCTTCGAGCACGGCAGTCGCGCGCTCCACATCGGCAACCGCAACTCGCAGCGCATCGGCCGCCTCTCGACAAGCACGTTCGGCAAGATCCAACTGCTCGCGCCCCTGCGCGCGCTCCTGCTCCGCGACCGTGCGCGCCTTTCTGGCGGCGCGAACGGCCTGCGAACGGCGATCGGCATCCTTCTCAATGGTCGACAACGCCAAGTCCGCAGCTGCCCAGGTCTCACGGCGCTGATCGAGAGTCGCACCGGCAAGCGCTGGCGAACACTTCTCGCCCGCATCAGGCGCGAACTCCTCGAATGCCATCTTGGTCGTCGCCAGTAACACCTCGGTCGCCTTCAGGTTGTCCTGCCGCGCCGCGAGCTCTCGCTGCATACGCTGCCAGTTCGATTCTTCGTGAGCGGCATCGCGCTGCGCCTGC
>JBNMND010000223.1:0-9416 GCA_051274975.1 Planctomycetota bacterium | reverse complement strand
CTACCGGTCAGAGCAAAGCGGTAGATCGAGCGGCCCTTCCAGGACGTCGTGAACCAGGCAGGAGTCAAGGTCATGGTGCCGTCAGCAGCGGTTGTTTCCAACTCGACCCGCACCAGGCCATCGAGCTGATGCTGCGGCGCCTTGCCAAGGTCGGTTCGCACGCCGCGGTAATTGATTTGGTAGAACGTGCCGTCGCGCCAGCTGACGACGAAAATACCGCCCTTCTGCGCGCTGAGACCGCTCGGTTGGCCCAACGCCTCGCCCTTGGCAACGGGGGTTACCTTGCCCGACAGGGTCACCCGCCAGATCGCATCGGTGCCAGTCGGCTCAAGTTTCTCGTTCAGGCCCGAGTCGGTGCAATAGATGTTGCCGTCCGGTCCAGCCGACACATCGCTAAGGAACGTCGCACCCGGAATTGCTACGTCACCCATCGGCGCACCCGAGTTGCGATTGAACTTGCGCAGCATGTCGATGTCCGCGACCCACAAGACATCGCCAGAGATGGCCATGCCTTTGGGCGCGTGCAACGTGACTCCAGTCTGGTCACCGGAGATCCACTTGCTGCGAGTGCCGTGCTCGGGCGAAACCTTCAGGATGAAGCCGTTGTCGTCCTTGGCGACCGACGCGCCCTGGATGTTGCTGACCAGGTAGACGTCGTTGTCGGCATCGTAGCAGCACGACGCCGGCGTCGAGAAGTCCGGCTGTGGGCCACTACCGCAAGCAACAGCGCACGTTGCCAACAGAACCAAAGACCAAGATTTCGTCGCGCCCAGCATCACCATGTTTCCTTCTGGCTACCCATCTTCAGGATTTCGTGCCACTCGTCCTTAGTCACCGGCTGTACCGACAAACGACTGCCGCGCGCCAATAACATCATGTCTTCGAGATTCTCGTTCGCCTTCAGCATGTCGCGAGTAATCGGCTCTTTCATCGCCGCGACGTGGCCGATGTCGACGACGAACCAGCGCGGATCAGCGGGATCGCTCTTGGCATCATAGTAATGGTCCGCGCTGTCGAACTGAGTCGGGTCGGGATAGCCCTCTTTGACCACCTTGGCAACGCCGACCACCGCCATCGGCTTGGCGTTGCTGTGGTAGAAGAGCACGCCATCGCCGAGCAGGATCTCGTCGCGCAACAGGTTGCGCGCTTGGTAGTTGCGCACGCCACTCCAGAAGGTCTTCTTATCCTTCTTCAGCTGCTCGAAGCTGTAAGCCTCCGGCTCCGATTTGAACAGCCAGTATCGACGGGGACGCTTTGCCTTGCTGGGTGCCATTGGCGTGCCACCATAGACCGCGCGGCGGCAGTTTACTGCCCGTCTTCGAGCAGCTGGTCGGATCGCGCCCCACCCTGAGGTCTGAGGCGGCTACTTCCAGAACGCGCGCAGCGCGGTCGACTGGCGCTTGCTTAGCTCGAAGCCAACCTCGTCTGCGCCGCCACGCGCCTTGGCGATCAACGGCTTGTTCTCACCGCCATCCCAGAACCCGATGAGACCCAACTCGTCGCCATTGGCGCGCTTCAGGGACAGCACCCAGTCCGGTTCATCAAAGCCTGCGCGAATGTCAACGGCTTTGGTACCGACAAAGTCACGCAAGGTTTCGCGGGCAAAGTCGCCAACTTCGGTGCGGTCAGCCTCAGCGCCTTCCAGTCGCCAAGACTCGTCCTTCTGCATGGCAAACGAACGCTGCTCGGCTTCTTGCACAACGCCCGCGTGATCCTTGCCAGCTCGCCGCTGCAATTCCATGCGCTCAACGATCGCGGTGTGCTGACGAATCTGCTTATCGCAATAGACCAGCCAGCTGCGCTGCAAGGTTTCGAGCGGCAGCTTCTGCACCACGGCCACGTTGTCCGGCTCGTCACTGCGGCATGCGTAGACCAGCGCTTCTTCGTCACTGCCAATCGCCACCGGCACATCACTGCCGAACCACAGAGTGTACATTTCCTTCTTCCGCAGGCGCCGGGTGGTCACCGACCAACGTGCACCGTCCATACCGAAGCGCGGATCATTCGAACGCGGTCGCACCCCGTCCTCGACAACGAATGCGCGCGCAACGAGTTGATGTAGCGCGTTCGCGGCTTCGTTGACTGGCGTCGGCGACGTCTGGCACGTCACCGGCTCGATCAACCGCCACGGGCTCGTTTGCGACTTGCGTAGCAAGCGGATGCGATCGCCGCGTCCCTGGCCTGGATCAATGATCAGCTCGCAGAGCTCTTCAAACGTGCTCTCATTCATCGGGACCAAGATGCGCGCCCGAAGGTTGTTAACCGCGTTGACGAAGACCTGACCGTATTGATTATTGCTGCTGGTGAAGATGTGCCCGCGCGCCGGCAGCAGCCCCCATATCTGGCCGCTTTCCATCCACAGGTCGACCTTCTCTTCTCCGTAGGCACCCTTGAGCTCAATCCGGATGTCCGGATCACGCTCGGGCAAGTTGATGTTGCCGGGCTGAAAATGAGTGACACGCAGCGACGTGATCGCGGTGACGAACTTCTGGGCTGCAGCGGGATCTGCGCGACCGGTCACCGGCTCGACCAGCACCCACTCATCGTTCTCGCCGGTCTTCATGTGCACCGGCTCGCGACGCCCCAGCGAGTTGGCCTGATCGAGGCGAACCGAAGTGATGCTGCCGGATGCATGACGGAAGACCTGGCGAGAGCGCAGATCATTGAGGCCAACGCGCATGCTTGGGATCAGGCCTGGACCGCCTTCCCAGATGCGACTGTTCTCGACATCGACCAGGCGGATGAAGCGCGAGTCCCCGAGCGGACCTTCTGCGCCTAGCTCAACCTCGATGCGCTTGCCATCTTCCCACTCAACAATGAATCGCAGTTCGGGAGTGATCAGACCAGTCTTCGCGCGGCCCTCTTCGGTGTCGGGGTGCTTGGTTGCCTGCATGTTGGCAGAGTCCCAGATGAATACCATCTGCCTCAGGTAAGCCATCGATGCAATGTCACGCAACGGCTCCTGAATCTGGAAACGGCCATCCGGTGCATGACCGATTTCGATCGGCACCATCTCATGAAACTGCCAGCGGATCTTGGTCGCGGTGGTCAGCGAACGACCTTGGAGCACCGGCATGCTGTCGACCTTAGTCACGGGTGGCGTTTCGTCCGTGAACACCAAGACCCCGACTAGGCCCGAGACCAACAACAACAGAACTAGGATTGCCTTGCCACGCATGATTACTCCGATCGCCGTCTACTCAAACCCTCGCGAATACCAACCGCTTCTAGTGACGGCGACGCCACCAAATGATCAGGCCAAACACGAAGAACGCTCCGGGCACCCAGACGATCTGTAGCCACCAAATGCGTTCGTACTGCGGTCGCTGCACGTCGAGACTGTTCATCGTGTAACGAGCAGTCTGGATGTCGAGCAACACCTTTCGTTCGGTCATCCAGTTGCAGATGTTGAGCGCAAGATCGCCAAAGTGCGAGAACAGGTTGTCGTTACAGAACAGGCCGGCAACCACGATCGCGCGGCCCGTCTTGCCTGACGGGGTGTCCTTGGCAACGTCTTCGTTGCCGGCGTTGCCTTCGTCCTTTGGCTTCGTGCCCTCTGACGGCTCGGACTCCTTCGCCTTCTCTGGATCTGGGTCGAGTTCGCACGAGAGACCGATAACGAGCGGTCCGAGCTTGATGCCCTGCGGCGAACGAAAGTCTGGCTGATCGCCGTTCATGACCGCGAGCCAGCCCTCTGGACCGGTCGCCAGCAGCTCTTCGGTGCGCACGTTCTTCGGCTTGTCGCGCCGGGTTCGAACTTGACGCCCCATGAACGCCTCGACCGCACGCCCGCTCTCAGCCAGCCGACGAGTCGTCGGGTGGAACGGATTCTTCTGCAGTGTCAGCCGCATCACGCCATCGGTGCCATCCATGCTGCCACCACCCCGGTTATCTCCATCCGGGATGCGATGAAACGCCGGCCGGCGACTGACTTCGTAGCCGAGCAGTTCGCCCAGTCGCCCACCCGTCGGATTCATATCCGGGATCGCTGACCACGCGTAGTTGATGAACAGACGGCCACCGCGCCTCAGATAGTCGTAGAGAACGTCGGCATCGCGCGGCAAGAACTCACGGTCCGGCTCGATGCACATCACCATTGCTGCGTCGACCGGAACGCGACCGGCCTTGCGCAGGTTGAGTGATCGCACTTCCATCCCAGCTCGCGTCATCGCGTCGATCAACTGGTTGTAGTTGTGGTCGCGGCGAGCAATGTTGACCGTGACCGAGTGGCCCTCGATCATGTAGACGACCGGCGTGCCTTGCACGAGCAACGTCTTGAGCGCCGAGCTGATGCCCCGCTCGCCCTGAAAGCTCTTCAGCACCGGCAGTGTATTGGCCTTGCCGGGCGCCTGCGACGAGCTGGTGCCGGCATCGATCACGGCGAGGTCGGACACCAACGACAACTTGCGGAAGCGCCGTTCCTTGCCCTTCTGCCGCACCGCGACAATCAGCGCATCGGTATCGGCACGGGTGTAGCCGAACGCCTGCGCCGTCTCGCGATAGAGAGCGGGCTGGGTGTATTGGTTCTGCTCCACGACCCTCACGGCCGCGCCGCCAAGCGCCGCGTAGCGCTGCAGAAGCAGGCTCGTCAGCTGCACCAAGCGCTTACGAATCGCGACTACTTGCTTGGACCGTTCGTCAGGCGCCAGGGCACCGATCTCAC
Organism: Planctomycetota bacterium; assembly: GCA_051274975.1. Taxonomy (GTDB): domain Bacteria; phylum Planctomycetota; class UBA1135; order UBA1135; family UBA2386. Next base: position 4,753 of record JBNMND010000223.1, on the reverse strand, counting down.
CGGTAAACAAGTGGAACTCGACCTCCGCTTCTTGGCCACGGAGTTCGTTGAGTAGGTCCTCCGTCGCCTCGCTAACCGTATTGGCGCTCTGCGGCGTCATGTCGATCAAGATGCGGAACGCTGGGCGCGAAGCGACCCAAACCAACAAGACCCAAACGCACAACATCAACGCGGCCGAGATGGCCAGGTTGGTCCAGACTCCAAAACGACGCAGGTTCATGCGAGCCTCCGCGACGTCAAGCTAGTCCATGTCAAGAACAGGAAGAAGCCGATGCCACCAAGGTAGAATGCCACCTGACTGGTGTCGATCAAACCACGTGCGAACCAGTTACTGAAGTTGCCGTGAACGTCCATCTTGGCCAGTAGCTCACGAACGTAGTAGTTGTCGCGCCACCCGCCGAGCGCCTGCGTCAAGATGCGACCGTTCACCATCACGCCGCTAAACAGGATTGTGACGATCGCCGACAACAGCACGTTGTCGGTCAGACTGCTTGCGAAGCAACCGAACGCCAATAGGAAACCGCTCAGCAAGAACATGCCGAGGTAGGCCGAGAACACCGGGCCAAACGCGATGTCGGCGTTGAAGTAGTCCGGGTATTCCAGGATGTGGAGCAGGAACACACTCGGTAGCCACAGCAGGCCGAAGAACACCGTCGCGGCCAACCACTTACCGATGACGACTTCACTGTCGCGCAACGGCGCCGTCATGAGCGTCTCGATCGAACCACTGCGACGCTCTTCGGCGAAGCATCGCATCGTCACGATGCCCGGCACCAACAGCACCATGCTGAAGGTGCTATTGGCAGCATAGGTCGCGGCCGGGAACTGGTTGACGTCACTCCGGAACATGGCGAAGCCAAAGACCAGGTCCGTGACCTCTGCTCCACGGATCAGATAGAATAGGAACGCGATGATCCAACTGACTGGACTGACCGCGTACGACAACAGCTCCTTTTTGAGCGTTGTGACAGCGCCTCTCATTGCTGGCCCCCGTGGACATCGTCGTTTCCTTCGACTGCCTTCTCGCTGGCAACCGACTCGCCAGTAACTGGGGCAGCATCGGCGTCACCGCCAACCGCAACCGCCTCACCATCCTGCTCGGCCTGATGATCGAGTCCGTCGGTGATCGCGTAGAAGTATTCTTCGAGGGTCGGCAGTTCGAGCTTCAGCTCCTGAACCGCAATCGCAGCTCCCTGCAACCGTGCGCCAAGCTCCGGCGTCGGGTCCGCGCCCGGCTCGACGTGGCACGACAACGACGCTAGGCCACCGGCGTCGGTCAACGTAATCGTCTCGCCGACCACGTCAGGTAGCACCGCAACAATCTCGCGCAGCAACGCCGAAGCGCAGCGCGCCGTGACGCACAGCAACGCGCGGGTGCTCTGCTGCACCAACTGGTCGGGCGAGCCATCGGCGCGAATGGTGCCGCGATGGATGACGATGACGCGCGAACTGACGTCCTGCACTTCGCCAAGGATATGGCTGGAGAACAGCACCGTGTGATCGGCGGCCAACTCGCGCACGACCTGCTTGATGCGGCGGCGCTGGTTCGGGTCGAGACCCGAAGTCGGCTCATCGAGCACCAGGATCGGCGGGTTGGCAACCAGCGCATCGGCCAGGCCAACACGCTGCCGGTAGCCGTGGCTGACCTGCCCCACCAACTTGCGAGCAACATCTTCGATGCCGGCCTTCGCCATGGCGCGGCTTACCGCGAGTTTGCGCTCCTTGCCACGCACGCCCTTTAGCTCGGCTCGGTATCGCAAGTATTCGACGACGCGAAGGTCCGGATAGATCGGAACTTCCTGTGGTAGGTAGCCGATGTGTTTCCGCACATCGAGCGAGTGCTTATGCACATCGAAGCCTGCTACCTCGGCAAGACCCGAAGTAGCCGGGTGGTAACCAGTCAAGACCCGGATCGTGGTGGTCTTGCCGGCGCCGTTGGGACCGAGGAAACCGACGACTTCGCCGCGACCGATCTCAAAAGAGACCCTGTCGACGGCGACCGTCGGCCCGAAACGTTTGGTGAGATCGACTACTCGAATCATCGTTGGAACGCGATAGCCCAGCGAACCCCTGCACGTAACAGAACCAACTGTCGCGCAACGCAATCCGCACTGTTTGTCGCAATGCTTCTAGCACTGCAGCCGCACTGTTTGCCGCACTGTTTGCCGCACTGTCTGACCAACAAGCGCGGAACCGCCCACGTGAGGTTAGTCGCAGATACGACGAAGGCCAGCATCGATCGCCCGGATCAGTGCTGGCCCCAACAAGAAGGGCGCAACGGAAGTCTCAGTCTCGAACTCCTAGGATCCGCAACTGGCCCAGAGCAACCGCCAACCAAGGGTGCTCAGCGCATTCTCAACCGCCCGACCAGCGGGCGCATCACTCAGAGCGTGAAGGTGACCGTCGTGCGGTTGCTGGCCTGCATGACGAAGCCCAATGGGTCAAAGATCACGTGGGCGAAGTCCATGTTCACGCCTACCAGTGCCGCCGGGACCAGCCCAGCAGGCAAGATGATCGACGAACTACCTTCGCCCAAGGTGCCAATCGTGCCGAGGGTATCGACGAAGACCCCCACGTTGGGCTGCTGCAGCATCCCGATGGTCAAGAAGTCGGTATTCAGCGGCAGGGTCACCCCACCGGGCAGCAGCGATCCCGGCGAACCGCCACTAAACGAGCCCAGCAGCAAGTAGGTATGGCCAGCCAGCGAAGAATCCACCAGGTAGTCGAAGTCGACTTGGCCGCCCGACACGGAAAGCTCCTCGCCAGACCACTGCGACCGGTCGACGCTGTGAGCCTGAAACAAGATGCCAGTTCCCGGGTGCGTGTAGCTCCAGACGGTCTGACCCGCTGGCGTCACTTCGAACACGCGCTTCTGCATGCCGCTGCAAATCAGCGTGTTGCCGTTCGCCAGACGCTCGGCGCCCGAGACGAATTGCGAGTAGAACCCGGCCTCCGAAAACGTCCACAACGGCGCGAAGGGACCATAGATACCGGTCACCGGATCCAGCTCCGGATTGCCCGCTGGATCGAGGGGCAACACGATCTCGTATACCGACGACTGGTTCAACGTCCACACGTTGTTGAAGACCGTGAGGTTGCCGGCGCCAACCAGACCAGGGCGGATGAAGCGCGGGTCGTGCTGCCCGTTCAACCGCTTATCCAACAGAGTGCCCGAGTCATAGGCCGCCGGGTTGCCCCAGCGATAGAGCAAGTCGCCACCCATGCCGCGCTGGCCGCCTACGTGTCCGGCAGCTTCGGCTGTCGTAGTGGAGTGGTCGATCAAATAGATCTCGTCCTGCGAGCGGCTACTCAACACAATCCAGTCGTTCGCCGCTTCGTAGTCGAGGCCATTGGCGTGATTCCAATCGCCATCCGTCAACACGACTGGCGGGTAGTTGATGTCGAGCAACTCCGGGTGGTTTGCGACGACGCCATAGTTGGGCTTGGTCACATCGAAATCCTGAATGACGTGATCGATCACGTGCCACTCCCAAACCACAGAGCCCGTGGCCGGGCCAGTGCGCTGGATCTCGAGGATCGAATCAGGCAACCAACGCGTCCCGGAAATCAAAGCCGGATCGCGACCGGCGGCAATCGCATCGGCGGGAACCTGGATGTCCCACACAATCACCAGGACATTGCCGTTCGGCAGCGGCTCGATGTCGTGATGCATCGCGCGGGTCGGGCTTGCGACCACGAAATCCCAAAGCACCGTGCCAGCCAAGTCCATTTGCTGTAGCTGACCGGTCTCACCTGGGATCGATAGGGAACCAACCACAATAGCTCGCAACAACGTGCCATCATCTAGCAGCGTGATGGATGTGCTCGCGGTCCCGGGCCAGGTGTGCACAATGGCGCCTTGCCCATCGACCAACTCGGTCTGGTTAAGCCCGGTTGGCGAGATCAAACGCAGCCCCGGGGACTGAGCCACCAAGGGGCTACCGAGTAAGAGTGCGCCGACCAACGAGAGCTTTAGGGTCATCGCCCCAGCATAGCAGGGTTGCCCCCTCGACGGAGCGTTCCGCACAGCTGCTTTCTCGCTACGAATAACGCCACGGCGAACGTCACACTGGTGAGCAAACGTGAGGCGTGCGCAGTTCTCCGTAGTATGGGGCCGGGCGGAGAGCACACTTGGCGATGCAGGCATGCAAGCCAATGGCAACTGGACGCGGCGTGATCGCAGGCAACACTTCTCAGTGTTGCAGCAGAAGGTGGCGCGTCGACCCGCAGGTCAACGCACGCACCCACTTAGCAGGCGGTCAGACGACGCGCCCTACTTCACTTCGAAGTCAGCGTCCTTGATGTCGTCGTCCGCGGCGGCGCCACCACTGGCAGCACCAGCGGTTTCGCCTTCCTCCGGAGTCGGACCAGCTTCACCGCCAGCGGCACCGGCCATCGCGGCACCAGCTTCCTGGAACACCTTCTCGAAGGCTTCAATCGCGGCCTTCAGCTTGTCGGCGTCCTCGCCCTCCATTTCCTTCTTCAGGTCGGAGATCGCGGCCTCGAGCTTCTGCTTGTTGTCGTCGTCGAGCTTCTCGCCGTTTTCCTTCACCTGCTTCTCGGCCTGGTAGACCATCGAGTCGGCTTGGTTCTTCAGGTCGACGAGCTCGCGGCGCAACTTGTCACTATCGGCGTTTGCCTCGGCATCGGCCGCCATGCTGTCGACCTCATCTTTGCTGAGGCCAGAGCCGGCTTCAATCGTGACCTTCTGCTCCTTGCCGGTGCCCTTGTCCTTGGCGGCGACCGACAGAAT
>JBNMND010000222.1:0-9435 GCA_051274975.1 Planctomycetota bacterium | reverse complement strand
CCGCCCAGTTACCGCGTCGACCATTGACCTGATCATCGGCAACCTGCCGGCCCCGGCTGCTCCGGGTGTCCCGCGCATTGGCATCTTCGTGCTGAGCACGCAGGTCATCCCGATCCCGGGTGGCTTGGGCCTCGGCTTCCTCGGCATGCCGGGTTGCTCGCTCTACCAGAACGCGGACGTGGTGCTCACTAGCTTCGAGTCCCCGGCCACGCCGGATGAAATCCGCCTTGCGTTGTTGGTGCCGGGCCCGGCCTTCACCGGCGTCGACCTCTACTGCCAAGGCGCCGCGCTGCACTCCGTGCTGCCGCCGAACTCGCTGGGCATCACGATGTCGAACGGCGTCTGCATGACGCTCGGCACGCTCTAGTCCACGGACATGAGCACCGGATGCTCGCTTCGGCGGCATCCGGAATGAACTGAGCTTCGCCAACAGGCGGAGCTTGGTTGCGCGCCCAACTGCGGCGCGCTGCCACGCCGCTTGGCGTGGCCCCTCGGCGATCTTCGGATCGCCAGGTCTGCCATCACTTCTCGAGGACTCGTGCGGGTATGGGCTGGGCTTGCCCTAGCCCGTCGTTGCTGTCAGCAGCAGTTCGAGCACCTTGTCCGCGGTCTGGTTGCCGCGCGCTGGCTTCTTCAGCATTAAGTGCGTCTTGCCGGCTTCCACCGGTCGCACGTCCTTGAAGTGGTCGAGCCAGCTGCCGCCCAGTGGCACGCTCGCGGGGTGGCGCACGACCAAGCGGTTGTTCTCGACCCATTGCACGCTGTGCACGCCGAGCGCCATCAGCGCGTGCTTGAGGCGGAACTGGCGTAGCAGCGTGATAACTTGCTTTGGCAGCTTGCCGTAGCGGTCGCGCAGTTCTGCTTCGAGCTGCTTGAAGCGATCGTCGTCGGTCGCTTCGTCCATCTCGCGCAACAGCTCAAGGCGCTGGCGCGGATCTTGGAGGAACTGTTCTGGCAGGTAGGCCTGCAAGCGCAGGTCGACGTCGACTTCGACGACGTGCACCAGCGTTCTCTTGTCGACCTTGGCGGACTCGACGGCCGACCTCAACAGTTGGCAATACATGTCGTAGCCAACCGAGGCGATGTGGCCGGACTGCTGGGGGCCTAGCAGGTTGCCGGCGCCGCGGATCTCGAGGTCCTTCATCGCGATTGCGAAGCCGGCACCGAGGTGTGAGAACTCTTCGAGGGCCTTCAGCCGGCTGCGGGCTTCAAGGCCTGGCGGCTTGTCGCGATGCAGCAGCAGGTAGCAGTAGGCCTTCTCGCTGCTGCGCCCGACGCGGCCGCGTAACTGGTGCAGCTCGGCCAGTCCGAAGCGGTCTGCCTGGTCGATCAAGATCGTATTGGCGCGGCCGATGTCGATACCGTTTTCGACGATGGTGGTGGAGACGAGCACATCGAACTCACCGCGCACGAACGCGCGCACGGTCTTCTCGACCTCCGTTTCGGTCATCTGGCCGTGGCCGATCGCGATGCGGGCACCGGGAGCGAGGCCTCGCAGGCGTTGCGCCAGTGGTTCGAGTTCGTCGATGCGGTTGTGCACGACGAACACTTGGCCCTCGCGGCCGAGTTCGCGCAGTAAAGCGTCGCGCAGGATGCGGTCGTCACGGAAGACTACGCGCGTCTCGACTTCTTGGCGGCCCGGCGGTGGGCTGTCGAGCGTGCTGATGCCGCGGATGCCGAGCAGTGAGCCGTGCAGCGTGCGCGGGATGGGCGTGGCACTGAGGGTCAGCACATCGACGGCGTGGCGCAGTTGTTTGAGGCGTTCCTTTTGGCGGACGCCGAAGCGTTGCTCCTCATCGATGATGCACAGGCCCAGGTTCGCAAACTTGATATCCTTGCCGAGCAACTGGTGCGTGCCGACGACGATGTCGACCGTGCCCTTGGTGAGCTTCTCCTGCACTTCGCGGCGTTGCTTGGCCGGTCGATAGCGGGAGAGCAGCTCAACGCTGAGACCGAACGGCTCGCAGCGCTCCTTGAAGCTGCGCGAGTGTTGTTCGGCAAGCACGGTCGTTGGGCACAGCAGCGCGACCTGGCGGCCACTGATCGCGACGCGGAATGCCGTGCGCAGCGCGATCTCGGTCTTGCCGAAGCCGACGTCGCCACACAGCAATCGGTCCATTGGAGTTGGCTTGCTTAGATCGCTTTGCACTTCGGACCATGCGCGTGCCTGGTCGACGGTGTCGTGGAACGGAAACGAATCCAAGAAGTCGCGTTCGAGATCATCGCTTGGATAGGCATCGCGTTTGACCAGCGCGCGTTTGCTTTGCACCTCAAGCAATTCGGCGGCGAGGTCAAAGAGGGAATCCTGAACCTGCTCCTTGCGCTTTTGGAAGCCCTTGCCGCCGAGTTTGTCGAGGGGGGCTTTGCCACCGCTGCCCACATACTTCTGGACGAGGTGGATCTTGCTCGCCGGCACGAGCAGTTTGACTTCGTCTTGGAATAGCAGGCGAAGGTGCTCTTCGGTGCCTTCGCCGCGGTGCACCAGCTCGGTGCCTTGGAAGCGCGCCACGCCGTGTACCGCATGCACGACAAGGTCGCCTGGACCGAGTTCGAAGAAGCTCTGGATGGCGCGCGACGGCATCACGGCCCGTTTGCGGATGTGAGGTTGTTGCGCGACCCCAGCGAACTCGATGTTCGATAGTGCGGTCGTCTTCAGGTCCGGAATGCGGAAGCCCTTGCTGATCGCACCCTCAAGCAGTTCGACGCGTTCTTTGCGAAGGTCGACATCCTTGTGCGCGAAGATCTCGGCCAAGCGTTCGGCTTCGTCCTTGCTGCGGCAGAACAGCATGACCTGCCCTTGCAAGCCGCGAACGCTGCGCAAACGGCCGCCAGGGTCGGTTTCACCGGATCCCACTGCGGAGCCTGCCGACAGAACCTTGAAGTCGAACTCGTGGCTCGGCAGCGAAGATAGGTCGACCGCCGGACACGTGCGCAGCGTGTCCTGTAGCGTTTGCATGCGCGGCGAGAACGTGGTGTCGAACGACGAGAGTCGCGACGTTCGTTCTTCCATGCGCAGTGGTTCGAAAGTGACCAACAGCGTCTTGGACGGCGTCAGGTGTTTGATGACCGGGCCGAGTTCTGCGTCGTCTTCTTCGGCGAGCCCCAAGACATAGCTCTCGTGCACTTCGGTTGTGCGCTGCGTTGCGGCATCGAAGCTGCGGATAGACTCAAGTGTGTCATCGAAGAACTCGAGTCGCAGCGCGCTGTCGGCGGCCATTGGAAAAATGTCGACGATGTCGCCGCGCACGCTGCATTCGCCCGGCGCCAACACCAACGGCACGCTGCGCAGTCCTGCTGCTTGGCCGCGTTGCAGCACCTGGCTGCGGTCCAAGGTTTGGCCGACTTGCAACTCGAGGCGCGCGCGGCGCAGGCCACGTGGTGTTGCGACGTATTGCGTCATCGCCTCGACGCCGGCAATCAGTGGTGCTCCGTCGCCGGTGAATTGTTGCAGGGCGCGTTGTCTAGCGCTGCGAGTTGCGGCGTCGACTTCGCCATCGTCGCCTTCCTCTTCGCGAATCAGCACGTGGCTCTTGGCGCCGAATGCGAGCATGTCCGTCTGCAGGATCATGCTGTCGACGTCATCCGCCGTGAGGATCAACAGGCTGCCCTTATGCTTCTGCGCCAGCGTGGTTAGCAGCAGTGCCGCCGACGCACCCCAAAGCCCGCCGGCTTTGCACCGAGCACCACGTTTCACGCTCGCAACTACGTTGCGGGTGACGTGTAGCTGGCCGAATGCGGCGAGCAGGGCTTCTTGAGGGGTGGGGCGCAAGCTTCTGGATCGCTTTGGGGGGCAAGCACGCTACCGAACGTGGCCGCGGTGAGCACCTGCTGATACCGGGATCGCGCAAGTCTCGAGGCACTTTGGCAAGCTGGGCAAGTTTGTACTGCTGCTTTGGTTGCGATCTGGGCTGAGCGGCTATTCCTTTAGCCAGCTAACGTTTGCCCCAACCCGAACGTTTAGGAGCCATGTATATGAAGTGTCTTCTAGTCCCGCTTGTGTTAGGTGCGATCACCACGTCGTTGATTGCTGCTCGTGGACTTGCCATGGGTAGGCAAGGGTGCCCCCAACGGAATGCAGATTTCGCACGGCATCCGCAAGGCGTTCCGGCGGCTGTTGGCGATGCGAGATGACGGCCGTGGCCTGACCGAGTTCTTGGTGGCTGCCGGCGGTAAGGGCCAGACCGCCGGCAACGCGCCGTTCGCGATGTGGTACGCCAGCAAGTTCGGCGGCAACGTTCGATGGTTCAATCGCCTCGATGTTGTGCCGTGCGCATGGAGTCACGAGGGCCTCAAGTCGATCAAGTCGCTCTTCCCCGGTGGTCCGTCGTGTAGCGACGACTATCGCGTGCTGGTCGACCTCGCGATGGTTGCCGCGAGGCCTTCTCCCAGCCAGGTCCGGGCACGTCGCTACCGGGTGACGTGTATGGCAAGAGCGGCACTGGCGCGTTCTTGCAGGAGATCGGCGCGCAGCACAGCCACAGCTACTACATGTACCTGACCGGCATCCACGTTGACGCCATCCACAAGGTGGACCCTGATTGGCAGCCGCCCAAGTAGCGGCTGCTTCGATCCGAGCGCCTAGCAGCCCGCTAATAAACTCATCCGGCTGTCAGCCCCGCGCACTTCCGTGCATGTTCGCACCCGTAGGCCTCGCCGAATCAGCCGACTTGCCTACGTTTTCACGCACCAACCTGCATCGAAAAGCACGAGCCTGGCAACCGAACCGTTCTTCGATGAGTTGCTAGACCTTGGCGAAGCCCGCGAAGTCGTCGGCGCCGTGACCGGCGTCGATACCACGCTGTAGCGCGGCAATGATCGCCGGCAAGACGAACAGGTGTTCGTCGCCAGCTGCCTCAGCCATCAGGCGCGCGTCCTTGTGCGCCATCGTCATCTCGAAGCTCGCTTTGCCGTTGCCCGCACCTGCGATGCGCTTCTCGACCATGTGCAGGCCAGCGCCGGGCTTGAACTCGGAGAACACCTTCATCATCGTCTGGGCGTCGACGTCGTTGTTCTTGCCCATCGCAATCACGTCGGCGATCGCACCCGTGATCGCGAAATAGACCGAGTTGCCGGCGAGCTTCAGAACGGCCGCAAGGTCCGGGCGATCGCCAACATGCCACAGCTTGTCGGTCATCGTTTCGAGCGCGGCGGTCAAGTCGTCGGCGTCCTGCTTGGGCCCGGACATCATCATCATGCCGCTGCCTTCCTTTGCGTGCTTCGGCGCCATGAACACGGGCGTCGACACATAGCGAACGTTCTCGCCGCGCAGCGCCTCGAAGCGCGCGCGCACCTTGTCCGGCCGGTTGGTGGTGTGGTCGATGATCGGCGTGCCGTCAGCAAGTCCTGGCCGTAGTTGCTCGATCACCGAGTCGACAGCGCTGTCTTCGGACAGGATTAGGTGCACGCGTTCGGCACCGCGCACGCAGTCCGCCGGATCGTCGGCGGCAATCGCGCCACGTTCGACTAGCGGCGCGAGCTTCTCGCGGGTGCGGTTCCAGATGCGAACGGTCTCTCCCTTGTTGAGGAGATTCTCGACCATGCCGGCGCCGAGCAAGCCGGTGCCCAAGACTGCGATAGTTGCCATATGGCCAGCATCGTCGGATGCGCGGCCGGGCGTTGCAACGCCTTGTCGGTGGGGCCTACACGGCGTTTACCCCGTCGTGCTGCGAAGGTGGCTAGAACATCAGGATCGAGGAATCATGAGCAGTACCAACGAATCGACTTCCAGCCCGACCCCAGCAGGCATGACCGTCGCGCAGATTGCCGCGGTCGTGCTCGCGGTCTCGGTGGTTTCTTACCTGGTTTGGGATGCACAGTCGGTCGCGGACCAGGAACAGCTGCAGCCGGATCGTGTTGTCCCTGCGGACCTGCCGGAAGGTGTGGATCCGTGTGGTGAGCGGGGTTAGTTCCACGTTGGGGACCGCTACGTTCTTCTTCGTCACCAACTTCTTTGTGTGGGCAGGGAGTAGCTTCTATCCGCCGACGGTTGCGGGGCTGGTCGCGTGCTATGCGGCGGCTTAGCCGTTTGCTGCGAACATGCTGCTCAGTAGCGTCGCGTTCTCACTTGGCTTGCTTGCTCTTGGAGTGGCGGCCAGGACTCGTACCTTGCCCTGCCCGCAGCAGTCGAGGTCGGCGCGTTACCGCACGCCATGTTGACGATGTTCGATGAAGGTGGCGAGCGATCGCGTTCGCACGGGCTGCATCGAGATGTGTTGCTTGCGCAAGCGGCCAGCATGGGCTTGCCATTGCGGCAGCAAGATCGCCGTTCGATTCTGAAGAGGGTTTGGGCTGCGGGTATTCGCTGCCAGATCATCGCCGTCGACGAGTCGCGCTTGTCTGGTGATGTGCTCGGTTCCGAGTTGACCCCAGCTCTTGCGACGGTGATGGAGTCGCGTGGTATCGATGCTTGTGGCGAGAACGGCGAGTTCCACACGGTTGTTGTGGATGCTCCGATGTTTGACCATGCGATCGAATTGCAGTTTGGCGAGATCGTGTCACGAGGGGGTTACTTGGCGATCGATGCGCGCTTGTGCAACTCGCCAAGCATCTAGTTGGCCCCGTCCTCGCAAACGCTTTGCCTACCGCCGCAGGTCGTCGAGCAGTTTGCCGGCCGCAGCCTTCTCCGCAGCGCGTTTAGTTCGCCCCGTGCCGTTGGCTTCCCGGCCATCCAGCAGGTGGGCGCGCACGACGAACTCCTGCTCGTGCTGCAGGCCGACTGTCTCGACCAGTTCGTAGCGTGGTTGGCCGAGCTTGTTGTGCTGGCAGTAGTGCAGCAACCCAGTCTTGGCGTCCTTCTCAGTCTCGATTTCGTCGTCGTCGTCGCTGGCCTTAGGCAGAATGTGGCGACGCACGAACGCGCGAGCTGGCGTGACGCCGCCGTCGATCAGGATGGCGCCGAGCACCGACTCGATCAGATCGCACAGGATGCGCGCGCTGCATCGATCGGCACCCTGCAGGCCTTTGCCTGATTCGAGGTACAGTGCCAGGTCGAGCGTGCGCGCGACGGCGGCCAGCGGTTGCCGGCTGACGATACGTGCCCGCGCTTCGGTCAGTTGGCCTTCGGCGATCTCGCCGTCGCGTTTGTAGAGCGCGTCGGCGGCGGCGAAGTTCAGGAACGCGTCGCCGAGGAACTCGAGCCGCTCGTAGCTCTTCTTGCCTTCGTTGCCCATCGACGAGTGCGTCAACGCACGGTCGAGCAAGGCAAAGTCCTTAAACTCGTAGCCGAGCCGTTCGGATAGTTCGCGCAACGTCTTGTCGCGCGCCTTCGCCTTCGCAGTCGCAGGATTCTCGCGAGCCATTTGCGGTCAGCGTCAGTGCGCTAGCTGACGTGTTGGCGGCGGTCGGGACGCTTGCGGTCGGTTTCGCGCAGGTGGTTCTTGCGCAAGCGCACGTTGGCCGCGGTGATCTCGACCAGTTCGTCTTCACCGACGTATTCGAGCGCATCTTCGACCCCGAAGGAGCGCGGCGGCGGCAGCTTGACGAACGCTTCCTTGGTCGAGCTACGGATGTTGGTCTTGGCCTTCTCACGCACGACGTTGACGACCAGGTCGTTGTCCTTGGCGTGCTCGCCGACAATCATGCCTTCGTAGATCTGCGCGCCGTCAGGAACGAAGAACGTGCCACGCTCACGCAGGTTGTTGAGCGAGTAGAAGGTCGCCGAGCCGTTGGTCATCGAGATCAGCACACCAGCGATGCGCTCTTCGATCTCGCCGCGGTAGGGGCCATAGCCGTGGAAGACGTGGTGCATCGTCGCCTGGCCGCCGGTTGCGTTGAGCAGGCGGCTGCGCACGCCGATCAGGCCGCGCGCCGGTACAGTGAACTCAACCCGGGTAAACGTGCCCTTGCGGTCCATCTTGAGCATCTCGGCTTTGCGCGTGCCGAGGATCTCGATGACCTTGCCACAGGTCTCGGCCGGTGCGTCGACCGTCAGGTATTCGATTGGCTCGTGCTTCTTGCCGTCGATGTCCTTCATCAGCACCATCGGCTTCTGCACGGCGAACTCGTAGCCCTCACGGCGCATCGACTCGAGCAGGAAGCCCAAGTGCATGACGCCGCGGCCACTCAGCTTGAAGCTGTCGGCGCTTTCGCCTTGTTCGACGCGCAGCGCGACGTTGACGCGCAGTTCCTTCTCGAGGCGCTCGCGCAGGTGGCGCGACGTCAGGAACTTGCCGCCGTCCTTGCCGGCGAACGGTGAGTCGTTGACCTTCATGACGATGGTCATGGTCGGCTCGTCGATGGCGATCACGGGCATCGCTTCGGGGTGCTCAAGGCACGCGACCGTGTCACCGATCGAGATGTCTTCAACGCCGTAGATGCCACAGAGGTCGCCGGCTTCAACCGTGTCGACTTCGACGCGGCCCAGGCCACGGAAGGCGTAGACGCCGCGCAGGTTGACTTCGGTCTGCTTGCCGGTGCGCGCGAGGTGCATGACGCGCTGGCCCTTGTTGATCTTGCCGCGGTGCACGCGGCCGATCGCGATCCGGCCGACGTAGTCACTCCAGTCGAGCGTCGTGACGCGGAACTGCAGAGCTTGCTCCGGGTCGTCGGTCGGTGCCGGAATGTGCTCGACGATTTCCTTGAACAGTGTGTTGAGGTCGTGGCCCTCGGCGCCCTTCTTGGCGGCCTCGAGATCCTTGGTCATCCAACCTTGGCGACCCGATCCGTAGAACACAGGGAACTCGAGCGCGTCTTCATCGGCATCGAGGTCGATGAACAGGTCGAAGATCTCGTTGACGACTTCTTGTGCGCGTTGGTCGGCCTTGTCGATCTTGTTGACCAAGACGATGGGCTTCAGGTGGTGGGCGAACGCCTTCTGCAGCACGAAGCGCGTTTGCGGCATCGGGCCTTCGGCGGCGTCGACCAGCAGCAACACGCCGTCGGCCATCGACAGCACGCGTTCGACTTCGCCACCGAAGTCGGCGTGTCCGGGCGTGTCGATGATGTTGATGCGGGTGCCTTCGTAGCTCACCACTGTGTTTTTGGCGAGAATGGTGATGCCGCGCTCCTTTTCGAGCTCGTTACTGTCCAAAACACACTCGCCAACGGCTTCGTGGTCACTGAAAGTGCCGGTCTGGCGCAGGAGCCCATCGACGAGCGTGGTCTTGCCATGGTCGACGTGGGCGATGATGGCAACGTTGCGGATGTTTTGGGCCATGATTGGCGTGCTTTTGCCGTGAAAGGCGGCGAAGGATTGTCGCCATTGGCGAGTCGCGGTCAACTGCGGCGGTGACCCGGTTGTGAAAGAACTCGAAGTAGCTCAGAAAGTGACGGCGAAGAAACGGCCCCTGCTGCGTCGATTACGGCGGGGATTGCTGGTTCTGTTGCTGGCTGTCACGGCGGCAACATGGCTTGTTCAGCACCATGTGGTGTCGTCGGCTCAGCCGTTCGTGCATGCGGTAGGTGTCGTGCCCGTAGCTGATTGCATCTTGGTGCCGG
>JBNMND010000221.1:0-9441 GCA_051274975.1 Planctomycetota bacterium | reverse complement strand
AACCCGTCTGGGCTCGTGAGCAGCTCGTGCGGGTGAAGAAGCCCGAGGAGCTACTTGCGCGGGTTGCCGAGGTCTTCGACGACCGATTCGACGAGGGGCGAACGCGCGAGCTGTCTCGCGAGGATGCCGTTGTTCCGGCTTTGCAGAGTTGTGGTGAGTAGCGTATGGAACTGAACGAGCTCGACCAGCAGCTGCAGGAAAGCACGTAGCGCAAGAAGTGCCGCGACAAACTGCAGCGCGACGAACAGCAACTACTTGAGCAATTGGGCGACATTACTACACGATGTGCACCGAGCCCAACGTGCAGGTGTTGTGCCAGCACATGATGGATGGCATGGATGAAGCGATGGCTCGGGCTGGAGCCGTAATGCCGCCTGCGTAGCTGCGTCTGCCTAGAAGGCGCAAGTCGCCCGAATCAGGGCTTGCCGCGCTTCAAGCATGCCGCGAACGTCGCATCGTCGATGTTCGCACCGCAGACGATCATCCCGACGCGTTTGCCCGCGAGTTGGTCGCGCATCTTGAGCATGGCCGCAGTCGTGGCCGCGCCCGCCGGCTCGACCGCGAGTTTCGCGTCGGAGAACAGCAACCACATCGCACGGCACAGTTCGTCGTCGTCGATCTTGACGAGCTCATCGAGGTACTTCTGACACAGCGCGAACGAATACGGCATGGCCATCGGTGCCCCGAGGCTGTCGGCGATCGTGGTCACTTGTTCGATGCGCTGCGGCTCGCCGAGGACAAAGCTGCGGTGCATGGAGTCGGCGCCTTCAGGCTCAACGCCGATCACGCGACAGCGCGGTTGCAGGCGTTTGACCGCACTGGCTAGCCCGGCAGCGAGTCCGCCGCCGCCAATCGGCACGAACAGAACGTCGAGCTGACCGGTCTGACGCAAGAACTCCATGCCGAGCGTGGCGCTACCCAGCGCCATGTGCTCGCCTTCAAACGGGTGCAGGAACTTGCGACCTTCGGTGCGTTCGATCTCTTCGACTCGCGCGAATGCCGCACGGATGTCGTCGAGTTGTTCGACCTCGGCGCCGAGCGCCTTGCTGGCGGCAACCCTGGCGGGATTGGCGTTGCTCGGCATCACGACCTTGGCGTGCGACCCCATGGCGCGCGCCGCGTAGGCGACCGCCATCGCATGGTTGCCGGCACTGACGGCGGTGACGCCGCGGGCGCGCGCTTCGTCGTCGAGCGCTCGCATCGCAAGCATTACGCCACGCGACTTAAACGAACCGGCGTGTTGGAATAGCTCGAGCTTGAGCCACAGCGTCGTGTCTTCGGGCACGAGCTCGCTGATGCGATGACCGGTCCATTGCCATGCCGGCGTTTCGCGCACGAGCGTGCTGAGTTCGCGCCGTGCTATCTGGATCGACTCGACTGACGGGGGAGTGACTGACGGGGGAGTGACCGGAGGCGATTCTGAACTCATGAGCGTGAGACCCGACACATCAGGAGCATGAAGGCTACGCAGGCGACTGGTAGCTGCAAGTTCAGGGCGGTGATCGTCGGCAGCGATGTTGTCGCTGTGCGCCGGCGGTCGACCGTTACCAGCGGTGAAAGGCCGGGTGGCCGTCTTCAACCGCGACAAACAATCCCTCACAGGTCGCACAGATTCGACCGTTGGCAGTGAGGGTTCCGGTGATCCATGCTCGGTTGCCTTCCAGCTCTGTCAGTTGGGCACGCAGTTCGACCAGGCCATCCGTCGGCGTCGGCCGCCTGAGTTTGATGCTGTACTCGGCCGTGACCGTGCACGGCGGAACGGTCACTCCCAGCGCATTCATCAGGTGGTACGCCGCCGCCCAGTTGCAGTGGCAATCGAGCAGCGCCCCGATGATGCCGCCGTTGAGCACGCCGGGGAACGCTTCGTGCATCGCCTGCGGTTGCCACGTGCATACGATTTCGCCGCCGTCGACGAAGCTCTTGATGCGCAGACCATCGGGGTTGGCTGGCCCGCAGCCGAAGCATGCGTTGTTCGGCGCGTAGTGGTCCTGCAGGCTCTGCTTCATGTCTGGATGATCCGTCGTTGTGCGCAGAATCGCGAGACCCGGTTTGGCTTTTGGGTCGGGAACTGCCTCGTCTCGGTGCTAGGCCTTGCCTAGGAGCGCGCCGATGGCGAGTAGCAGTCCGGTTTCGTCCTCAGAGAAGTCGTAGGCCGAAGGCTTGGCCACGCCGAGCACGCCGCGCACTTCGCCGTCGACCATCATTGGTGCCGCCAGCGACCCTTCCATCTGCGTCATCTTGGCGCCCGGTCGCGCCACGCCACTGTCGTCGGTTTGCAAATTGCACACCTGCACTGGCTCCTTGCGTTCGGCCGCGATCCCGGCCATGCCCTTGCCGACTGGGATGACCTGCACCTTGTCGAGCACGAATGGCGGCAGGCCCAGTTGCGCCCGCAGGTGCAGCATGCCGTCGGCAGAGTCGATCATGTGCACGGTACCGACCGGACAATCAAACTGCTTGGTGACTTGCGCCAGGACTTCATCCCACGGCAGAGGGGTCTGGGTCACAAGGTCGGTAACCGAGATCACGAGAGGGTGAGACGAGAGGCTCATGCTTGCATCTTAGCGTCGCGCCCGCGCCAACGGCTACAACGGGCTGCTAACCTTCGCGCAGCGCCGACACGATGCGTGCGACCAACGACTCTTCGGTTGTGCGCAGCGAATACTCATCCGAGTCTGCGGAGCCCATTGAGACACCATTGCGTCGGAATGCCATGCGGCTGTCCCGAGTGCCCGCGGCGGACAGGTGCACTTCGCGCACGCCGGTGACTTCGACCAGGCGTTCGACGTGATCGGGCCGTAACCCGCAGCCGGCCATTACTTCGATTCGCCCGTCGGCTTGCTGCACGACCGCACGAATCTGGGCCCGGCCATCGTAGGCGGTCGCCTTTTGGCCAGAGGTCAGCACGCGCTTGACGCCGAGGTCACAGAGCACCTCGAGGCCTTCTTGGGCATCTCGGCACATATCAAAGGCGCGGTGGCATGTGACCGGCCGACCATCGGCCAGGTCGACGAACTCGGCCATGCGGCGGTGGTCGATCTTGCCGTCCTTGGTGAGCGAGCCGACGACGATTCCGGCCGCGCCGGCGTCGCTGAGCGCTTCGATGTCGCGCGCCATCACGTCAACCTCGGTGCTGTCGTAGAGAAAATCGCCGGCCCTGGGACGGACCATGGCGAACACTGGCACCTTGATCGCGGCACACACGGCCTGGCATAAGCCGGCGCTCGGGGTCAGCCCGCCTTCCGCCAGGCTAGAACACAGTTCGATGCGTTGCGCGCCCCCGACGACGGCTGCATACGCGCCGGCAACAGATTCCACGCAGACTTCGACGAGAACGGGTGCAATGGCTTGGTCGGACACGGCAGTATGGTGCGGACATGCGCGCCCAATTGCTGCACCTTTCCGGACCGTTGCGCGGCCGAACGATTACTTATCCGCAGCCACTGGTGCGTATCGGCAGCGGCGAGACCAGTGAAGCGCGCATGGTCTCGAAGGTTGTCAGCGACCATCACGCCGAAATCGAGTGGGTGAAGGACGAGTGCAAGTTCCATTTGCGCACGATGGAGAGTGCGGTCTTTGTCAACGGCAACGAAGTTGAAGAGATCGTGCTCAAGGACGGCGACCTGCTCGAGTTTGGCGCCGGTGGGCCGATGGCTCGCTTCCGGATCTATGTTCCGATCGGTGCTGTCTGCAAGCCGGTTCGTCGCATGCTGACCGACGCGCATGAAGTTGCGCAACACAGCGGCCGCGCGACGGCGACGCGCATGTTGACCAAGGATCTGCTGACGCAGGCGACAATGACCTTGAAGGTTGGCTTCCCGGTGGCGTTGATCGCCGCATTGGTGTTGTCCGGTTGGCTCGGTGGGTGGCTCAACAGTAGTCCTGCGCAAGTGCAGCAGCTGATGACGGCCGACACGGTCATGAAGGCCGAGATCGAAGCGATCCGCGCCGAATTCGCGGCCGAGAGCGCACGCCTATCTCAAGCCAACGATGTGATTCGCCGCGTGCAGAAGGAATGGACGCGCGGTGTTTGCCTGATTCACGGTATCTACCAGATCCGCAAGCTCGACGGTTCGTTGTTGCTTGAGTTCTCCGGTCGGCCGATGGAAGTCGAATACACCGGCTCCGGCTTCCTGGTCAGCGAAGAGGGCCACATCGTGACCAACCGACACGTTGCGTTGCCGTGGACCGAGGACCCGCGTCACATGAAGATGATCGCCGCTGGCTCGGCCGCCGTGTTCAAGCGCTTCACGGTGACGTTCCCCGGCAAGCTGCCGTTCGATGTTGCGCAGAACACGATTCGTCGCCGCGATGACGATCTCGATGTCGCCGTCATCCAAATCACAGCAGTGCAAGCGAAGGGCATTCCGGTGCTGCCGCTGCGCCAGGATGGCACCGAAGGCGAGGGCAGTCGCGCGATTGTGGTTGGCTATCCGACAGGCTTGGCCGCGCTGTTGGCGCGCGCCAACAGCGACACGCTCGCGGAGTTGCGCAGGACCGCTGCGACGACCGCCGATGCGATCCAGCAGTTGGCTGCGGCCAAGCAGATCAAGCCGGTGATCACTCTCGGCGTGATCAGTAATTCCGAAGAGCACCTGATTGCTTACGACGCGGGCACGACCAGCGGCGGTTCGGGCGGCCCGGTGTTCAGCGACAAGGGCGACGTCATCGCCGTCAACTTCGCGATCCAGCGGAACTTCGCTGGCAACAATCTCGGGGTGCCGATCCGGCACGCGCTTGCCCTGCTGAAGAAGTAGCGCGATTCGCGTGACCTATTCGACGCGTAGCACGATCGCGGTGTCGCCTGGCGTTGCTGCGCGTTTGATCGTGTGGCTACCGACGAAGGCTCGCAGGTCGTAGCTGCCTGCGATCAGGTGTTCGGTATGGAGTGTTCGGTATGGAGTCGGGAGGTGGGTCGGGTTGCTCGCCGCGATCGACTCGCCCTCGTCTGGCCTTCCGACCCTGCGTGGGTTGCTTGGGGCTAGGATCGCGCCGCTGCACTTTGCGTCTGCGCTCCGATTGCGTCTCTCGCCACGTTCGAAGTGGGCTCAAAAGAGTCGGTCGGAGGCCGCACGGGACCATCGGGCCATAGTGCCCAGGTCGTGCCCGCAACGATTGTTAGGAGCAGGAATGTGAATAGTAAGGTCGAAGTCCGCATGCGGTCACCCAAGGACCCGGGAGTGTCCCTCGTCGTCAGAAGTGCATTCGAATCGTGCATTGGCAGCAAAATCCGCTGCCGCCAGACGCCCAGATCTGCCAAACTCTATATCGTGCGAGGTCAGTCGCGCAGGCCCGGGGGGGCCAATAACTCATGGACGGTGCCGCAAACGGGCAGCAATCAATCAATGGACAACGCGGCAGCGCGCTTGGTCCGCGTGGCAAAGGCCTGTTTGGGCGTCTGCTCAAGGGTCTGCGTGCCCCGCCCGCCCCTCGTGAAGAAGCGACGTCGATTGCGATTGTCAGCGGCAAGGGCGGCACCGGCAAGTCGTTCCTAGCAACGTCGCTCGCCGTTGCGCTGCATCGTTCGGAGCGCCGTACCGTGCTCGTCGATTGTGACTTCGGCCTCGCCTGCGACCACCTGTTGCTCGGCGTCAAGCCGACGCTGACCTTGCAGCAGTTGTTGGCTGGTCAGTGCACGCTCGAGCAAGTGTTGGTCAAGTCGCCGTGTGGCCCGCGGCTCTTGCCCGGAGCGTCGGGAGTTCGCCGTATGGCGACGCCGACCGACAAGGATCTGACCACATTCGCGCGCGAACTCGGGGCTCTGTCCGAAACCGAAGAAACGTTGCTTCTCGATCTGGGGGCCGGAATCGCGCCGGCGACGGTGCTGACGACCCTCAGCGCGGATTGGATCGTATTGGTCACGCAGCCGGAGATCGCCGCCTTGGTTGACGCGTATGCGGTCATCAAGTGCATCGCGCAGCTCAAGCCGGACGCCAAGTTCTTGATCGTCGTCAATCGTGTTGGCACGCCCGGTCGCGGCGAGATGGCGTTCCAGCGCTTGACCGAAGTGGCCACCCAGAACGTCGGCATCGAATTGCGCTACCTCGGTGAGGTTCCGGACGATGACTCGGTCATGCAGCATCGCTTGGGCCAGTTGCCGCTGATTGCGACCCAACCGGATTCGCCGACGTCGAAAGCCGTGCAAGCCTTGGCCGAACGGTTGATCCAGATCTGCGGCGGCCTGCGCCAGCGCACGGTCAAGGGCGACGAAGGTATTCAGGCGCGCTTCCGCCAGCATCGCCTGTTCCTTTAGGGACGCTCTTGGGGCTGTTCCTGTAGCGACACTTGTTGTCGCGGGCGCCCCGTAGCCAAGCGCCATCTCAGCGACTTCGTATACTCGCGCCATGTTGATGCTGAGCTTGGCCGTGCTGTTGCACATGAGTCCGCAGAGTCCCCAGGGCACGCTGGCTCCACCAGTGCCGACGGTCACTAACCTCGGCAAGTGGTTGACGTTCATCGAGCCGGCTGCGAACGAACAGACCTATCGCGAAGTCGGCTGGCGCAACGCGCTGTGGCCGGCGGTGCAGGAAGCGCGCAAGCTCGGCCGGCCGATCCTGCTTTGGACGATGAACGGGCACCCGCTCGGCTGCACTTGAAACAACGGTGTTCGGGGCCGCCAGTTGGTTTGGTCCGATCCAGAGATTGCCAAGTTGAGCCGCGAGTTCGTCACCGTGGCGGACGAGGTCTACATGCTCTACCCGGAGGATGAGTGGAACCTGAAGCGCGTCCAGGGCACGCCGGTGCACAAGTTCTTCAAGCGCTATGGCGAGGCGATGCCGGGCGGCGATTGGAATCGTTCTGGCACCAAGCAGGGCCTCTACATGATTGGTCCCGATGGCGAGTATCTGGAAGGCAAGTTCGCGGCGAACGGCTTTCCCGATGACATCAAGAAGCGCATGAAGCGGGCGCTTGCGCGATGGGACGGACTGCGCAAGCGAAAGAAGTATGACAACGAGCCGGTGCCGAAGGTCGTGACGACACTGCCGGCGCACGTCGACGGCAAGGAGTTTGTGTTGCGCGTGCACTCGCGCGATCTGCCGCGCGGCGAAGGCGACAAGGGTGCGCGCCGGTTTGACCCTGCTGTGGACCTGAAGTCCGGCTGGAATGACTTTAAGCAGTGGGCGTGGAATGAGAACTGGCTGGCCGTCGACAAGTGGCGCGTGCTGGTGCCAATGGGCAAACAACGAGAAGCCGTCGATGCGGCGTTCGTCACGAAGTTGGCGCGGGAAATGTTGATCGACAACGTCCGTGGCCAAGCGGGTAAATGGCCAGAGACCGCGATCAAGTCCGCGAAGCTGACGATGCTCGGGGTGCGCACCTCTGGCGGCATTAAGATCGTGTATCGCGGCGAAATCAAGCTCGACGACGGCGCCCGTTCGATGACGTTGAAGCTGCTGGGCGACGCCGACTACGACAACAATCAGGGTCGCTTTCGAGAGCTGCGGATCGTTGCGCTAGGTATGCGCAAGGGCGCGCACCCATTCAACCAGCGCAAGGGGGATTTGGGCCCGGCGCCGATCGGGTTCGCGGTCAACCTGTACCGACAGCCAGAGTAGGAGGCGAAGAGCCGCCGGATGCCGGCTCATACAGCGGGTCCCAGTGCACCTGCGCCGCTGCTGGTCGGTTCGGTGCTGTAACGAGGCGCTTTCGCGTTAGGTCGTCTGCAGTGGCTTGTTTACCAATCGGAACAGACAGACGGCACATGCCACCGCGCCGGCCGTCAAGCCGAAGCCCTTGCCATACTCGCCGAAGATGAACGCGCCAACTGCCGGCAGCATCAACCAGATGATGCCGGTGCCGAGCAGCGCACATGTGACCATGCTGCCAAGGTTGCCGTCGGGGCGCGTCTCCGTCTCAATGGCAGCGACTGGCGCCCAGCCTGGACCGTCTGGCCGGACCTTTTTGTAGAACTTGGTCAGGCGTTCCATCGGCTCTGGCGCCGTCAGGAACGTGACTACAAGCCAGATGCCGAGCGAGCCGGTTGCGACGATCAGTGACGTGTATTGCCCAGCCATTTGATCCTCCGGCGCGAGGCCTCCTTGCCAAACCTTGACGGCCACAAACAGCACGATCGATGCAGTCATCGCTGCTATCTCGCTCCACGCATTGATGCGCCACCAGAACCAGCGCAACAAGAACACGGAGCCAAGTCCGCCGCCGAGCGCTGCCAGGATCGCCCACGCGTCGGCGACCGAGATGGAATACGCGCGCATGATGTATGCGGCGAACGCGCCCAGAATCAGCACGACGCCCGAAGCGATACGCGACATCTTGACCAGGTGGCGGTCGTCGGCATCGGGCCGCAAGAAGCGCTTGTAGAGGTCATTGACGACGTAGCTGGCGCCCCAGTTCATCTGGGTGCTGATCGTCGACATGAAGGCCGCGAAGAACGTGACCAGCAGCAGGCCAAGTAAGCCGGACGGTGCCAATTCGGCGATGACCATCGGGAAGCCCGCGCCCGGATCTTGCGTCGAGTCTGGATCCAAGGCCCACTCGCGTAGCTCCGGATACATCGCGAGCGCGGCGAATGCGACCATGATCCAAGGCCACGGACGAATGCAGTAGTGCGCCAGTTGGAAGAACAACGTCGCCTTGAAGGCGTGCTTCTCGTCCTTGCACGACGCCATGCGTTGCACGATGTAGCCACCGCCACCTGGTTCGGCACCCGGATACCACGTCGCCCACCATTGTCCGAGAGCCAGCGCTAAGAACACGCCGGTCGGCATCCAAGCGGCCGCGGAACCGAGGTCGGGGATGAAGTCGAATACCTGCGTATCCCCGAAGTTCTTGGCCGTGCTCTCTCGCAGTGCGTCGATGCCACCGACGTGGTCCACGGCGACGATGGCGAGCGTGATGCAGCCGAACATCGCGAGCACGAACTGGAGCATGTCGGTGATCGCGACACCCCAGAGCCCAGACAGGATGCCGTAGACGCCAGTGATGCCGAGCATGCCGAGCACGAGCCAGAAGTCGATCCAGCTATCCTCCGGCAGGTCCGTGAGCACCGTGTGCCGCAATACTGTCAGCATCGCTTGGGTGACCCAGCCGATGATGAACGAGTTGACGATGACCGCGACGTAGATGGCGCGGAAGCCACGTAAGAACGCGGCGGGCTTACCGGCGTAACGAAGTTCAATGAACTCGACGTCGGTCAGCACCTCGGCGCGTCGCCACAGCTTGGCAAACACGAATACCGTCAACATCCCGCCGAGCGCGAAGGCCCACCAGAACCAGTTGCCGGCGAGTCCGTTCTTGGCGATCAGGCCGGTGACGGCGAGCGGCGTATCGGCCGCAAACGTGGTCGCGACCATCGATGTGCCGGCGATCCACCACGGCAGGCTGCGGCCCGACGCGAAGTATTCGACGAAGCTCGAGCCCGCCCGTTTCTTGAAGTAGAGGCCGATGCCAAGGGCCAGGACGAAGTAGCCGACGATGATCGTC
>JBNMND010000220.1:0-9487 GCA_051274975.1 Planctomycetota bacterium | reverse complement strand
CCAGGCGCTCGGCGAACTGGTCTATCTGGCAATAGACCCAAGCAAGTGGTAGCGGCGCGGCTATCACGTGTGCGGTAGCTTGTTGCCATGAAGTGCGATTCGCTGTGGCCCTTCCGTCTGCTTTCGATCGGCCTGTTGCTGGTCACCGCCTTGTTGTTTGGTTCGTGTCGCACCGTGGTGACCCCACGCCCTACGCTGGTCGTGGCCAGCGACCTCGACAACATGCCGTTCGCCGGCGTGGCCGAAGACGGCACGCCGATCGGCCGCGATGTCGAGATGATGCAGCGGCTGTGCGAACGAGCTGGCTTCGAATGCAAGTGGAGCCGCATGCCGTTCGATCAGTTGCTGCCGAAGGTGGAGGTCGGTCGCGTCGATGTGGTCTGCGCGACGCTCGGCATCACTGAAGAACGGGCGCAGCGCGTGCTGTTTGTCGGTCCCTACTTCGACACCGAGATCGCCGTCGTCGTCCGCGTTGGCGGTCGCGAGCCACAGTCGCTTCAGGACCTCAATAGACTGCGCGTCTCGGGTGCGGCGGGCACGACTTCGCAGCGCGCCATCATCCGCCACCTGCCCGGCGCGCGCGGTGTGTTCGAGAACAAGACCGGAGGTTCGGGTCTGTTCCGTTTGGTATCGCGTGAGATTGACGCGGCGGTCATGGATGGCCCCGCAGCAGATAAGCTGGTTACACAATCCGATGGCAAGCTGCGGCGCCTGCAAAAGCCACTGGATCGCGAGCGCTACGCGCTGGCCTTGCCGAAGAGCCATGCCGGTGTCGCTGCGAGATTGCAGCAGGCGCTCAGTGAAATGCAGAGTAGCGGAGAACTTCAGATACTCGACCGTCGCCATGGCTTAACGGGCAACTAGCGCCGCTCGCGAACTGGCCATTGGGGGCTTGGACCTGCGGCCTTTTGACCAGGGTCTTGCACTCGACCCTCCCTGCCGCGATGCTTCGCCACCCCGCACGGGAGTGCATCCGAGCTGGTGTTCGGCCTGGTCTTCAAAGCCAGTGGGGGGGCGCCTAGAGCGTTGTCCGGTGGGTTCGATTCCCATGCACTCCCGCCATTCTCGCCGGCCGCCAGATATGCGCCGTGCGGCTTCGGCTTGTGGCCCAGCCGGCATACGTGCTCTCGCAGTGCCGCACCGCACTCGATACCCTGGCGCGCATGATGCTGACCGTCGTCCAGGAAGTTGCGCACGAGGGCGACATTGGGTCGCTACCGATGGCGGTGCTTGGGTTGACCATGCTCGGCACCTATGCGCTGATCGCTACCGGCAAACTGCACAAGGTCACGGCCGCGCTACTCGGCGCGATCGCGTGCACGATCCTCGCGCTCATGTTCGGCGTTCTGCACGACTACGACGAGATCCACAACGTCCTAGCGAAGGACATTGGCGTGCTTGGCGTCATCGTCGGCACGTCCATCTTGGTCGACGTCTCGGGCAAGTCCGGGCTGTTTCAGTTCTTGGCGGTCAAGATCGCGAAGAAGGCCAAGGGCGATCCGCAGAAGCTGTTCACGTCACTGATCATCTTGACGGTGGTGTTCGTCAGCTTGCTGACCATCGCGCCGGGCACGTTGATCGTCGTGTCGTTGGGGCTCGTGCTGTGTCGCACGCTCAAGCTTGAACCGAAGCCGTACCTGGTCGGTATCGCGATCAGTGCCAACTCCGGTGCGCTGGTGACGTTCGCATCGGGCATCTGCACGCTGATGGTTGGTTCGGCGGCCAAACTGCCCTACATGCACTTCTTCGTGGTCTCGACGCCTATGGCGATCGCGACCGCGTATGTCGCCTGGGTCGTCGTCAAGCGATTCTACAAGAAGGAGCTGACCGCCGATCCGGCGACCGCGGGTGATCGCGCTGACGCAGTGGCCGCCTTTGATGAATGGGCGATGGTGCCGGACCGTCGCATGTTCTGGCGCTCGGCGATCCTGTTGGTGCTGACCATCATCGGCTTCGCGACCGCGCAACCACTCGGCATCGGCCTCGACTTCGTGGCGATGGCTGGCGGTGCCGCGGCGATCCTGTTCTCAGGACAGAACCCGGAGGAGGCGATCAAGAAGGTCAACTGGACCGTCATCGTGTTCTTTATCGGGCTGTTCGTGATGATCGGCTGCGTTGAGCACTCGGGCTTGCTGCAGAAAGCGGCTGGATTACTGAGTGATATCTCCGGCGGCAACGTGCACATCGCGACGGTCGTGCTGGTGGTGTTCACGGCGGTGACCAGTGGTATCATGGATAACATTCCCGTTGCCGCGACGATGATCCCGATCGTGGCAACGATGACCGAGACGCTGCCCGCAGCGCCGCTCTGGTGGGGTTTGACGATCTCGGCCAACCTCGGGGGCAATGGCACGCCGATCGGCAGCATCAGTGGCGTGATCGCGTTGTCGGCCCTCGCCGAGAGCGGCGGCGGCAAGGTGTCGTGGGGCGAGTGGTTCAAGGTGGGGGCGGTTTGCATGCTGTTCCAGATCCTGGTCGTGCTCGTGTGGCTCTGGATGTTCACCGTGTTCGATTTGTTCCCGACGCTTGCCCCGATTAACTAGGTGCGCCAACACCACTTCGCCAACCCGACTTCGCCCAACCAACTGAGACGTTCGAGATGACTGACAAAGACCTTCAAGAGCAGATGGCGCAGTTCGAAGCTGCGCGCATCACGGCCCCGGTGGAGTTGTCGCCGCAAGTAGTTGGCAAGATCGTTGCGGTGCATGATGGCACCGATCAGGACGCAACGGTGGATGCGCTGGCTGGGGCGATGGCCAAACGTGCTGCGGTCGAGTTGCAGACGATTTCGCCGCAGGTAGGCGATGAAGATGCAGTGCTTGCCGAGTTGCTTGCCGCCGCAGGCAAGGGTGATGTGCTGGTCGTTCCTTGTCCGTTCGGTCGAGACTACCTAGCGGAAGGGCAACTGAGTCTGTCGACAACGATTGACTTGCTGTTGGCCAAAAGCGAAGCGGCGATTTGCATTGCTCGCGGTCCCGTCGAGGACGCGGAGCACACGATCACGCATCCGCTCGTCGCGTTACAGATCGATCGTCACCGCAAGGTGCAGGCGACGTCGCTGGCGTTGACGTTCGCGAAGGACGGTGGCGAGATATTGCTGCTGTCGACGGTCGATCCGCACAATTCTCTGCGCGACGAAGAGATGCTGGCGCGCAACCTCGACCCGCGCGACTTGTCACCAGAGGTGCTCTCTGGGTTGGCGACGGCACGGGCCGCCGCGTTGACTGCGGAGTTGCAGCGACACGCGGGCGATTGGGACATCTCACCGATGGTGCATTTTGCGTTGGGCGACACCGTCGAGTTGACGCTCGAAGAGAACGAGAACCGTATGGGCATGTTGGTCGTTGGGCGTGACCCCGATGCTCGCAACGATGAGGCGCAGCGTGCCCGTCGCCTCGTGCTCGCGAGTTCGTTCCCTGTGCTGTTGGTCTGAGATGGCGACGACGGCCTTGGCGGTGGCGACCACGGGGCGCGGTTTGACCGAGATCACCCGGGACGTTGCGCAGAATGTTTCCGGGTGCCCTGTGGCGGACGGCTTGTGCACCCTGTTTGTGCAACACACCTCGGCCAGCCTGTTGATCCAAGAGAACGCCGACCCGGATGTGTGTCGCGATCTCGAGGCGTTCTTTCGTCGCTTGGTGCCCGAGGGCGATGCCCTGTGGACGCATACCGCCGAAGGACCAGATGACATGCCGGCACACGTTCGTTCGGCGCTGACCCAGACCAGCCTGTGCATTCCGATCGTCAACGGCCGGCTCGCGCTGGGCACATGGCAGGGCATTTACTTATGGGAGCATCGTCGCCAGGGCAGCAACCGCAGAGTCCTGGTCCACATCTCGTAGCGGCGGGGTATCCTGCTGGGCATGCTCGCGATTGCCCTCGTTGGTGTTTTGTTCTGCCAGGCCCCGACGCCGAAAGTCGTCCAGGATCCTGGTGTTAAGTCGGATCAAGGTTCTTCGAGCAAGAAGCTCGAGACCTGGCCAGACAAGTTGGCGCGCCAGAAGGTCAAGGCCTTCCAGAAGACGCTGAAGCCGAAGAAGGTCAGCATGGTGGTGCGCAAGGGCGCGCTCGACACGCTCAACGGTGGCATCAGCCAGCAGTTGATCAAGCCGCTGCAGCAGTTCATCGAGAAGGACTCGTCGATCGTGCTGAAGAAGCAGGCCGTGTCGATGTTGTCCGATCAGCCGAAGGAGCGCGCCAAGCCAGTGATCCTCAAGCTGATGAGGAATGTGCGCCTGACAGCGAACCCGCAAGTCGAGGCGGGATTGATCAACGCGTTAAGCCGCACGGGCTATGACGCGGGCGATTGGAAGCTGATCAAGGAACTGCTTGAGTCCGACTACGACAACGAGCGCATCCCGGCTCACGAAGCCCTGCTCGAGCTCGTCAAGACGCACAAGGAAGTGCAGGCGATCCCGATGCTGCTGCGCAACCTCGATGAGCCGATTCCCGCCAACGTGGACGTCCAGGCGAACCCGCCTGCCGAGTATTGGAAGGCTCGTTGGCACGCGTGGACGGTCTGGAAGACAAAGGTCAAGGAAGCCCTGTTCGCGATCACGGGCCAGCGCTTCAGTACGGCCAAGGAAGCCAAGGCCTGGTTGAGGAAGAACCCGATCAAAAAGAAGAAGAAGACGAAGAAGAAGAGGTAGCTGCCCGGTGCGTCACGACTCGGTGCGTCACGACTCGATGTGCCACGACTCGATGTGCCACTATTCGATGTGAATGTGGCGGCCGCCGTTCTCTTCCGCCATCGGGCCGAGGAAGCTCGTGTCGTTCTTCTCGCCGAACGTGATGCAGTGGATCGTGATCTTGCGTAGCCCGTTGGCCTCGCGCACCCGCTTGCGAATCTCAAGCTTGTCGGTGACTGGTCCCGCGGAGGGCGCGCCATCGGTAATCACATACAGCGTGTCGAAACCGGCGCCGTAGTACTTGTCGTAGAGACCGCGACCACCAAACCCGAGCGCTGTCTCCAGCGCGTCGTAGAGGTTGGTCGGGCCGTTGGGCCGCAGGCCATCGAGGAAGTTGCCGAGCAGGTCGTCGCGCGCTTCGTCGTCGAGTTTGACCAGCGCCGGTCGTTTGCCTTCTGCGCGCCAAATGCGTACGTCACTGCTAAACACGACGAAGTTGCACAGGGCGCCGTCCGGCAGCGACATGACCAGCTTCTTCAGTTCCTTGACGACTAGCTCAGCCTTGGTCGTCTCCGAGCCGGCAGTATTGGCGCCCGTGGTGCCGTCCCCCTTGAGTGCCATGGGCTCGGCCATCGAACCGCTGAAGTCGAGCACGAACAGCACGCGGTCCGACTCGATCGTCAGGTCGAAGAACCGCTTGTAGCGGTCGTCCTTCTGCTTCTCCGCGCCGGGCAGCGGCTTGGGCTGCACCGTGAACGAGGCTCCCTCCTTCTTCCAGAAGAGCTTCCACGGCGCGATGCCGCCGCGTGCGACGTTCTGGCCGGTTAGGCCTTCGAGAATCTTGTGCAAGCGCAGGTCCATCGCCCACGGGTCCTTCTTGCGCTTCAACTCCGCATCGAGGCCCTTGATCAACACCGGGATGACCGCCTTGCATCGCATCGTTGCCAGCGAGAACGCGGCGGCGCTGCGCACCTGCCAAATCTTGTCGCTGACAACTAGGCGCTGGAGTTGCTTGATAACTAGGTCGCGCTTCTCGAGTAGTTCGCCAGTCGGGTTCTTGCCCTCGGTCTCATCGACGTGCGGTTGCATCGCGGTGGCGATGGCGTTGGCCGCGGCGATGCGGATGTTGGGTTCACGATCGCGCAGCAAGCCGACCAACGTTGGCACGAGGTCGAGTTCCGCGTCGCGCGCCATCGAATTGACCGCGTGCACACGCAGTTCGTTCGGCATCGAGCCGCACGCCTTCATCAACTCGAGTTTCGCTTCGATGCTGGGGTGGCCGGCCAGAATGCGCAGCACGGCGACGGCGTGCACCTGGTCCTCGTTCTCAACGCTGGCGCGAATGCCCTTCGCACGCAGCTTCTTGAGCAGCCACGGCAGGATGTTCGCTTGGGTCATCGTGCGGAGATGCTGTTGCGCCATGCTCTGCACGCGCCACGGTTGCATCTCCCGTTGGAAGTCAATCGCTTCCATTGACGACGATGCGCCAGCGGCCCGCGGTTGCACGACCGCCGCTTCGAACAACAATTGCGCGTCGGAGAACGTGTTGCGCTTTGCGACCGCCGCCAGGTGCTGGTCGAGCAACGCGATCGCGTCGGGGTCCGTGCGACCTTCCTTTTGGAATCGGACCGCGCCGTCTTTGTAATCCTTCAACCAGGCCCGCAGTTCTACGCCGGGATCCGGCTGGTCGTCTTCAGATTCCTGTGCGGTGGCGCTGGGAAACGCGAGGGATATAGCCAGCAAACTGAGGGTCAAGTGCCGCAACATGGCCACCGCTTTACGCGACCTGCGGTCCTTTGGGAAGTGCTGAGCAACCGTTGGCAACGGGATCGACCGCCAGGTGGTATTCGACGGGCAGCAATCGCGACAGGCTTGTTGCCTCGTGGTTGCCTTGGTCTGGGCTAGCATGCCCGGCGTGCGTTGCACTCTTCTGGTTCTTGGTTGGCTGTTTGCCGCGCCGATGATGGCGCAGTCCAGCGTTCTGGCGACGGCCGTGCCGGAGCTTGTCGAGAAGCACTGCGGCGGCTGCCACACGGGCAACGAAGTGCACGGCGATGATGTCGACGGCGACTTCGATATTGCCTCGTTGTTTGGTGCCAACGTCACCAAGGACGAACACTACGTCCTGCAGTTGTCGCACACGGTGCAGCGCCTGCGGGCCCGCACTATGCCGCCGCCGGATGAGCAACAACCGAGCGATGTGGAACGACGCGAACTCGCAGCGCTGTTGTCGCAACTCGCGCCGAGCAAGCCCGGCGATCGCATGGCGACCGTGCGGCGTTTGACGCGGCGGCAATACGAACACACCGTGCGCGATCTGTTTGGCATCACCTGGCGCGCCAACGATCTGCTCCCCGAAGATTCGCCGGCGCATGGGTTCGATGGTCAGGGTGATGTGCAGAACATGTCGCCGCTGCTGTTTGAGAAATACCACGATGCCGCCGCGGAGGTGGCGACGGCAGTGCTCGCTGACAATCGCAGCGTCTTTGCCCAGGCAACGCCACTCGTCGAGTCTCTGCCGTCACTGTTGGCGCGCGCGT
Organism: Planctomycetota bacterium; assembly: GCA_051274975.1. Classification (GTDB taxonomy): domain Bacteria; phylum Planctomycetota; class UBA1135; order UBA1135; family UBA2386. Next base: position 2,319 of record JBNMND010000220.1, on the reverse strand, counting down.
TCCGTCGGCCGGTGACTAGTGAAGAAGTTGCCGAACGCGCCGCGGATGCTGCGGGGCTGCGAGAGGCAGGAATGAGCGATGAGCAAGTGCGCCACGCGGCGCTGCGCTCCGTGTTGGTGTCGCCATCGTTTTTGTTGCGGGCCGAGTTTGGTCAGGTCGAGGCACCGGCGAAGCTCTCGGCGCATGAACTCGCTGTGCGGTTGGCGTTCCTGCTGACGTCGTCGACTCCAGACAACGAACTGCGCAAGGCTGCAGACGACGGCACGTTGCTTACGCGCGCGGTCGTGACGTCGCAGGCGCTGCGCCTGTCACGAGCGCACGATGGCCGTCGTCTCGCCAGCGATTTCGCGACCCAGTGGCTTGGCTTGCGTGAAGTACTGACGGCGACCGCCGACTTCCGGCGCTACAAGCAGATTTGGAATCGGCAACTGCGGCCGTCGTTCTTGCAGGAGGCACTGCATTACTTCGCGGCCATCGTGCGCGAGGATCGCAGCGTGCTGGAGTTGTTGGACTCGGACTACACGTTCGTCAATCCGGTGCTCGCCAAACACTACGGCCTGCCCAAGGTCGAAAAGGGCTTCCATCGCGTGAAGTTGTCCGATGCGCGCCGCGGTGGGGTGCTCGGCATGGGCGTGATGTTGATGACGTCGTCGTTTCCATTGCGCACGAGCCCGGTCAAGCGCGGCAAGTGGATCCTCGACAAGCTGCTCGATTCGCCACCGCCACCGCCGCCGGCAGATGCAGGTACGCTGCCCAAGGACGATAAGCCGTCGAACAACTTGACGCTGCGCCAACGGCTTGAGAAGCATCGCGAGTCACGCCGCTGTGCCGGTTGCCATGCGACGATGGATGCGTTGGGGTTCGCGCTGGAGAACTATGACGTCGTCGGGCGGTGGCGTGATGAGCTTCACGGTTCCAAGGTCGATACCGTGGCGACGTTGCCTGACGGCACCATGTTGCGAGGTCCGGTGGAATTGAAGAAGGCACTGGTCGCGAGGGGCGATGACTTCGTGCGCGCTCTAGCGAAGAACTTGTTGGTTCATGGCGTCGGCCGCGAGATGGGCATGGCAGATGAACCAGAGTTGGCCAAGATCGTCGCGGCGACGCGCGCCGGTGGTGATCGTTTCTCGGTGCTGCTGACGGCGATCGTTACGTCGCCGTTGTTTCGCATGCGTGATCCAGGTGCGGTGTCTATGGCAAGAGTGCCTGTTGACGAAGGCCAGCGGGAGACGATTCGATGACCGTCGGAATGATTGGCCGACGCGCATTCTTGCAGGGCGCAGGTGTGACGTTCGCGTTGCCGTGGCTCGAGAGCTTGATGGCGCGCCTGCCTGGCGAGCATAGGCAACCGCCGGTGCGCATGGCGATCATGGTGACGCCCAATGGCATGTTGCCGTCGGCATGGCACCCAAAGACGCCGACTCGCAAGGAAGATCCCGAGGGCACGGCGTCAGGCTGGGAGCCATCGTTCACCCTCGAACCGCTGGCCGCGCGCAATCGGCAGGTGTCAGTGTTGACTGGCCTGTCCAATCGCCAAAGCTTCCAAGGCGATGGCCACTACGCGAAGGTCGCCCCGTTGCTGACTGGCAAGAAGATCCGACGCACTGGCGGGCGCGATCTGCTCAACGGCATCTCGTTCGACCAAATCGCCGCGAAGGCCATTGGCCACAAGACGCTGCTGCCGTCGCTCGAACTCGGTTGCGATCCGATCTATCCCGTGGAGGACATGGGCTACTCGTCGGTCTACGGCGGGCACATTTCATGGAGTGCCGTCGATCGTCCGATGCTGAAGGAGATCGTGCCGGCCAACGTCTTCGACCGCATTTTCCGGCGGCGCACGGCGGCAGCGGATCCGGCGCGGCAGAGTGTTCTCGATGCTGTGCGCCGCGACGCCAAGCGATTGTCTGGGCGCTTGGGTGCGCGCGATCGCAACAAGCTCGAAGAGTATGAGGAGGCGGTTCGTTCGCTCGAGCTGCGGATCGAGGCTGTCGCCAAGGATCAGGCGGCGCACGGTGCGGTTGTTCTGCAGAAGGACCAACGACCGGAATCTGGCGTGCCGAGCGACTACCGCACGCACATGTCGTTGATGCTCGATCTGATCACGATGGCGTTCCGCACCGACTCGACGCGCATTGTGACGTTCTTGACCGGCAACGAAGTGTCGGGCCGCAACTTCAAGTTTGTCGAAGGCTGCGAGGGCAATTTCCACGGCTTCTCGCATCACGAGAACAAGCAGGAGAAGCAGGAGCCATACCGCCGCATCAACCGCTGGCACGTTGCACAGTTCGCAGCGTTGCTAGATCGCTTGCAGGCAGTTGA
>JBNMND010000219.1:0-9576 GCA_051274975.1 Planctomycetota bacterium | reverse complement strand
ACAGACGTAGGCCTCTCCCACGACCACGTAGAGACTTCGACGTGCCCTTGCTCATCGCAACGATAACCGAATGACAGACCCTACCGAGTCCGACCTGCGAGCTCGTCTCGCGGCAGCCATCACCCGTCAGCGCAGCGAGTCGGAACGCTTGCTCTCCTTGCTTGAGTCTTGGTCCGACGTGTTCGAGGACGCCGAGGAAGGCCGGTTCAAGGAGTGGATGGCGGCGTGCCAAGCAGTCCGCGACGCTATCCAGGTAGGGGCGTTCGAGTCCGCACACGATGGCGCGTGCGCCTGCAGAAACGTCGAGGGGCTGCCGAGCCTCCGTGAGCTGCTGCAGCTGTGGCGCAGCGAGGGGCGACCGAGGAACGCCGTGCGCGTGTCGCGTTCGGATTCCTTCGCGTGGCGGAAGCAGTGGGAATGTGGTCGGCGCCGCGTCCACGCGTTCGTCCCGGCCGAGTCGAGCGGCACCGTGCGCGAGGGCTGCCAGCCTTACCTGCACGTCGCCACGCTCACGCACGGGGACAACCTCGACGGGCATGAGGTTTGCGTGGTCGCGCATAGTGACGCTCGGCGCAAGATCTTCGACGTCCATGGTGTCACGGCCGACGAGGACGCGCAGCAGATCGCCTCGGCTCTGGCCCAGCGGATCGAGGCGATGGGGCTGGGCGGTCAAGACTATGGCTGCGTCGTCGGTGCTGGGCCGGGTGAGGCTCGCGTCGTCTGCGTGCTCCGCGCCGGCGGCACCGAACCCTGCTGAGTTCCTCCTGCGATCGCGCGTCGCGGCGCCTCCTGTCGCTGTGCACTCGTGTCCCGTGTAGCATGCTGCCCAACTACACGATGCAGACTGACGGTCGCTTCGCGACCGCAGCTGATCGTGACAGACGTTGGGCAGACATGTTTCGTGGGCTCTACCTTACATTCCTTCTTGCTGCTGCCTGTAGTTCAGCTCCTGCTGAGCGAGATCTGCTAGCTGTGCTTGATTCGGTCCCGCAGGTCCGATTTGACGCGCATGCAAGAGCGGAGTTTGACCTCGCGGTCTACTTGGCGCGCACGGTGCACGCAACAGCGGCAGGTGTTCGGCCGGGGGCGGGGATTCGGTGGCCTTTCCGGTGCGGTTCGGTCGCGATGAGTCGAGGCACACGGGTGGCCATTCGACTTCATCCAGAGTGTTGTGATTTGGTCGTGCCTCGGATTGTCGAGCTGCACCCCGACTCAGGGGTGCCATACGATCCAGGTGAGTTCTTCCCGGCTGCGATGGGCACTTCGGACTCTCCGCCCGAGCTCTTGTTGACACGCGTCTTGGATGGGTATGCCATCGGCGTGCTTCTCGACGAGGCCAGAGGATCTACTCCGCAGTTGTGCGACGAGGCCTGGTGCACATGGTAGATTGCTGCCCAACTACACAATGCAGACTGACGACGCTTCGCGCCGCAGCTGATCGTGAAAGACGTTGGGCAGACCACTGTGCGCTACCAAGTTGACTACAACTGCCTTCGTGCCTCCGCTCAACATGACGAGCCGGGTCGTGGCCACGCGATGATGGGGCATTGAGAATGGGTGACATATCCGCCGGTAGCAATCCCGAGGTCACATACGCCGGGTTTGGGCGGAGAGCGTTCTCGCTAGTCGTCGACGGGACGATCATTCTCGTCTTGTGCTTCCAGGCTCTGCCATGGGCATACGGCAACCCGATCGAGAGCGTTCTATTGTGGATCGCCATCGTGTGGATCTTGATGACCGCCTATCCGATCGTGTTTCACGCGCACTGGGGGCGAACTGTCGGGAAGATGCTGGCTGGCATCAAGGTCCGACGGCTCGACGGGCGCACGATCGGCTACCGCGAGGCAGTCCTGAGAAGCGCCGTCGACCTTGCCTTCACGGTAGCCTCCTTCACTGCGTTGAGCGTCACGGTTGCGCAGTGGACCGAACCGGAGTGGTCTTCGCTTCCGAACATCGAGAAGATGGCCCTGATCGGGAGCAGAGATCCGACTGCTGGTCTGGTCGCTGTGTTGGGCGAAGTGTGGATGTGGAGCGAGTTGGTCGTCCTGTTGTTGAACGAGAAGCGCCGAGCGATCCACGACTACATCGCAGGGACCGTTGTCGTGGTGGAATAGCGTGACCGGTCCGACTCGTGAAGCTGCCGCGACGCCCTTCTGTTAGATTGCTGCCCAACTAGATAATGCAGCTGACGAGGCTACGCCGCGTCGCAGCTGATCGTCCACAGACGTTGGGTGGACCGGGCCAACTTGGTTGCTGCTTGATGAGTGAGCAAGCCCGTGGTCCGATTGCTAGCGACGATGACGTTTGCTCCAGAAGCCGTCTTGATCGCTGGTGCCAACGGCGCTGGCAAGACCACTTTCGCGCGTGAGTTTCTTCACGTGCGTTATCCCGGTGCAAGCTTTCTCAATGCTGACGAGATTCAGCGCGAGGGCGGCGAGTTCTCGCATCCAGTGGCTGCAGGTCGGGAGTTGATCCGGCGATTGGACGACCTCGTTGCTCGGCGATCCTCGTTCGCAGTCGAGACGACTTTGGCGAGCCGGAACCATGTGGCTCGACTTCAGGCGTGGTCTGCGGCGGGCTACCGGACGACAATGCATTTCATCGAGCTCCCGTCCGCCGACTACGCCGTAGGCCGGGTGGCAACGCGGGTTGCAGCCGGGGGGCATTCCATTCCCGAGGAGGACATCAGGCGACGCTTTCAGTGAGGCTTAGAGATGTTCGCGTCAGTTTACAAGCCGGTGGTGGACCGGTGGTATCATTGGCGCAGCGACGACCGAGGACTTCGACTTGACGACTACTTCAGCAAATGACCATCGCGATCCTGAGCTTGACGTGCTGCTTGAGGCAGCGCGGCGGGCGACATGGGATGCGCTGCATGGGCCGAGACATCTCAGGTCCGGACGATTCTGCCCGGTCGAGGATGAGTTGGTCACGCCGGATGAGGCCACCCAACTAGACGATGCAGCAGACGACGCTCCGCGTCGCAGCTGATCGTCCGATCCGTTGGGTGGACGGAGGCTGGTTGCGCTTTCCGATCTACTTCCAGTGGCGCGCAGGCTTCGCATGGCGACTGCGCTCGAAGCGGGCCTGCGGCGCTACGGCAGCAAGTTGAAGCTGCGGCCTCCGGCTCCTTCGAACTCTCCATGCTTGCGTGCATCAAATTCGACCGGTGCGATCTCACCTCGCAGGCGCCGGACCGCTTCGCGGAATTCGGGCTTGAGCACGCCTATGCCACTAGCCATGCGACTCCTGCATCGTGCGGGTTCGGCGAGGTCTTGCGACCGGGCCCAGCGTCCTGCCTCGGCGCGTTCGAAGGCTGGCAGGACTACGTCTTTCTCGACGCGCAAGACCGTGTACTGGTAGCGTTCCGTGCGTGGGTGGACTGACGGAGCCCGCTCAGGCGGCCGCAGGCCAGAACCCTCTCGATGGACACTCCGTACGCGAACTCCGAAAGAAGCAGGGAGACAAGGTGATGAGAAGATTTTCCGGGTGGTGCGCCGTTGTGCCGGTAGCTCTGTTCTTGCTGATCGGCTGCCAAGCGATCGACGCCTCGGACCAGAGAGCGAGCTCGTACGCGCGCGTTCACTATCTGGAGATCGTGTGCGTCGACGTTGCTATGCAGTGCGATGCACTGGAGCGCATACACGGGGTATCCTTCGGCGAGCCAGTGGCCGACTTCGGGCAGGCCCGAATTGCCGAGTTGCCGGATGGGCGTCTGATCGGCGTACGCGCACCGATGGCCGAGCACGAGCAACCGATCATCCGGACGTATCTCGAAGTGGACGACATGACGCGTGCCGTCAAGGACGCCGAAGCAGCGGGCGCCGTGATCGCGTATCCGCCTACCCGACAAGGCGACACCGGCACGTGGGCGATCTACATCCTTGGCGATGTCCAGATCGGCCTTTGGCAGCGGTAGGACGAGCGTGCGGCAGTCGAGACTCCGATCCCGCTGCATGCGCGAACGGTCTGTGGTGATTCCTCTCTCGTCGCTACAAGTCATCGCCGAGAAGACCAAGGAGTTGCTTGAGTCGCCGCCCAACTACACAATGCAGCTGACGACGCTTCGCGTCGCAGCTGAGCGTGACAGACGTTGGCTGGACCAGTGGAGCGTGCGTGGCTGATCACGAAGACAAGCAACCCGAAAGACAGGATCCTCGCTCACTTGCGCGTGAGGTTGGTTCGAGCCTCAAAGCGGAGGTTCGTAGCTGGTTGCGATGGGCCCTTTGGGGCGCAGGATTCGGTGCCATCGCACTCGGGGCGGGCGGGGCCTGGTTCTTCGGAGCCACGGGGTTTGCGTATGGCGCGGCGATTGGTGCAGTCGCGGGTGGCATCGGGGCCTGGCTCCTCTATCTGAATGCCACGAGCGTCTCCTTGTGAGTCGTCAGATGACATGGTTGCCAGGTGCGACCGAGGCTGGTTCGATGGCCAGCCAACTACACAATGGAGCTGGCGACGCTCCGCGTCGCAGCTGATCGTCCGATCCGTTGGACGGACAGGGTGGCGACCCTGACACGGGAGATAAGCATGGTATCCATGGCAGCGAAGAAGATTGCGTCTGAGCTCAGGAGCGAAGGCACCAAGCTAGGTGACATCAAGAAGCGCGGGAAAGAGATCAAGAAGGATCACGAGCTAGCCTTGGAGCTATGGGCAACGGGTGTCTACCACGCGCGCCTGCTTTCGACCCTGATCCTCGATAAGAAGTTTCTGACCCAGGCAGCTATCGATGCGCTTGCCGCCGACATACTCGATCATGACGAGACGGAACGAAACCAGCTGACTGATTGGCTGCTGGCGAACCAGTTGATGAAGGGCAAGGAGACGGTCGCGCTGCTAGCAACTTGGGAGGAGAGCGCTTCGCCCGTTCTCCGTCGCCTCTTCTGGTACCACCAGGCACGCTTGAGGTGGACGGGTCAGACGCCTCCCGAAAACAGTGGGAAGCTACTCGAGAAGCTGGAACGGCAGATGGCAACCGCCCATCTCGATGTGCAGTGGGCAATGAACTTCTGCGCCGGTTGGATCGGAGTCCATGAGCCGGAGTTTCGATCCAGATGCATCGGGCTCGGCGAGAAGCTCGGCTTGTACAAGAACGACCCTGTCGCGAAGAACTGCACGCCGTCATACCTGCCTGACTTCATTCGAATCGAGGCAGCGAAACGGGAGCAGTAGATCGCCGCCCAACTAGCCGCTGCAGCTGACGACGCTTCGCGTCGCAGCTGATCGGCAAGAGACGTTGGACGGACGCGTTCAGCCATCGTCCTCCGACACGCTACATTCGTTGCTAGCTATGGGGCAATTCCTAGTCTTCGCTATCAGCATCATGTGCTGCGTCGTGACATCGTGCAGTGTTGCTGGCGATACCGAGAGCTCCACAACATTGCCGCGAGAGGCCACGCCTGATTCCGGCCCCTCCAAGTTCTCTGACTTGTTGCCCAACTATGACTACCAGCGCCTGGCGCAGGCAACCGAGGTGGTTGCTGCGCGGCTTGCCGCAGGTGACCTGGACCGCGTTGACCGGCTCTTGTCGTTTAATGAACTCGCCGCGTGGGAGTATGTTGATGGACTGCAGGGTATCCCTCCGGAGGTTAGGGGACTCAATGGTCTGCGCGTTGCAATGGTTGGCTACCTTTTGCAGGAGGAGGTCGGCAGCCTCAGCTGCCTCGTTGTCGAATCGGGGACCATGTGGCACATGCAAACTCTGTCGGTCAACCGCGGCGTTAGGGCTGTGATGACGACCCCGCCAGACGCGGCGTTGCGCCGAATGCCAGTCATGATTGTGGGGGACTTCCGTGTCAGAGCTCGCGTCCGCGATGGCTGGTGCGTGGACATCTATCAAGTAGACGTCGACCATATTGAGCTTGTTAGTATTGTGCCGCGGTCCAATCGCTAGCGCGTGTTACCGCGTAGCCGGAGGTGACGCTGGATCCGATGGGCGTTACAGTCGCCGTCCAACTACACAACGCAGACTGACGACGCTGCGCGTCGCAGTTGATCGACCAAAGACGTTAGGCTCATGAATCGTCGCCGCGGGTTTGCTGTCATTTCGATTCTCCTGACCTTGGTCGCAACGGGTGGTTACCTGCTGTGGCCGATCTGGGATGGTGCTCGGACTGCGCAGGCAGATCTTTTGCGCGGTCAGCCGCGCTACCTGCTCTACGGCGAGCTGGCCCCTTACGAGGATGAGGCCACACAGAGGCTCGCGGTGCAGCACGGCTTGGCTGTGTGCCGCGTCGCGGGCTGCGCGGTCACTGGCCGCGTCGTTGAGCGTGCTGAGTCTTACAACTCGGTAGTCTGTGGCGAACTCGGTCTGAGCTTGCGTGTCTTTGACGACATCGTAAATGAGCTCATCGATGAGCATCGTTGATTGCACCGCGAGGGGCTTGCATGCGCGTTGGGTCAGTGCCTAGCTAGTCAACGCAGCAGACGTTGCTTCGCGATCGCTGCTGATCATCCAAAGACGTTAGGCCGACACATATGCGCATCGTAATCCACACACTGCTGATCATAGCGCTCACGGTCTGGGGCCTGTGCGGCATCATCGCGTGGGTTGTCCGCGATGGTTTGGGGCCAGACACTGTGGAGAGCCATGGTCGGGAGGCACTGGCACGGTTCTTCTGGACCTTCTACTGGGGGCCCGTTGCTATTGTGCTTGTTGCGGCGGCGGTGCTCTGGGCGCGACATGCCCGCCGCTTGTTGATGCCGGCTTCAGCAAATCGAGGGCGGCCTAACTAGGCTCTCAGCTACGGCGATTCGCGCCGTAGCTGAGAGCCCAAAGACGTTGGACGGGCAGGCGGTCGTGCCGGGGTCACTCATGGGTGGCCGCGATGCAGTCGGAGAATGGAATCATCTCGACACGCTCGCCATCGCGTGTGATGATTCGGTGCATCCTCAAGAGCACCTGTTCGATTTGCGCGTGCCCCGCGGCAGTCAGTATCGGCCAAATCGGCCACCGCCAGTTGGCGCGCTGTTCCGGTTGTGGGCATCGTTTCGTTGCCAAGTGGTCCGACGAAGCGCTCGCGGATGAGTATCGCGCGGCCTACTACTCCGACGCGTCAGATCCCCGGATCGACGCGTGGGCAACGGCTCATCGAGTTGTGTGGGACGCCATCGTCGATCAGCTCCTCAGCTTGCATCCTTCCGCCTCGACCTTCCTCGACGTGGGCTCTGGTAGCGGTGGCTTCCTGGGGCGGCTCCGGCACCGACATCCCGACGCGGGGCTCGGGGCCGTTGAGTCGGCGGCTCCGGCACGTGATGCGTTGTCTGTCCGGATGCCTGACCTCACCTTCGTGACCGACAAGGCCGAGTGTCTCGATCAGGTACAGGAGCGTTTCGACGTGGTCACAATGCTCCAGACCTTGGAGCACGTGTCCGACCCGCTGGCCGCAGTCCGAGGGGCGCTTCGTTGCCTGAATCCAGGCGGTCTCCTGTTCGCAACTGTGCCCAATCGCCGATCGCTGTCCGTTCTCCGACATGGACGAGCTGCCGACTGCTATGCCAATGGAACTCACCTCCAGTTCTTCAGTCGCAAGAGTCTCTTTAAGCTCATTCGTGAGGCCGGGTTCCCGCGGGTTACCAGAGTCATTCACTTCGGCGGCGGGCAACACACGACCAGGTTGCACGCCACGGTCCAGTACCTAGTGCGACTCCTGGGTCTATCCACCGAGCTTCGTGTGGTGGCAACGCGCAGCTGACGTGATGACCGCGGTTTCAGCCGTCGAGTCAATCTTTGGCGTAGAATGCCGTCCAACGTCCTATCCATTGGACAGACATGCATCGAATCATCCGAGCCAACTCGATACTGTGTGCTGCGCTGCCAAGACTTTCTAGTAAACGGGAGATGAGAGACCATGAGCAAGACAATCGTTATCACCGGGTGTAGCACTGGATTTGGACGCGAGTCGGCGTTGCGCTTCGCGCGACGCGGAGATCGGGTCTATGCGACCATGCGCGCGGTCGAGGGCAAGAACGCGGAACGCGCTGCCGCGCTGCGGGCGGAAGCCAAAGACGAGAAGCTCACCTTGACCGTGCTCGAACTCGACGTTTGTGATACCGCGTCGGTCGAAGGCGCAGCGAAGGTTGTAGAGGGCGAGTCGGGTGCGCCCGACGTCGTGATCAACAATGCCGGCGTCATGTATGTTGGCGTAACCGAAGCCTTTGATCCGAGCGAACTCACCGCCCAACTCGATGTCAACGTGGTCGGCGTGCACCGGGTCTGCCGGGCGTTCCTTCCGGCCATGCGGGCCGCGAACCGTGGACTGATCATCAATGTGAGCTCCGTCGCCGGGCGTCTGGCGATTCCGACCTTCGGTATCTACCAAGCCAGCAAGTGGGCGCTGGAAGGCTATTCCGCCAGCTTGCGCTACGAGCTGGCGTCGAGCGGTGTCGATGTTGTGCTCGTGGAACCCGGCCCGTTCAGAACGGAGCTGTTTGGTCAGAGTCCCGCGCCCAAGGACTCCGAGGGCCGCGCCGCCACCTATCCGGCCGAGTTTACCAGCGCGATGGAGGCAATGGGTTCGATGTTCGAGACCGTGCTGTCCGATCCGGAAGCTCCGACCGATCCAGCACTCGTCGTGGACCTGTTCGTCGAGCTCACCGACATGAACGCCGGCAGCCGCCCGCTTCGCAAGACCGTTGGGCTGGACTTCGGGGTCGAGGACTACAACCAGCCCACAATAGAATTTGATGCTTCCGTCCTGGCAGCGATGAACTTGACGTCGGCAACGCGTATCCGTGGCTGAGACCTTCGCTCGCGCTGCTCAACGGCACACCGTTGGGCAGATAGACTTCCCTGAACTCCTCAAACAAGAAGGTTGATGTGCCAAGGGGCCAGCGGTTCTTCAAACTCGCTGCGATCGCATCCTTTGGAGGTGCCAGTTGCTTCTTCGCAGCCGGTGTCGGGCTTCCCAAGATGCGCCCATGGTTGTTTCTTGGGGGCGGTGTCTTTTGCTTGGCCGGCGGCGTGTGGATGCAGCTTGCGCAACGGGCGGCTGCCCAACTACGCGATGCAGACCTGACTGAATGCAGCACACAAGAGTGCGAGGCGCCTCTCGACATCCCTGTCGCACGCCGCGCCTTCTACGGCCTCCAATGGGCCTGCTTCTGGTGTGGAGTGGGATTCGTCGCAGGTGCTGCGTGGCTCGACGCACTTCTATATGGGGCAGGCATCGGCTTCTGCCTTGGCTGGATGATGCGAGTCGGGATACTCCGTTACTTGTGGTGGAAGATCACATTGCGTGGTCTGCAGGTGTGGAGGCCTTTCGTCTGGCGGCGCTTCTTCATCTTGCTGATATAGAAGAGTGGAATATTAGCTAACTAGTCACTGCAGTTGACGGCGCTTCGCGTCGCTACTGATCGACCAAAGACGTTGGGCGGAGGATGCCGAAGTTCATGCCGATCGAGCACCATTCCGAGCTTGTGCGTCGTGGCCTCAGGCTCCACGAGGGTCGCAAGTACGAGCGTGCTTTGCCCTTCTTTGTTCAGGCGCTTGAGCAGTGCGCGACATGCCCCAACGCGATGTACAATCTAGCCAACACGCTGCACATGCTTGGTCGCGATACGGAGGCATGTGTTCTGTTG
>JBNMND010000218.1:0-9609 GCA_051274975.1 Planctomycetota bacterium | reverse complement strand
GAGCGTCAGGCACGTCAGTTCGCCGTAGCCACGCGACGCGAGGGGGCCGCGAAACTCGATCTGTAGGCCGTCGGTCATCGAGGCCCCGACCAGCAGCAACGACGAGACGAATTGGCTTGAGACGGTCGGGTCGACGGTGGCGCGCCCGCCGCGACTGGTGCCGCCACGCACTCGCACGGGCGGACAACCGTTGTTCGCGTCGATGGCAACTCCGAGTTCGCGCCATGCGTCCACCAGCGGCTGGATCGGCCGCTTCTGCATGTGTTCGTCGCCGGTGATGACCCAATCCCCGGCCGTGATCGCCGCCACCGAGACCAAGAACCGGAGCGCGGTGCCGGCGTTGCCGCAGAATATCTTGCCGCTCGTTGGCGCATCGGCGCGGCGTGGCCCGACCGCGACGATGCCCCGCGCTTCATCGACAAACGCCGACGCAAAGCCAAGGCTCGCCAGTCCGGCGACGAGGTGGCGCACGTCATCGCTGGGCGACGCACCTCGCACGGTGACTTCTTGGCCGCTCAACGCCGCGGCGACGAGCAAGCGGTTCGCTTCGCTCTTGCTGCCCGGTAGCGATAGCGTCGCATGGCTCGCAAAGCTCAACGGGGCGATCGGATGCGGTTTGCTCACGACGTCGTTCGCGGGTCGCCGTCGTTTTGCATGGCGTCGGCAAGCGACTCAGGCGTCAAGTCGACGATGGCGCCCTTACCAAGTTCGACTGGCACATACATCGGCACTTGCCCGCGCATCGCCTTCTTGTCCTGTCGCGCCAGATCCCACAGCTTCGCCGCGTCGCGCAAATGTGCTGGCGTGTTCGTGTCGACACCAATCGCTTGTAGCAAGTCCGCGATGCGCGTCGTGAGAGCCTCATCGACCTTTGCTGCTCGGCATTCTGCAATCATGCCCATTGCGACGGCGTGGCCATGGCGAACGGATCCTGCTGCGAGGGATTCGATCGCGTGGCCGATTGTGTGGCCGGCGTTGAGGGCGCGACGGCGATCACCTTCGCGTTCGTCCTCGACGACGACCTGCATCTTCATGTCGACGGCCATGGCGATCGTCTTGCTCGTCGCGGCCGTGTCGCGATTGAGCAGCGCGGGCGCCAACGCCTCGAGCTCGGCGAAGCGCGCGGCATCGAGCACCGCCGCCTTCTTGACCACTTCGACAATGCCCTCACGGAACATCTCATCCGGCAAGGTCTGCAACCAATCCGTATCCATGACGATGGCGTCGGGTTGGCGGATCGTGCCGAGGCGGTTCTTGAGGCCGCAGTGGTCGACGCCGTTCTTGCCGCCGAGCGCGGCGTCGCACATTGCGAGCGTTGTGGTCGGGCACGATACGAACGGAATGCCACGCAAGTAGATCGATGCGACGAAGCCTGCCAAGTCCGTCAATGTGCCACCGCCAACGGCAACCATCACCGTCGCGCGTGTTGCCGCGGCAACGTGAAGTTGCTCGGCAAGCTTGCCGACAACCGACAGTTGCTTGGCCGCTTCGCCTTCGTGGACCGGCAGCATGGTGCGGGCACCGAGGCCGTCGCCGATGCGCTTCGCCAGATCTTCGAGTGCCGTGTCGTAGACCACGACCACGCCATCCGGTGCCATTGATTGCACCAGAGCTGGCAACCTCGCCTCGATGCCGGCGGCGACCATCACGGAAACGCGCTGGGTTTGGGTGAGGTCGAAGTGAAGGTCCATTGCGGTGGGGATGCGGCGGGCGCTGAGTCGTCAGCGGTGGGGCGTTCGGGCTGCACTAGCCTATCTCGCTAAGCAGGTGCCTTGCATACTGCTGCCCAAACTCGACAACAACCATGCGCTGTGATTGCCGAACGACCTCACGTGTCACGCGCGATGCATCGCACGCCACGTGGCACCCATGCACGGGCTCTCGGCGCTCGCGTTGTTGGTTTGCGCACCGCTGTTGTCGGCACAAGAGCAGGAGGTGACTGCGCACCGCGTGACGGTCACTGTGCGGACGCGGATCTGCGATGCGGACGCCAGCCAAGCAAGGATGGCTGCTTGGTCGTTGGCCGGTATGACGACGTGACCAAGGATCTGCGTTGGCCAAACTGGACGCGCGTTCGGCCGAAGATGGCAGGATCGAGTTCGTGACGAAGTTGCAGCCGTCGCGGTGGCTGCGGCGCCAGGTGATGTGGAGCGCGGCTCTGGCTCTGGCTCTGGCTCCGGCTCCGGCTCCGGCTCCGGCGCGGATGGCGGCGCGCTACCGGAACATGGTGTTGTTCGCGCGCTCGCAAGCTGAAGCTTGCGGCCTGTCAGCTAGCCATCCAGCAGGCGCTACCAGAGGCCTGCTCTAGGAGTCGGGGTCACAGAATGTGAATCGTCCAGGTGGGTGAATTTCGCGCCGGGTTGGGTCGCCAAAACACAGTGCAATCGGTGGATTCGGCGAGGCTTTGGTGGATCGAGCCGGTGGGAAAGACGCGCGCATGGTGGTTCGTCATTCTGTGACTCGGGCTCCTAGTTGATCGTGACTTCGACCGCGTTCGAGAACGTCAGCTGGCCATTGATCGGAGCCAAGGTCTGCAAGTAGATCACCATGTTCATCGGCAGTGCCGGCACCGGCACCAACTGCATGCCAATCCACCCGCCGCAGGTCGGGCCAGGTCCCGTGACGAAGACGTTGTACCACGAAAGATCCATGATGAAGATGACGCCCGGTGGCTGCACCAGCAACGCACCGGCGAAGCCCGGCACGGGAACGCAAGGCGCTGGCGCTATCGAAAGCAGCAACAAATGCGGCTGATAGCGCGCGCCTTTTAGCCGGAGAGCCAGGGTGTCGCCGCTGTCCGCATCGACAGTGGCCGGCGTGCAAGTCACCGGATCACAAGGGAAACCGGACATGCCGTTGGGCCCAGCCACAGCGAAGCCGATCTCGGTCTGGGCAGGGAGCGCCAGCGAGGTAGTGAGAAGGCACAGTGCCAAGATTGCTCGGGTGTCCATACGCTCGGATTTGCAACCGCCGTGCCGTGACGGGCGAACGTCATGGGCAGCCTGGGCATATCGCGCGTTGGCGGGCGCCCAAGCGCCACGAAACCGTGGTTTGGTGCGGTTAGGCTGGGTGTCGTGGCGTGCTCCTGCCGGGGCAACTGCTACCGATGGGTAACGAGAGCGTGCATGTGCGCAGTCACGTCTACCGAGAACGTAGAGCGATTTCGGTAGACGTGTCGCCAGGGACCGTGCGCTTGGCGGTGGAGCGTGGCGCCAACCAGATCGGTAAAGCCCGCGCGCTCACCGTGCCACTATGGCCGGCGAGTCGCTGTTAGATGAGGTAGTCGGCGACCCTAGTCGACGATCTTCGCTTCCTTCTTCTTCGGCTTCTCGTCCTTCGACGCAGGTTTCTTCTTGGCCTTCTTCTCACGACGCTTCTTTTCCTTCAGCGCCTTTTCGCGCTCCAAGAACGACGTGCCTTCGGTCATCCACTTAGGCGCCGGCTCACCCTTGACGTAGTGACCGAACCACTCGCGCACGCGCCAGTGGTAGTCGACCTGGTTGGGCTTCTTGGCGAGGCTATGGTTCTCGCCTTCGTAGACGAGCATCACGAGTTGCTTCTCGGCGAGACGCGCGGCGTTGTACATCTCGATGCCTTGATGCCAGTCGACGGCGCCGTCCTTGTCACCGAACGCGATCAACAGCGGCGTCTCGAGCGTTTCCATGCCGAAGATCGGCGAGTTGGCGATGTAGGTTTCGACGTCCTGCCAGAACGGCTTGTCCATGCGGCCTTGGCTCTCGTGGAAGATACGCGCGTTGGTGCTGCCGCTGTTCCAGTAGATGTTCGTCGACATGCTCATCATGTTGGTCAACGGCGCACCAGCGACACCGGCCGCGAACAGGTTGGAGCGCGACACGATGAACGCCGTTTGGTAGGCGCCCCATGAGTGGCCGACGAGGCCGACTTGATCCGGGTTCACTTCACCCTTGGCAAGCACCGCTTCGACCGCTGGCGTCACGCATTCGATCGCCGACAGGCCCGGGTTCTGCGCGCGGTAGACGATGTCGGGTTGGTAGAAGAAGTAGCCGAGCGACGTGAACACCGCGGCGTTGTAGGGGCGGCGCTCGCTCGGCGACGTGTAGTTGTGCAGGTTCTGCGATCGCTTCTCGTAGATGTAGACGATCATCGGGTACTGCTCGCCCGGCTTGTAGTTGGCCGGGTAGTAGAGGGCGCCCTGCAGCTTGGCACCGCGACCACTCTCGTAGTTGATCAGTTCGGACTTTGGCGTCCATGCAAACTGGTCTTGTTGGGCGTTTGTTTTGGTGACTTGGCGTGGCTCGGCGAGTTCGCTTCCAGCGATGAAAATGTCCGGCGAGTCGTCGACCTTCTGCTCGGAGAAGGCGAACACGTCGGCGTATTTGGCCTTCTGCAGGCTGCTAGCCCGCGTGTCCGTGAACCGCAGCTTCGTGCGGTGTACGGCGGTCGTCGTGGTGTCGATCTTGAACTTCGCGAAACCCGACTTCTTGCTGCGCTCGCCGTTCATCGACATGTAGAGCATCTTCGACTTGTCGACGTGGTCTTCGTCGGGGTCGAGGTCGAGCAAGCGGTATTGAATCTGCTCCTCGGCTCCACCAGTCAGTCGGTCCCAACGATGCCCGGTGAGTTGCATCTCCCAGATGTCGAACCGCGAGTTGAGGAACACGGACTTCGAATCCTTGCTCCACCCAGCAATGCCGTAGGGAGGGTTCTCGTCGGTCAATACGCCGCGCTCATCGTTGATGAAGTCGCCGGCAACCCCCTCGGTCAACGGACGTGTCTGGTTCGTGTTCAGGTTATACGCATGCCACACGTTGTCCTGGACGTAGAGCACATGGTTGCCATCTGGGCTCCCGCCGAAGAAGAACTTGTGCTTCTCAAGGATGCGGCTCGCCTCACCGGTGCGCGTGTTGATTCGGTAGATGTCGGTCACCTGCGGGCCGAACATCGCATCGCGTTCATGTCGCGTCGTGTCACGACCGATCGCGGTTTCGCCGCTCTCGAGCACTGATACGCTGTCCATCGTTTGGTTGCCGAGGCGGATGAACTGGTTGTCCTTGAGCCATAGTACGCACAGGTGGTTCTTGCGGCGATCGCGCGAGGCCTGCTTCTTTTGCTGGGGAATGATGCGCGTGTCCTTCGCGTGCCAGACATCGACACCGGCGGGATCCTTCAGCGAATCGCGCAGGCTCTTCTTGTCCTTGTCGTCCTTGCTGGCCACGGCGTCTGGCTTGGTTGCATCTGCATCTGCATCCGGCTTGGTCTTGGCAGCGGGCTTCACTTCCCACGGGCGAATGCCAAAGAACACGCCGTCGCCGTTCTTATGCCAGCTCGGGGACTGCGACACGACGCGCATGTCGGCTGGGAAGTCGGGTTGTTCGCGATGGTCGTAGACGGTCTTTTTGGCGTTGTTCGTGCCAAGGCCAGTCCAGGCGATCACGACGTGACTCGGTTGCTCGTCATCTTCACTCTTGTGATCCGTGATGCGCAGGAACGCCACGTCGGTTGCGTCGTCGCGCCACGACAACCCGGTGTAGCGAGCCTTGTGCGAATCGAGCACGCGCAGCATGCCGGTGTCGGCGTGCAACACGGTGACGCTGCCGCCGACCTTGTCTTCGGTGTCGACAATCATCGCCAACAGATTCGCCTCTTCGGACCATTGGTAAGAATCGATGTTGCCGAAGCACATCTCCGCGCCGGTCGTCAGGTCACGAACCACAAGGTCCGCGCCACCCTTCTTCTGGCCCGTCTTCTTGAATCGCTTCAAGGCTACATGCTTGCCATCCTTGCTGAACGCAAACGCCGACACGCCATCGATCGTCACTGTCTCACCGTTCGACAGTTCACGCAGCGCGAACTTGGTGCGCACCGGCTTTTTGTCCTTCTCCATCTTCTCGCGCTTCTCAGGCGACACCCCGACCAAGTAGCCGAGCATGAGCGAATCGTCGGTGAAGCGAGCGCTCGTTGCGTTCGCAAACACCTCGCGTTCGTTCTTGCCGATGTCGGCGAGACGAAGTTCGTTGTTGCCGCTGGCGCGCGAGACGTTGTAGCTGAGCCACAAGCCATCCGGCGACAGCGTGCCCGAGCCGCGTAGCGACTCCCATTGACCGTAGTCCTTGGCCTCGAGCGGTTGCTTCGCTTGGGCTTGATCCTCAGGACGTTGCGGGTCTTGGGCGGACGCAAACGCGCCGAGGGCGGCGAAAAATAGGAGCGGTAGGGGTCGCATTGCGCCCGCAGCATACTGTTCGATGGTCCGCACCATGTCGGGATGCATGCCCTGGTACCGCTCCGTTACCTGACAACTTCGTCCGGCCGTTATTGGGCCGGCGCAGCGATTCCTGTCACGCGGTCGTGCCTATGATGTTCCAAGCAGCGGCCCCCCTCCGTTGTTGATAGATGTCTGTGGCGACGACCCAGACAGATACAGCCTCGCTGGCAAAGCTGCTGAAGAGTCCCTGGGCACTCGCGTCAGAATTTAGGATGGAGTGGTGCCAGTTGCCCGGGCGTGAACAATTCGCGTGAGTGCACTGCATCTAATCGTCGGTGACGGCGAATAGCACCGCATGACCGCCGAGTTCACGCTGCTCTACGACAGCGAATGCCCGTTCTGCAAACTCGAAGTCGAGTGGTTGCAGAAGCGCGATGGCAAGGAGCGTCTGGGGGCGATCGATATTGCCGCGGAGGGATTCGACCCGGAGCAGTTTGGCTTGAGCAAGGAGCGTGTGCATGCGCGGCTGCACGGTGTGCGAGCCGACGGCGTCGTGATCGAGGGCATGGCGGCGATCCGCGCTGCCTGGCGTGCAGCGGGGCTCGGGTGGGTCATGGCGCCGACTGGCTGGCCAGTGCTGCGATGGTTCGCGGATCTGGGCTACGTCGTGTTCGCTCGCTACCGAGTGCCATTGGGGCGACTGTTTGGTCGCCGCTGCAAAGGTGGAACTTGCTCGGTGCGGTGAACTACCACTCGAAGGCTTCTTCGAGTGAGTCGAAGATTTCGCCGAGCTTCAGGCTCTTGAACATGCCTTCGGGCGTCACACCACGCGCTGCGATCTCTGCGAGGATCGTTGCCCGTGAGTCCTCGCTCATGTTGGCCAGTGCGTGGAAGACCGTGAAGTAGTTGTTGAGCACGTAGTCAAGTTTGGCGCCATGCTCGATGAGCAGCATGGTCACATCGAGGTGGTCGCAGTTGATGGCGGTGTGCAGCGGGTTGTCGAACAATTCGTTCCACGTGTCCGGATTGGCGCCGTGCTTCAGCAGCAAGCGAGCCGAGCCGAATCGCCCAGCCATGCAGGCATGGTGGAGCGCCGTTTGCCCAGAGTCGTCGAGGTGGTCTACGTCCACTTGGAACTCCTCCAGCAAACGCTGCACGCCGATCTGGAAGTCCTCGATGACCATCCAGTGCAGGATCGGCGAGCCGATCTTTGTCAGGTAGAGCACCTGCGGATCGGCGGCGAACAAGCGACGAGCTTCGTCGAGGTTGTCGATGCAGGCGTCAATGAAGTCGCCTGCCGGATCTAGCTCGTCGCTCATGGCTCTAGCGGTGCACGAACTCGGCCTTCGACTTCGGCCCGTTCTTCATGAAGTTGTCGACGCCGATGCGCATGTCTTCGGTGCCGCAGACTTCGCCGAAGCACTTCGCTTCAAACGGAATGGCTTCCGCGAGCGGCAGCTTGGCAGCGCCGAGGATAGCTTTCTGCAGGATCTCGTCGACCTTGGTGCTCAGGTGGCCGATCTCGACAGCGGGTAGGCTGTCCGGAACGTTCTCCATCGGTGCTTCCGACATGCGGGAACGATCGGCCTTGCCGTCAGCCATGTCGCGGCAAAGCGCGACGGCGCGATCGACGAGACCGCTCTCTACTTCTTCGCGGATCAGGCCGAAGGCGAGCGCCTTCTCACTGCTGATCGGGCGGCAGCCACGCAGCATGATGTTGGCGTTTTCGAGGCCAACGATGCGCGGCAGGCGAACCGTGCCACCGGCGCCGGGGATGATGCCGAGGTTGGCTTCGGGTTGGCCGGCGAGAACGCGCAGGCCCTTGGTGGCGATGCGGGTTTCGCACGCCATCGCGGTTTCGATGCCGCCACCGAAAGCGAGACCGTTGAGCGCGGCGACCGTCGGCTTCTGCACGGCTTGGATCGCATCGACGCAGATCTGTGAGCCGCGCGACGTTTCTTCGCCCATCGCGACGCTGTCGATCTTGGCGAGGAAGCGCACGTCGGCGCCACTGACGAATGCCTTCTTGCCGAAGCCCGTGAGCACGATGCCCTTGACCGATGCGTCGGCGTCACACTCTTGGAAGCGCGTGCGAATCTCTTCGAAGACGTTTTGGTCGAGCGCGTTGAGCACCTTCGGGCGGCGGATCGTCAGCACGGCGATGCCATCCTTGTCTTCGCGCAGCACGACTGGGATGTCGAACGGCAAGTTGTCTTTGCCGAGCGCTTCGATGCACTTAGGCACCGGGAAGCCGTCGTTGTTGGCGGCGTAGGCTTGCACCAACTCGAGCGCCTTTTTGGTGCCGAGTTCGTTCATGAACGCGAACGCGGGCTTCATGTCGAGGCCGACATCGAGGCCCATGTTGAAGTCCGCGACCGAGATCAGGCCGGCGTCGACGATTTCGCCGCAGAGGCCGAAGTAGGCGCCCAGCAGGTTGTCGCGGATCTTCGCGGCGAGGTCGTCCGGCACTTCCGGCTTCTCGCCGCGTGCGGGCACGTCCCACTTCTCGTTCTTGGCGACCTTGTCCTTGAGTGAGTCGGGCGTGCGGAAGTAAGGACCGATCTTGCTCGTGTAGTTGTCGAGGCCGACGGCGGTGATTGGGTTGCCACCGGTCAGGTTCATCGCGGTGAACGAGCCAACGCCCATCTTGAACGTCTTCTTGCAGACGACATCGATTTGCTTGGTCGTCGCGACACCAGCTTCGGCTAGCAGGGCGCAAGCGTAGAACAGGCCTTCGAAGACTGGGTCGAGTGCGTAGCCGTAGCGCGACTGCACTTCGATGGGCACCTTGCCAATACCTTCGTAAAACGACATCAGCCACTGCGTCGTCGCGTCGTCGGTGTCCTTGCCCGGAACGACTTCGACCAGCAGGTTGCGTTCGGCCGGGAAGAAGTAGTGCACGACGCCGGTGCGGCCTTTGAGCTTCGCGTTGGCGAAGATCACTTCGGGCTCGAGGTGCGAGCTGTTGCTGCACAGGATCGCGTCATCGCTGACGAGGCCTTCGACCATGCCGAAGATCTTGCCCTTGAGTTCCTTGTTTTCGGTCGCAGCTTCGACCACCAGTTCGGCGCCCTTGATCGAGTCATAGTCCGTCGTCCAGGTGACGCTGCTCGTCATCTGCGCTTGCTGCTCGGCCGAGAAGGCGCCGCTCTCGACACCCTTAGCGATCTTCTTCTCGAGCTTCTTCTGCCCGCCAGCAAGAGCGTCGGCGCTCACATCAACAACAACGGTCTGTACCCCAAACGGGCTCAGAACCTTGCTGAAGTAGAGGGCGATGTCCGGACCAATCTGTCCCGAACCAATGACTGCAACCTTGCGGATTTCGCGACCTTGATGACTAAAGCTCATAGTTTCCTCGTTTCAGGGGCAAACAGGTTCGCGAAGAAGTGCGTACGGTGCCAGGACAAAAAAGCACATCCTCGCCG
>JBNMND010000217.1:0-9642 GCA_051274975.1 Planctomycetota bacterium | reverse complement strand
GCCAAGCAGCTCTTGGCAAAGTTCGGCGTGCCGGTCAGCAAGGGCATCCCTTGCACGACCGCCGACGAAGTCCACAAGGCGTTTGGCACCCTCGGCGAGCCACTCGCTGTCGTCAAAGCCCAGATCCATGCAGGTGGCCGTGGCAAGGCTGGCGGCGTCAAGCTGGTTCGATCCGCGGATGAAGCCAAGGCTGTCGCCGAGGAGCTGATCGGGAAGACCCTGGTCACGCACCAGACCGGCCCCGAAGGCCGCGTCGTCAAGCAGCTCTACGTTGAAGCTGGCTGTGACATCGAGCGCGAACTCTACCTCGCCGTCGTCATGGACCGCGCCGCGCAAGCGCCGGTCGTGATCGCTGCTGCCGAAGGTGGCGTCGACATCGAAGAACTCGCTGACTCCCGTCCGGAAGCGATCGCGCATTTCCGCGTACACCCGGTCAAGGGCTTGATGGCCTTCCAAGGTCGCGCGATCGCGAAGCACCTTGGCCTGTCCGGCGCAGCAGCGAAGGCCGGCGCCAAGTTGGTCGCTTCGTTGGTCAAGGCCTTCATGGCCACCGACTGCTCGCTCGCCGAGATCAACCCGATGGTCGTCACCAAGGCCGGTGGCGTGATGGCACTCGACGCAAAGATGGGTTTCGACGCCAACGCCCTGTTCCGTCACCCCGAGGTGATGGAATACCGCGACCTCAACGAAGAGGATCCGAAGGAAGTCGAAGCGAAGAAGCACGACCTCAGCTACATCGCACTCGATGGCAACATCGGCTGCATGGTCAACGGCGCGGGCCTGGCGATGTCTACCATGGACGTCATCCAACTCAAGGGCGGCAGCGCGGCCAACTTCTTGGACGTCGGTGGCGGCGCCAACAAGGAACAGGTCACCAACGCGTTCAAGATCCTGTTGTCGGACAAGAACGTGAAGGGCCTGCTGGTCAACATCTTCGGCGGCATCATGAAGTGCGACACGATCGCCGAAGGTGTCATCGCAGCTGCCAAGGAAACCAGTTTGTCGCTGCCACTCGTGGTGCGCTTGGAAGGCACCAACGTCGAGCTTGGCCGCAAGCTGCTCGATGAAGCGGGCCTCAACTTGCAGACGGCGTCGTCGCTCGACGAAGCCGCTGAGATGATCGTCAAGGCCATCGCGTAAACCCACGAGCACTAACAGGACATACCAATGAGCGTTCTCGTCAACGGCGATACCAAGATCCTCTGCCAGGGCTTTACCGGCGCAGCAGGTCTCTTTCACAGCAAGAACTCGCTGGAATACGGCACCAAGCTCGTAGCCGGCGTGACCCCCGGTAAGGGCGGTCAAGTCATCGATGGCGTGCCGGTGTTTGACACCGTGCGCGAAGCGAAGGAAGCCACCGGCGCCACGGTCTCGATGATCTATGTGCCGGCCGCATTCACGGCCGACGCGATCTGCGAAGCAGTCGATGCCGAACTCGACCTCGCGGTCACCATCACCGAAGGCATTCCGGTCGCCGACATGGCGTTCGTGAAGGACTTCATGAAGGGCAGCGACACGTTGCTGCTCGGCCCGAACTGCCCCGGCATCATCACGCCGGTCACCGACACGTCGGGTTGCAAGATCGGCATCATGCCGGCCTACATCCACAAGCCCGGCCGCGTCGGCATCGTGTCGCGCAGTGGCACGCTGACCTACGAAGCGGTTTGGCAGGTCACGTCGAACGGCATGGGCCAGTCGACCTGCATCGGTATTGGCGGCGACCCGATCAAGGGCCTCGACTTCATGGAATGCTTGAAGCTGTTCCAAGACGATGCGGACACCGACGGCATCATCATGATTGGTGAGATCGGCGGCACCGCCGAAGAGGAAGCCTGCGAGTTCATCACCCAATACGTGAAGAAGCCGGTCGTCGGTTTCATCGCTGGTGCGACCGCACCTCCCGGCAAGCGCATGGGCCACGCCGGCGCCATCATCAGTGGTGGCAAGGGCACTGCGGCCGACAAGAAGGCTGCGATGGCCAAGGCCGGCGTGCACGTTTGTGACACGCCGTCCGTGCTCGGCGAAACCATGAAGAAGGTGCTCGGCTAACCCAGCCGAGACCCGTCCGGTCCTCTAGCCCAACGAGCCGCCGTGCAAAACAACGCCGCCAAGTTCGAGTCGATCTTTCGGTCGGGAACCCCCCTGTTCTTACTGGGGCTGTTGCTGGCCGTGTTGTTAGAGCCGATCCTTCCGTACCACGACTGGATGGTGCAGGAGTTCGGCGACGACATCGTCCTGAAGGTCGCCGTCCTGTTCTTGATCGGCTACGTGTTGCTGCTTTGGGGTGAGTCGTTGCGGCTGCAGGGCCTGTTGACCGGCTTGCTTCAGGCCTTCAAGACGTTTGACTACGACCGTGCTGCAGAAGGCGGGGTCGGGGGCAAGAAGAAGGGCACCAGCAACCCAAAGGCACGATTCGAGGCGGCCAAGTTGCTCGTTGCCGCCATGCGATCGGATGATGCATCGATCAAGGAGACCAGTCATCACAATTTGATTCGGCTGGTCGGGCAGGATCTGGGCAAGGATCCCGACAAATGGCAGCAGTGGCTAACGAAACAGGAAGGTCGCTAGCGGCTGAGGGCGACGCTCGCCATCTTGCCGAAAGTCGCTGGTGAGCACTGGCGTTGAACCGGACGCACCGCGATGATCGTCCCACGTAAGGTAGACTAACAAATGATCGGTTTTGGCATTCCCCATGGTATGGAGCTCCTCATCGTCCTCGCGGTGGTGCTGCTCCTGTTCGGGCACCGTCTTCCGGGAATGGCGCGGTCGCTTGGTTCCGGCATCACTGAGTTTAAGCGCGGGCTGAAGGACGGCTCCACCAAGAAGGACGGCGACGATTCCTCGAGCGCTGATTCCTCGAGCGCCGATTCCTCGAAGGCTGATTCGGACTCATCAGGATCGCGGTGACCAAGACGACGCCGCTGCACGACGTCACCTCTCTGGTTCAGGCGCCGCTTGATCGGCTGAACCGCGAGTTGCTTGACGATCTCGCTCCAGGCCATCCCGAGATGCGCCCGTTGATCGAGCACGTCGGCGGGTTCCGCGGCAAGCAACTGCGGCCGGTCATCACGTTCTTGTCCGGCATGGCAGCCACCGGCGCCGAAACCAGCGGTGGGCTTGGCGACGATGTCGTCACGGTTGCCAAGGTGGTCGAGTTGCTGCATACCGCGACGTTGGTGCACGATGATGTGCTTGACAGCGCGAGCAAGCGGCGCCGCATTGAGACGATCAACCACCTGAACGGCATCGAAACGGCCGTTTTGCTCGGTGACTACATCTACGCGAAGGCCTTCCACATGGCCGTGCAACTGCCCGATCCAACGGCAGCACGGTGGTTGGCGGAGACCGTTCGCGTCATCTGTCAGGGCGAGATCACGCAGATCTTGCATCGCTTTGACTACCAGTGGAGCGAAGCGCGCTACTTCACGGTCATCGCCGAGAAGACTGCCAGCCTCTACGCCGCGGCTTGCCGCCTCGGCGGGTTCTACGGTTCGCGCAGTGCGGATGGCTCAGCTAACGAAGGTCGCTTGCGGGCACTCGAGGAATACGGCCTCGAACTCGGCATCGCGTTCCAGATCGTCGATGACTGTCTCGACCTCGACGGCGACGAGAACTTCGTCGGCAAGTCGCTCGGCACCGACCTGACCACGGGCAAGATCACGTTGCCGATGCTCTATCTGTTGCGTGACGAAGGTCAGGCCCAGAAGCTCAAGGACCTGCTCGGAACCAGTGAGGCAGAAGGGCTGCGTCGTTTGAAGTCGGAGTTCCCGCTCGAGCACGCCATTGCCTACTCGATGGAGGAAGCCCAGCGCCGAATCGCCAAGGCACAGGCCTCTCTGTCACAGTTGCCACCCGGTCCGGCACGTGATGCGCTGCATCAGCTGGCCGGGTTCGTGTTAGTCCGACGCGTCTGACTGCCGCTAACCGCCACTTGGCGGCGTGGCTAACCGCCAGTTGACCGCAATTCGACGTACTGGCTTTGGTTTGAGTTGCGGAGTTTCCCCGGGGTGCTGACAGTCATTGCCCCATTGCGCCGGTATTCTGGTGCCCGATCGCATGAAGAGAACAGCTTCGTCCATCTGCCTCCTCGCTTTGCTCAGCGCCTGTGGTGCCGACACGACGGCCGAGTTTGGGCCGCCCAAGACGGTGCCCAAGGCTAAGCGTCCAATCGTCTGGGATGCGTCCACCCGGGACCGTCTCGGAGTTGGCGACATGACGGCTCCGAAAACTGGGGCTGCTGGCCAGCAAGGCGCGAAGCGCGTGATCGCCAGTGTGCCCGCGGATTGGGAAGAGTTGCCCCCGGCTCGGTTCCGCGATGCCGTTTGGCGGATCAAGGGTGAGCCGACGACTGACATCTACCTGACCATTGGCGTCGGTGGTGGCGTGCCGTTCAACCTGCAGCGCTGGTATGTCCAACAGTTCGGTAAGCCCGAGGTGCCCGCCGTCGAAGCGTTGCCACCAATCGACCTCGCGAATCGTCCGGGTCGCCTTGTCGAACTCGAAGGCACGTTCGGTGGCAAGGAAGGGTGGGCGGCGTTGATAGCGTTCTACAACGAAGGCAGCTCGGTGACTTCGCTCAAGTTCACTGGCCCCAAGTTGATAGTGCAGGCCAAGAAGAAAGAGTTCTTGGCGATGGCTAAGTCGATTCGCTTCGGGTCGCAGAGCTCGAATCCCAAGGCGCCGCCGATTCGTCCCGGACAAGCATTGCCGAAAGGCCACGCGCCGGTTGGCAACGGCGGCAGTACGCAAGCGAATGGCGCCAACTCGACGACGGAGGCTGCGGCACCGTTCACGGCGACGACGCCCGAAGGTTGGACCAAGAAGGATGGCCGTCGCATCCTCAACCACACCTTTGGTCGCGGCAGTGAGCTCTACATCAGTCAGCTCGGCGGCGCGTTGCGGCAATCGCTCGACATTTGGCGTGGCGAAATCAGTGTCGGCGGTACGCGTTTGGGGCCGTTGACTGACGGCGAATACAAGGCATTGGCCCAGGCCCTATTCCTCGGTGATGACGCCGTCCTGATGGACTTGACGGGATCGTTCCAAGGCATGACCGGAAACCAAATTGAGAATGCCCGGCTGCTGGTCGCGGCGCGTCTTGATGGCTCGACGATCACCTTCTGCAAGCTGGTTGGTCCGCAGGACGAAGTCGACGCACAACGTGCGGCCTTTGTTCAGTTCTGCGGTTCGGTGCGGAGAACTCAATGAGTGCAACTGATACGGATTCGGCCCCAGTTCCTGGAGACTCAGTTCCTGGAGACTCAGTTCCTGGAAACTCAGCGGCCGGCGAAACTGCGGCGAGTGAGTCGTCGTCGAGTGGCACAAGCAACGCAAAGGCTACTGCTGCACCAAACCAGCGCGGTATGCTGAAGCGGGCAGTGGTTGCGTTCAGCTCGCAGAAGCTCGCAGTCGTATTGCTCGTGACCCTTGGCCTGTTGACGTGGCTAGGCACGCTTGCGCAAATCGAGGGCGGCTTGTGGGCGACGCAGAAGGAATATTTCGAGTCCTGGGGTCTGATCGCGGAGCTGCCACTTTCCTGGTGGGGTAGCGAGATCCCATCGGCTGAGAACCAGTGGGTGATCAAGATCCCGTTGCCGGGTGCTTACCCGGTGATGATGCTGCTGTTCCTCAACCTGCTGGTTGGCGGCATGGTGCGGCTTAAGTGGCGCGCGAGGAACGCCGGCGTGCTGATCACGCACATCGGCATCGCGCTGTTGCTGCTCGCGGGCTTCGTCAAGATGGAGTACTCGTACTCCGGCGCCTTGGCCCTCTACGAGACGCCAACCTCGGGGCCAGAACTTCCCCACCGTCAGTACGAGAGCTCGACCTTCGTCAGCTTCCACGACTACGAGCTGGCCTTGATGAAGGACGACGGTGACACGCTTACAGAACGTGTCGTTCCCGAGGCCAAGCTGCAGGGTGCGATTGATGACACGGTCACTCTCTCCGGAGAAGGCCTGCCATTCGAACTGCATATTCATCACTACTTGGTGAATTGCAGGCCGCTCTCGAAGGGGCCGATGGTGAACGCTACGACGCCGGTTCTGGAAGTGGCGGGTGGTGGTCCGGGCGTTTACCTGCAACCGTTGGAGGTAAACGCGCAGCGCGAGCAGAACCGAGCAGGTGTGTATGTGCGCGTCATGGTGCGCGGACAACAACACGCCGAAGGCATCATCTGGGGGCCCAACAACCTGCCGGTGGCGAAGATTCGCTTCCCGTTCGTGTTTGAATTGGAGGGCGCGCGCTGGGCAGTTGACCTGCGGAAGGTCATGTATGAGCTGCCGTTCAGCATGCGCTTGTCGAAGTTCGTCAAGCGCGATCATCCGGGCACGACGACGCCCGCGGATTTCCGCAGCTGGGTTTTGGTCGGAGACGGCAGTAACGAGCGCGAAGTCCAGATCTACATGAACACCCCGTTGCGTCAGGATGGCTATGTCGCCTACCAGACCAGCTGGGGACCGCAGCAACCGGGCGCGGATGGGCGCTTGAAAGGGCCGCCGTGGTTTTCCATTTTCGAAGTCGCCGCCAACCCGTCTGACCAGTGGCCGATGTGGTCGTGCTGGGTCATCGGTCTCGGTCTCTTCGTTCACATGTTCGTGAAGTTGCTGAACTTCCTGAAATCGTCCGCGCGGACGAATCTGACCGCATGAGTGGCGCAACTCCTGGTGACGTTATGAAACAACTCCGCATGCCGTTGCTGATCCTGCTGGCCCTCGTGCTGGCAGCGTGCAGCCGTCCGGTGCCAAAGTACGAGCACGAATTGCTGCGCACTGAGCCATGGAGCAAAGAGGTCGTCGCCGAGATGTCGTCGGTTGCCGTGCAGGACAACGGGCGCGAGAAGCCGTTGTCGGTGCTTGCGGCGATCCGCCTCTACAAGATTCACGGCCGTCGCGACGTCAAGTTCGCGCTCACCGACTCGAATGGCGAAGAGAAGAAGATCAAGCTGACGCCGATCGAGTGGTTGCTCGACGTCTGGTGCTACCCGGAACAGGCTGGCCACTATCCACTGTTTCGCATCGAGAATAGCGCCGTCATGGATGCGCTTGGCCTTGCGAACGAAGGGCAGAAGCCGGACTTCGTCTACATCAGCTACGAGCAGGTCTTCGCGGTTGCGACCAAGCTTCGCGATCTGGCGAGCGCCTACAGTGCTATCGACGCAGCAGATCACAGCCCCGTCGAGGCTCACATCGTGGGCTTGTGGCAGCAGTTTAATACCTACGGCCGGCTGCATCGTCAGTTGGAGGCGTTTCACCACTCGCGGACCGTCGATGGTACGCTGAAGGAACTGTTCGGCTCGGACCGTGTCGACCTCGGTTTGATCGCTACCCACGCGGATGGCTTCCGCGCCGAACTCGCGAAGCTCGACTCCACGCTGAGCAACGCATCCGAGAGCATGCTCGCCCTGACCGATTTTATCGGCAAGGTCGCCGGCAACGACTCCCGTGGCGTTGGCTTGGTTGGCCCAGGGGAAGGTCCAGGCGATGAGTGGGTCCCGATTGGTGCCGCTCTCGAGCGCGTTATCAGGGGCGAGAAGGGGCCCGTGGTCGACATGATCACGAGCTTGCAGAAAGCTTGCACCGCCAAGTCGCTGCCGGATTGCGAGGCGGCGCTGCTGCAATACAAGGCCGCTTCGATTGAGGCCGCAGGGTCGCAGTACAACAAGGAGCAGATCGAGCTCGAGACCTACTACTACGACGCCAGCTGGCACTATCAGTCGATCCACTGGTTCTTGTTCTCGTTCTTGTTGGCGGCCGTCACGTGGCTGATCCCTCGCAACAAGTTGATGTGGTGGGCGAGCATGGTCGTGTCGATCGCCGCACTCGGCATGCTCAGCTACGACCTGACGCTGCGCTGCCTGATTACCGGTCACCCGCCGATCAAGAACCTCTACGACACGTTCTTGTTCATTGGCGCGATCAGCGTGCTGCTACTGATCGCAACCGAGTTTGTCGTTCCGCGTCGCATGGCGTTGGCGGCGGCTCCGTTCTTTGGCGCCTTGCTGGTCATGTTTGCGCGCATGTATGAGGTCAGCAACGGCGCGGACACGATGGACAAGCTGCAGGCCGTGCTCGACAGCAACTTCTGGTTAGCGACGCACGTGACGACGATCAACATTGGCTATGCGGCGGGCCTGATGGCAGCTGCGCTGGCCTACATTTGGATCTTCCTTCGCGTGTTCCGGATCTCGCACCCGAGTGCTGTGCCCGCCAAGGCACTGATTCGTATGTGCTACGGCGTGACCTGCTTTGGCCTGTTGTTCTCGGTCGTCGGCACCATCCTCGGTGGCGTCTGGGCCAACGACTCGTGGGGGCGCTTCTGGGGATGGGATCCAAAGGAGAACGGGGCACTGATGATTTGCCTCGCCCAGATCTCGCTGTTGCACGCGCGCCTCTCTGGTTGGGTTCGTGACTTCGGCTTCGTTATCTGGGCCGGCATCATTGGCATCGTCGTCGTGTTCTCGTGGTTCCACGTCAACCTGCTGCAGGTCGGCCTGCACGCTTACGGCTTCTCGTCGGAGTTGCGTGAAGCTGTTTGGATCAGCTACTCGGCGCAAGGAGGCATCTTGATCGCTGGTGCGATCGACGTGTTGCTGCGGCCGAGTCCGGCTCGGGCACCAGTGAAGGCTGGCTCCGCGCCGCCACTCCCTATCGCGTAGTTCCGCGTCCCTAGTCCCCTCTTGCCGCGCGCACTAAGGGCGCCGACTAAGGGCGCGCGACGGGCAGGCCATCTTTGCGCGTCGGCACCTGCGCATCGCACTCGGTGAGATGCGCACGCAACATGCCGCGCAACTGCAGAGCGTCGTCCGGCCGTTCTTTGATCAGGTCGTTCGTTTCGCCAACGTCGCGAACCACGTCGTAGAGCTCGCCGCGAGCCGGTTTGTAGAACCAGATGTACTTCAGATCGCCATGCCGAACCGCACTGAACGGTTCGATGCCCGGCCCGGTCGCCCCCCAGTAGTGCGGGTGGTGGAAGAACAGCGGGTGCGCGATCTGCGGCTTGCCTGCCAACGTGCGTGCAAAGCTGCGGCCGTCGGGGCAGTTCGGGTTGACGTTGGCTAGGTCGCACAGCGTCGGCATCAGGTCTTCGAGTTGGATCGGCAATGTGTTGCTCTGATCCTTCGCGATGTGGCCGGGCCATCGAATCGCGAACGGCACGCGCACGCCGCCTTCATAAGCTGAACCCTTGCCGCTCTTGAGTGGCGAGTTGTGCGTGTGCTTCTTGCCGCCACGCGCCAGTGCGCTCAAACCGCCGTTGTCGCTCGTGAACACGACGATTGTGTTGTCCGCCAAACTCTGCTCGTCCAGCCAATCGAGCACGCGACCAAGCGAGTGATCCATGCCGCGGACCAGCGCCGCGTAGCGCGCTTCCGGTTCCGATAAACCGGCCTTGCGGTATTCGCCGACGAATCGGTCGTCGGGATCGAGTGGCGTGTGCACCGCGTAGTGCGTCAGATACAGAAAGAACGGCTCCTCACGACTGTGAGCGGCATTGACCTTGGCGAGCGCTTCGTCGGTCAGCACGTCCGTCAAGAACCGGTCTCTGCCGTGGTAGAAGCTGAGTCCAGGCGGCTGCCAGAGCGTGTCGTTGGGGCGGCGTAAGAACGACTTCTTCGCCAAGTAGCTCGATGGCGCGCCTGCCGCA
>JBNMND010000216.1:0-9665 GCA_051274975.1 Planctomycetota bacterium | reverse complement strand
CGTCGAGCTGTTCGCCCAGTTCCTCACGATCACTGACGACTTCAACTCTGTCACGATCTACAACCGCGACGCGCAGCAACAAGGCGCCCCGATCTCGATTGGGTATGGCGTACAGCACGTGCAAGCTACCGACGATCGCATCCTGATCATCGACGACAACCTGGTCCGAGTATTCGATGCGCAGGGCGCACAGGTCGGCAGTTCGTTCACGACCAGTGGCGAACCACAGGCGCAACCGATGTGCTGGCAAGCCGGTTCGATCGAAGTGTTCGGCAACGGCTGCGGCGGCGCCATGCAGGCGGGCTACGGGGACGCCCGCATCGGTGGCACGCTGACCTACGCGGCCTACGGCCCCTCCAACACGATCGGCATGATGGGCCTCGGCTTTGACAACCTGACTTCGCCGATCAGCCTCGCCGGCCTCGGCGCTCCGGGTTGCTTCGCCTACACCGGCCTTGCGATCACCTACGGCGTGGTCACCGATACCGAAGGCACCGCGACGGTGAACCTGACGATGCCGAGTGCTGAGCTCTACGTCGGCGCGCAGTTCACGACCCAGTTCTTCATCGTCGATCTTATGGCCAACAACCTCGGGATCATCTCGAGTGACGCGGTGCGCACGACGCTCGGCCAAGGCATGTAGCCGGAAGGCTTCAGCTACGACAAGGCGACCGGACCCGCAGCGAGTAGTCTCTGCGGGCCATGGATGCCCCGACCAGCGTCTGCGATGTGACCTCACGCCTCGGCGAAGGACCGCTGTGGCACGAGAGTGAAGACACCATCTACTGGGTCGACATCGAAGGGCGCGCGATCCATCGCCACTGGCTGATGAATCGCCAAACCCAGACGTTCGCGATGCCCGAGAGAATCGGCTGCATCGCACGTCGCAGCCGCGGCGGACTCGTTGCTGGCCTGCAATCAGGGTTCGCTTGGGTCGACCTCAAGCACGACACCGTCACCCCCATCATCGATCCGGAGGCAGGGCAACCGGACAACCGTTTCAACGACGGCAAGTGTGATGCACACGGTCGATTCTGGGCGGGCACGATGGACACGTTGATGCGCGGTGCAGCCGGGGTGCTTTACCGGCTGGATCCCGATGGTTCCGTGCACGCCATGGATGACGGCTACGGCATCACCAATGGCCCGGCGTGGTCGCCGAATGGCACCGTGATGTACCACAACGATTCGAAGGCGCGCACGGTCTACGCATTCGATTGCGACCCTGCCGCCGGCACGATCGACAACAAGCGGGTCTTGGTCGAACTGCAAGCAGACGAGGGGTTTCCCGACGGCCTGACTGTCGACAGCGAAGGCGGCATCTGGTTGGCCCACTGGGGTGGTTCGCGAGTGACGCGCTACTTACCGAACGGCCAGATCGACCGCGTGATAGAAATGCCGGTCAGCCAGGTAACTAGCTGTGCGTTTGGCGGACGAAACATGCGCACGCTCTTCATCACATCGGCGAGCATTGGCCTCAGCGAAGAACAGCTCGCGCACGAACCACTTGCCGGCCGACTGTTTTCGGTCGACGTCGACATTGCCGGACTACCAGCCAACTCCTATGCAGGATGACATGAGCGAACCCTCGAAACCGCTGCGATCCACAAGCTGGTTTGGCCAGAACGGTAAGGATGGCTTCATCCATCGCAGCTGGATGCGCAACCAAGGCCACCCGCCGCACATGTTCGACGGGCGACCGGTCATCGGCATCTGCAATACGTTCTCCGACCTGACGCCGTGCAATGGTCACTTCCGCGAACTCGCCGAACGGGTCAAACGCGGCGTCTACGAAGCCGGTGGGCTACCGCTTGAGTTCCCGGTGTTCTCGCTCGGCGAGACCAACCTACGACCGACGGCGATGCTATTCCGGAATCTGGCGAGCATGGATGTCGAAGAATCGATTCGCGGCAATCCGATCGACGGCGTCGTCTTGCTGTGCGGTTGCGACAAGACGACGCCTTCGTTGCTGATGGGCGCGGCGAGCTGCGACCTTCCGACTGTTGTGGTGTCGGGTGGACCGATGCTCAACGGTAAGTATCGCGGCGAGGATATTGGCTCCGGCACGCACGTCTGGAAGTTCGACGCCGAAGTCAAAGCTGGCAAGATGTCGATGGCCGAGTTCATGGACGCCGAAGGCTGCATGTCGCGCTCAGCTGGCCACTGTATGACGATGGGCACGGCGTCGACGATGGCGTGCGTCGCCGAAGCGCTCGGCATGGCTCTGCCTGGCAATGCGGCGATTCCCGCAGTCGACGCGCGGCGGCACATGCTCGCGCACATGACTGGCAAGCGCATCGTCGAGATGGTGCACGAAGACTTGCGGATGTCGCAGGTCGTGACGCGCGAGTCGCTCGTCAATGCCGTTCGTGCAGTTGCGGCGATTGGAGGTTCAACCAACGCAGTGCTGCACGTGCTCGCACTTGCCGGCCGCATGGAGATCCCGTTCTCGCTCGATGACTGGGATGCGATCGGCAAGAACGTGCCGACGCTGGTCGACTTGATGCCGGCCGGCAAGTTCCTGATGGAAGACTTCTTCTACGCCGGCGGCTTGCCTGCCGTGCTGCACCGGCTCGACCAACATGGGCTGCTCGAAGGCAACGCGGCGACTGTGTCCAAGATGACGATGCGCGAGCAGAATGCGGGCGCCGAAGTCGTCGACGAACGAGTGATTCGACCTCTCGACGAGCCACTGCACGAAGACGGCGGCATCGCGGTGTTGCGTGGCAACCTGGCACCGCTCGGCTGCGTCATCAAATCTGCGGCGGCAAGTGCTTCGCTGATGCAGCACCGCGGCCGCGCCGTCGTGTTCGACAGCATCGAGCACTACAACGAACGCATCCTCGACCCCGACCTAGACATCGACGCGACATCCATCATGGTGCTGCGTGGCTGCGGACCGAAGGGCTACCCAGGCATGCCTGAGGTTGGCAACTTCGCGCTGCCAGCGAAACTTCTAGAGCAAGGCGTTCGCGACATGGTGCGCATTTCCGACGCGCGCATGAGTGGCACGGCATACGGGACCGCCGTGCTGCATGTCGCGCCGGAGTCGGCTTGTGGCGGTCCGTTGGCGCTGGTTCGCGATGGCGACGAAATCGAACTCGACGTCGCTGCACGACGACTACACCTGCACGTTGACGATGAAGAACTTGCCCGCCGGCGTACCGAGTGGCAAGCGCCCCCACCGCGCATGGCGAGTGGCTACCAACGCCTCTACCACGACCATGTGCAGCAGGCGGATGGGGGTTGTGACTTGGACTTCTTGGTTGGGCGTCGCGGCGCGGAAGTGCCGCGCGAGAGTCACTGAGCCGCTAGATCGCTGTCACTGTCACTGCCAGGAGGCGAACAGGTTGCTTCTGTGCCTGGCACCGTATTAGCGGTTCTTCAGCATGGTGCGGAAGCGGGTCATGACGGTTTCGGCGAACTCGCCGGTCTTGGAGATCCACTCGGCGTTTTGGAAGATGCGGGGGTGGGACGCGGCTCGCATGGCTTCTAGGTAGGGCTCTACCTTGGAGAATAGGAACATGCCTTCGCCGGTGTTTTCGAGCAGGTAGTTGGTGTGCACAATCGAGTTCTTGGCCATGCCGTAGACCATCTCCCAGTAGGTGGAGACTTGGCGGTAGGCGCGATTGAGCGGGTGGTCAGGGCTGAGAATGGCGGCCGCTTCGTCGGCGTTCTTCGGCCAGTAGTCGGCGTTGAGCGCATCACGGGATTCACGCATGACGGGCTCACGACGAAGATCGTAGAGCTTGAGGACTAGGTCGGCGTCGTGATGGTCAGGGGCATGCTTGCTCATGCCGAGAGTGTCGGAGGTCAGGGACGCAAGCGCAAACGGATGTCAGTACGGGCGACCTTGAGCTCGCGTGCGCTGCGCTCACCGCCGCGATCGGTGACGACGCGGTAGTCGCCTGGCGGCAGAGACAAACGGAATCGCTGGCAGAATCTGGTCGGGAGCGATCGCACCTGCCGCTCGCCGGAGAACACCTCGATCGACGCACCAAGCTGCTCGCCGCCACTCGACTTGCGCGCGCGGCCAGTGCTCGGCATCTCGTCGCAAGACCGTCAGCGACTCCTGCACCTCGCCAGAGCGAAGCACTTGCCCCGTCGTCGCGACTTCGTTTTCCGTCAACTAGAACGAGACCTGCAGACGCTCGCTCTTGGCCAGAGTCACGGGCCACATCGCCAGCTTGAACGGCACAGTGGCCAACTGGTAGTCACCGGCAACCACCCCGGGAAAGGCAAAATCGCCATTCGCTCCAGTGGCTGCCCCTGGTTATCGATGAGCAGGCCGTAGACGCCCGGCAATTCCGCTTCGGCCCGAACCTTCGCCTCAATGCGCAAGACATGGCCCTGATCAGCTGATGGCGCTGACCGCGCAGCTGCGGCAGCCGTGTCATCCGCCGTTAGCAAAGGGGTTGGAGCCGCCTGTGACGAAGCCAACGACCACGCGAACCCTAGAACAGCCACAACAGCAACGAGTCCCGCTGCCGACCATGCCCAGACTTCCCCGTGGTGCAAACGCTCACTCATTCTTTGGCTGCAACTCGATCGACCCGAATGACATCGCGCCCGGTGACGACCAACGGAAAACGTGACCGGAGTGGCCCGTCGCTTCTTTGAGCGCCTTCTTGGCACGCAAGGCCTCGTGCCAAACCTTGGTCGGCTCACCCACCAATACCACGGTGCCACCACCGCCGCGTCCGGTCAGCCGTGCACCAAACACCGAGCCATTCTTTTCGCGCAGTTGCTTCACCACGTTGACCACCAGGTCACACGCGTCGTTGCTGCAGCCAAGCTGTGAGTAGTGGTCGTGCGAAGCGAACATCAAGTCGCCAAGCTCGCGGCGGTTCTCAGGAGTCGCATCGGCAGTGAACAGTTCGTGGAAGCGCTTCGTGCGCTGCACCTCGTCTTCGCTGAGATACTCGCTGGTCTCGCCATTGCTCTGCGTGCCGGTCTCCAACCCAACAAACTCCAAGTCACCAGGAACCGGGACCCTGCCCACAAGGTCCCCAGCGGTACCTCGAAGCATCAACAACTCGCCACTCTCGGCGAGCAAGCAAGCCATGGAGTCCGCCACACGACCGTGCGCTTGCAGAACTTCCCGTTCGACAACTTGCGCCAAGCGACCAAACTCGGCCGCCGACAATTCCAGGCCGAACTGCCGCGCAAACGCCCGCAGCGCCGCAATCGTGATGGCACTCGACGACGCCACCCCACAGGTGTTCGGAACATCGCTGTGGATGAGCAGTTCGACCCCGTTCTCTGGTGTCAGCGCATGCTCACGCGCCAGCACCAACAGACTGCCGAGCAAGTAGCCCGCCCAGCGATCCCGCGGATCCGCGACCAAGAACGCCCGCGCTTCTTGGTAGTTGATCGGCGTAGCTGGCAAGCCGAGGTCGCCCATGCGCACGGTCAGCATTTGCGTTCGCGAGTCATCACGACACGGCGACCACAACCGAATCAGGTCATCGTCCCGCAACTGGATCGCGGCACAGGCGGCTTCGGCAGTCGGCATCGACAGCGAAAGCGGCGACTGCCCGCCGGCTAGCCCACCCATGATGTCCAGTCGCCCCGGGGCACGAGCGATGTGGATGGGCCGACCAGGCTGGAAGAAGGCGGAGTCCGCTTCTTCGATCAGTCGACATACGGTCAGAACGCCAAGCCCTTCGGCCAGCTCTTCGGATGGGATGAAATGCTTCACAGGCGGATCCTCGTCACGACTGCGAGCATACGCAACTGAGCGCGATCTCCGAAAACCTGGACATCAACTGAGGCATTCGTATCCTCGGAGCAGGAATCCCACGGCACCCCGCCGACAATCTAAATGCCCTCACGCTTAGCAAAGTCGACTCTTCTAGTTTCGCTTCTGGGACTGACCGCCTGCGGGACCAGTTCCTACCAGCGACAAGTCTCTATCAACCCGCCTCAAGCCACGCTCTACATTAATGGCGTGAAAGCTGGCAGCGGTGACAAGCAGATGGTGACGTTCTCCTTCGAGAAGCACAAGCGCATCTACTTGCAAGCCCGGCACGTGGACTTCCATCAGGGGTGGCGCGTCATTGAGGAGAAGGACATGAATACCAACTTGCCCATCAAGCTCTCGCTGGAGGACTTGTAATGATGGCCATTCATCGAAACATCCTGGTTTTGGGCGCGTGCGCAGCCATGACCGCCTGCGGTTCAATCCCAAAGAAAAGCTTCACGTTCTCCGCGATAGACAACGGCGGGGCCTCGCAGTCCTGCCTGATTGTCATCGACGACGAATGGGACACCGCCATCGCCAATGAGTGGACGGTTGGCAATGACGGCGACGAAAGTTGCTCCATCACGGTCGAGTTCAAGACGCCAAAGGTCGAGGTCACCGTAGTACCGTTCAAGAGGGGCATGGACCTACCACGCTCACGGTCCCAATCGGTCGATTACAAGAGCTACACGCGAACCCTGCGCGTGGACGACCCCGAGACGCACCTTTTCATTCTCGAAAAGAAGCCCCGCCGCTAAGTGGCGGCGGTTGCCTTGGGCCGCCGATCTGGCTTGGCTCCAGGTCCCGGTCCCGGTCCCGGTCCCGAAGAAGGGTCGGCCAGGGATTACACGGCCGCAACAGCCTGCGGCCCCTGAGCACCGCAGGGCGATTCAACCAAGCCCGATCAGCGCGGCCAGGTGATCTTCAAGTAATTCCTCGGGCGCAACACGGCGCGGAAGCCAATGCCCTTCATTGCTGCGGTCGTCGACAGGCGCTCCACGGACTGGCCACTGGCCTGCTCCTGCGCCCTACCGCGATTTTGCACGGAATACCGGCCACCGATGGCCTCAACCGTTTCAGCCTTCTCGTCGGCTAACCATTCGGCGACGTTGCCGCTCATGTGATGCAAATCTACGTTGCGCCAGGAACCGCCACCGGCGTCCACGTTGACGGAATCGCTGTTCGGATTGCGCTTGGCCTCATCGCTATCGCTCCAGGCATCGCCCCACGAGTACTTCTGCCGGGGCTCGCCGAATGCTGCGAACAACCATTCCTTCTTGGTTGGCAGATCCAAGCCGCGCCATCGACAGTAGGCGACGGCACCGATCCAGGTCACTCTCTCGACTGGCTTGTCGCCATCCTTGGTGCGAACCTCTAACAAGTCATCGACGTCGCCCTTTGCGATGGCCATGCCCTTGAGCTCCTTCTTCACAGCATCTAGCCCACCACTCTTCTCAGCGGATTCGACCGCAACTTGGAACTCCTTGAACTTGCTGTTGCGGCATTCCGTGGAGGCCACGAAAAACGCCTTTTGAGACCCATTGGCTCGAATCAGGATCATGCCTGACCTCGTCGCGTTCTCCAGCTTCGAGATGCCCGTCTTCCAAGCGCTGATCAGTTTGCCGATGTCAGCCGGAAGACTCTTGGCGGTAGCTCTCACAGACGCCGAATCCAGCAAGCGTCGAGCCTTCTCCATCGCGAGGTTTTGCTCGAACTCAACGAACGCAGCCTTGCACGCCACGATCACGTCGTTCAATGCGACGAACTCTTCCTTGCCTTCCTCGTAGGCCATACCCAGGTTGGCCGCATGCGTGCAGGCCTCCAACTCACCACGAGCAAACTGCTTGGCCGCATCGTCCAACGCGTCAAAAGCCGTGCCCCACTTGGTGTAGTCATCCTGAAACCGCTTCAGATCACCTTCAAGTTCCACCCGTTGACCGGCATCGAACTTGGCGAGTTGCGTGCTCAGGGATTCGTGGGCAGCGATCAGCACACGCTTCTTGCTCCCCCAATCACCCAAGTTGGTCACGCGACTCAACTCGCCCTTTGCGGCCGTGAGTTCCTTCTGCCACTTGCCGACTTTGCGTTTGACGACTAGCGACGCCAACGCCGACTTACGCCTCGCGGCTGGAACCCGCTGCTCCAAGCCATCCTCGCATTCCGGCAAGACCTCCGTTGCGCGACGCACGGCGGTCTCAATCTTCGCCATGTCCCGCTGAAGATCCGCCAGCGAGATGTCCTCGTTGCCTTGATCTTCCTTCCACTGTTTCCATAGAGACGCGCACGCGGCCACCATCTCGCGGCTCCACCTGTCCTCGGCACGCTCCTTGTCGCTCATAGCCTGCGCCCACTTCGGCAGCACGCCGTCGATGCGAGCCTCGTCGAGTGCGTTGTCGATGGCCTCAAGGAATGCATCGACGCCGTCAAATCCTGGCGCTTTGGCGCGTGCGGGCCGATCGACATTCTTGACCACTTGCACCGCCTTGTTCGCGCGATCCATTTGGTCGATGAGCGTGGTGACCTCAACTTTGACCTCGGCATCTGTGGAGTTCAGCTTCTTCGCGCTGTTGAGCAGCGATTCTTTGAAACCGTTCTCCAAGAAGTCATCTTGAATCGTAGACAACGCAGCACGGACCTTTGCTCCGTCGTCACCAACCTCCGCCGGCAGCAGGCCCGTTCTGGCATCCCGAATGTTGGCGCTACTGACCTGCGCCTCCAAAGCGCTGCGGTGGCTCGGCAGTACGTCGAATAGCTTGAGACGCGCAGCGTCGATTCGGCCGAGCTCCTTAGAGAGCCCCGGCACGCTGCCATCAAGCCCCTGCTCTTTGGCCTTGCGCAGGTCTTCGCGCCAGTCTTGAAACTCCCTGCCCAGCACAAGGATGGCGGCATCACCGGCGGCAGCCTCCGCACGTGCGGCGTCAATGCGGCCGAGCAGCCAAGCGCGCACTTCCTTGCCGACGACATCGGCCCCGGCTGCAGCAACTGTCACCGCAGCGAAGTGTTCGGTGACGTCGTCAAACGGCATCTGCGGCTTCGTCGGTGCCTTAAGCAGCCCCAGCCTTGCGTCGATCTTCAAGCCATCGTCAATGTCGCTCTGCACGCTATCGCGCTCCGGATGCATCACCACTGGCAAGCTCATCGCCATGAGTTCGTCGCGCAGAGCCTTGCTCGGCCCGGTCTCCCCAAGGCGTTTTCGGAACCCATTGAGCATCACGCGGGCTTTCTCGACCGAATCGACACCCGGAATGACTGACCCAGTAGACCACCAGTAGTAGCCACCACCACCACCAACCAGAACGAGCAGCACTAGCAGGATCGCCATCATCGGCAAGCCCGACTTCTCGGGCTCGGCGAAGCGAGCCTCCTTCTCAGCTGTGTCCTTCTTGATGCGCTTCGCGCGGACCGTGATCGTCTCGCCGGCCTCGACCAGCAACAGGTCGTTGAGCAGTTCTTCGTAACTCTCGTAACGATCCTCGCGGCTGTTAGCGGTCATGCGCTCGATGACGCGCGACAACGGGTGGTTCTCGTCGAGCTCCGGTAGCGACTTCCACAGACACAGATTCTCGAGTTTGGTCTTCGTCTGGATCAGCTCGTAGACCGAACTGGCGCGGATCGGCGGTTCACCGGTCAGCAAGTAGAAGAACGTCGCGCCGAGCGAATACATATCGCTGCGAAAGTCGATGCTACCGCCGCCATGGCACTGCTCCGGGCTCATATAGAGCGGCGTGCCAATCAACTCGGACGTCAGCGTCATGCTGAAGTCTTCCTCGGGCTTCGCGATGCCGAAGTCGGCGATCTTCAGGACGTTCTGCGTCGTCAACATCAAGTTGTCTGGCTTGATGTCGCGGTGCACGACCTTCAATCGGCGCGCTTCCTCGAGGCCCTTACACGATTGACGGATCAGCGACAACGCTTCACCGGC
>JBNMND010000215.1:0-9681 GCA_051274975.1 Planctomycetota bacterium | reverse complement strand
ACAAAGCGTGACGGCAGATCGATGACATTGACGGCATCGCCGTCGGTCACTGGCACAGACCGCGAACGCACCAGTATCCCGTCACCAGCACGCAGGTCCGGCAAGTAGCAGCGCCCTGCTTGGTCGACCGGATAGGCGCGACCATGAGCCAAGTCTTCCCAACCAGTTCGGGTCAGCGTCACGGTGGTATCGACCAGTAGTTCTCCGTCAGGACGAAGCAGGGTCAATTGCGGCGCTTCGGACATGACAATCGTGCCCACATCCAGCGATGCATTATCGCCGCGCCGCGGCAGCAAGATCGGAACCATGCGCATCGGCAACTCGCCAGCCTTGTCGCGTAGGAACAACAAGCACGTGCGCTCCATATGGGTTGGTGCTGAGAACGCGCCGGAGTAGTCGCGCCAATCGAGGTGACTATCGAACACGCCATCAGCCGAACGCACCATGCTGCGGCGGTGGATCGCGATCTGCACGGCCAGCGCAGTTCCCTTGCTGCTGACGACGTTCCCATTGACGCGCGTCGGTTGGAACCAAGACAATTGCACGACCTTCTCAGCCAAGGCGCGACGTTGGTCATACACAAACACCCGGCTGGCCGATTGACTGACTTCGAGCAGGAACGCAAACGGCACGTCGGGCACCGCCACCGGTTGGCCCGCAACTACGAGTCCCGTGATCTCCTGCTTGCCACTGCGAGTACGCAACCACACCTCGCCATCCTCAGGAAGGCCAACCGTTTGCACCATGACGGTCGGCAACTCTGCAGCTGCCGCCGGTTCTGCATCTCGAATTGCCCGCGCCTTGTCCGTCAGATAGACAATCTGCGTTTCGTTGCCATCGGGCTTGGGCATCTGCAAGCGAAACGGCTGGGTTGGCGGTCGCTGAAACAACAACACCCTGCCACCGTGATGCACAAGCACGTCCGCGGCCCAATCACAGCCATACAGCCGAAACGAACCATCTGCCGCCGTGCGCGTCCACGGCCCACGGTGCACCCCCATGCACCCGACATATGCACCCGCAATCGGCTTACCCAACTCGTCAAACAGGTTGCCGATCGAAGCCATGCCCGGCCCGACCCGCAACGCCGCAGGCCCTTCGCCCGGAACCCACCAGACACTGTCATACCCCAACGCTAATTCTGGATGCTCGACGTAAAGATCGGCAAAGCCGCCAAACAGATCGACGTCCGGAAGCTGCACAACCCCGAGCGCATTGGTGCGCCCATGCACCAGATCCGGCGTATGCCCACACCCGCCGCAAAACCCAACCAATGCATCCGCAACCGGTCGATCCAACCAATCGAGCACCTGCACCGGCAGCGTGACCGCCGGATTCAACCGCACGATGGCGTTCTCGAAACTCCCCATCGCGACCCGTGGCCCATAGCCCTTGGCTCGAACGCAGACCCAATGCCACTTCTCATATCCCTGAGCACCCGCATCGACGCGCATGTGCACAAACCCATCCGCATCCGCCACGCCGCGCATCTGCGACCAAAACTCCCCGCGCATCGGATGTGCACTTTCGCCAATGAGCAAGACTTCCGCAGCCGGGATTGCTTGGCCCGTCAGGCCATCGACGATGCGGCCGGTGAGCCAGCGTTCGTCGCCAGGTGTCTGCAGGGCGTTGTAAGGGTAGCGCTCGGTAGTGAACGCCGGCTCCTGGCTCGCAGCGTGGGGTGCGAGTAACAGGCCAAGCACGAGAGTGTCCCGGATGCAGGGCAGGGAGGGCATAGGCGGGACACCTTAGCAAACGGTGTTCCTGGCGCGGGAGGGCCGACCAGCAGTGGAGCGGACTGCAAGTTGATGACTGGCTCAGGACAAGTGCACCGGAAGAGCAGTGTCGCATTGCCGATTGGCAAACTCTTGCGAGGGCGAGATCGAAGAGTTGCTAGAGAGACGGTTCCTCCCACCGCACGTTGCGCTTCCTATTCGCTCTCGTTGCCCCGTATCCTCTGCTCCCCTTCCCCACTCCACGCCCGCCCTCTCGCGCATGACCTTCGAGCTACGTCCCCACTTCACCCTCGAACCCTGGCAACAGGAT
The DNA here is from genome assembly GCA_051274975.1 of Planctomycetota bacterium. Classification (GTDB taxonomy): domain Bacteria; phylum Planctomycetota; class UBA1135; order UBA1135; family UBA2386. Next base: position 7,635 of record JBNMND010000215.1, on the reverse strand, counting down.
GCAGTCGACGCCTGGTTAGCCAGTGATTCGCTTTCGTTGGGACCAAGGCACGGGATCCTCGAGATCTACACTGGCGCAGGCAAGACGATCGTGGCCCTGGGGGCGATCGCAGCCGTGCTTCGCGAGACCCCACAAACAAAAGTGGCCATCGTCGTGCCCACGATCGCTCTAGCTCAGCAGTGGGCGAACGCGATTCCAGAACGCACAACGATCTCTGCCACACGCGTCGGCATGGTCGGGGGCGAATGCAACGACGGTTTCGACGCGCACGACGTGCTCGTCTATGTGCTGGCTAGCGCGCGAGCGGGCGCGGGGAAGCACTCGCGACTGGCTGCCGACGTTGAAGCTGCGCGGGCTCGCAAGCAGCAGGTCTTCCTGGTCGTCGACGAGTGCCACAAGGCAGGGGCGCCCTCGAGCAGCAAGATCTTCGACGCGCGCACGCACGCTCGCCTCGGGCTCTCAGCGACACCGCGTCGAGAAGGGGCTGACGCGCAGGACGAGCTCGGCCAAGTGCTGCCGCTAGAACACCAACTCCACGGCCGTGCCCTCGGCGGCGTGTGCTACCGCCTGAGCCTGCGCGACGGCTACACGCTCGGAATGCTGCCGCGGTACGAGATCCACCACCACGGCATTTCGCTGACCGGCAAAGAGCAGGAGCAGCACTCGCTGCTCACCCACCGCGTGACGCAGGCGCGCCAGGACGTCGCGCGCGCAGGCGGCTCGCCCGATCGCTACCTCGCGTATCTCACCGGCCGCGGAGGCAGCGCCTCGGGCGCGGTTGTCAAGGCGTCGGCGGCGTTGCAGTCGGCGTATCTCGAGCGCAAGCACTTCCTCTACCAAGCCTCCGAGCGCCTGCGCGTCGTCGAGCGAATCCTGGTGGACTCATGGCACGACGAACGCCTCGGCGCACCAAAAGGCGCCGTGCTGTTCAACGAGCGAATCGGCGACGCTGCCCCCCAGCAACAGGCCGAGTCGGACGAGAGCGCCAACCCCGAAGAGCAACAACTCGTTGCCGGTGCCGAGAGCCTCTGCCTGCGAGTGAAGCGACTTGCCGAGCTGGGCGAGTTACCGTTTGCCCCAAGCGCCGTGGCAATCGAGCACTCGCGTCTATCGGCTGCCACACGCGAAGCCGCGCTCGACGGGCTGCGTTCGGGCGAAGTTCAGGTGCTCGTCTCGGTCAAGGCGCTGCAAGAAGGGATCGACATTCCCGACGTCGGCTTGGGCGTGTCGGTGGCGAGTACGGCGAGCGCGCGCCAACGCATTCAGACCATGGGACGAATCTTGCGGCCGGCACGCAACGCCACTGGCAAGCGGTTACCGCCCGACGAAGCTCCGGTGAAGCGCCTGCACTTGCTCTACGTGCGCGGCACCGTCGACGAGGAGATCTACAAGCGCACCGACTGGAACGACGCAACCGGCGCCGAACGCAACAACTGGTGGGAATGGAGCCTCACCGACCAGGCACCGCAGGGCGGAGAAGAGCTTGCGCCAACCGACGTGGACGAAGCCCCCGCTTGGGAACGCGTCGCCGAGGGCCCGTTCCCCATGCTCTGGGAAGGCCCCACGCAAGGCTTGCCACTGGTGCACAAGCAGGGCAGGGTGTGGGTCGTGCTGGGTGAGCAGACGCTGCCCGTTGACGACGATGCGCCCATCATCAAGCTCCTAGAAGCCGGCAAGAGGCGCGGCGCATACCCCGACGCGCGTGGACGTTTTAGCGTTTCACCCAGGCTCAACGTAGTGCTCAAACGGAGCACTTCCCCCAAAGACCCCGCGCGTCAGATCACGCTCGCGCTCGGTCGTCTCGAGGGCCCGCCGATGTGGCCCGGCAAGGGTCAGGAACCAAAGGAAATGGCCGCAGGCAGCGCCGCCTCGGCTACGACAACCTCGCCAGAATCGGCCTCCTCGTCTGACCCCATCCAGAACTCTGCCACGCTGAGCCCACCCACGCTAAGCAAGTCCGCTCCCAAGAATACATCGGGTGGCAAGAGCACAGCGCCGTGGTTTGTGCTCGTGCAGGAGGGCTACCTCGCAGCCGTGGCCGGCAACCACACTGAACTCGAACGCATTGCAGACGCCCTCAGCGGGCAGCGCAAGGCGTGGATCCACGAAGCGGTCCAGGTGATCGCGGAAGGCACGGGCTGGCCCGAAGGTGCGGACGAAACGCCGCCCACCGGGATGGAGTCTCTCTTGCCCTACGTCGGGAAGGCGTTCGTCTCGGGCCGCGCCGACTTGCTCCGCCGCGCGTGCGAGTCCTTCAAGATTGGTAAAGCCCAAAAGCCCAAGCGCGTGGCCATTGCCAACGCGCTCGCGATCCTCGCGGGGAAAGCCAACGAACTGTGCATCCCGGAGGAGTAGTGCCGCACACCAACTAGCCACTGTTCGAGCAGAGTCCCGGTCAGTCTGGCGTCGACCCTGGCTTTGCGATCGGCATATAGGCGAGGGCGAGCGGGATCCCGTGCTCGTGGATGTAGCTGCTGCTGGTGGTGCTGCTGCTGCGAAGCACTGGTCAGGTCGGGCACATGCCGGTGCCGGATCAGATACGGAGCTAACGTGCTCCATGCTTCGAGGCTAAGCATGGTCAGCCAGGCGACCACATGCGTGAGCGAACCTACGTCGTCGGTTTGCGTATCAGCCAAAACTGACCGTCAATGATTTCGGGCTTCACGTTGTGTTGCGCAGTGAAATCCGCGACGGCCTTCACGACGCCAGGATAGAAATCCGCGCGGTAGTCGTCGCCAAACATGACGCCACCCGGTCGCAACGTGTGCCAGTAGTAAGCCATGTCTGAGTAGACGTCGTTCTCCTCATGGCTCGCGTCGATGTAGATCAGGTCCGGCTTGACTCCGCGGGCAATAAGCACGCGTGCTGCGATGGTCGATGTTGTCGGGAACGGCACGACTACGTCCTCTAGCCCCGCGTGCACGATATTGGCCAAGAACTGGTAGTAGAGCTTTGGATAGCCGTTAACGAGGTCCATGTCCGCGCGCGGAGAAGCGTTCGGGTCGAGCCACCAGTCAAACGAACCGAGCCATGTATCGACGCAAAGCAACTGCGCGTCACCGCGTCGCTGCGCCATCTTGCCAGCGAGGTTGATGGCCGACTGGCCCTTCCACGAGCCGACTTCGACAGTCAATCCTGGGTTCAGTTCGTCGACGAGTTGCCCAAACAGTGGCGAGTCGCCGTTCCAGCCTTGCGGGTCGTTGACGTATTCGGACGCATCAAAACCTTCGTACGGGTTGGTCGGATGCAGCATCGCGTGCAAATCGATTACGGGACGCATACGTGGAAGAATGACGCCAGGGCTCGTGGTCGACATGCCAATGCCATCGGCAGCCTGGCGCTCCGACTTGATCGCAGCCTCGGTGCAAGAATCACTTTTCGCAAAGGATCCGTACGTCCCAAGCGAGTCATCGCTGGCCCACTTTGGATCAGACACAACCGATCGTCAGCCGATCAAGCGCAAGTAGCGGAGCAGTCAGCGGCGTATTCTCCGGTGGCTACGTCAAGCAACGGCCAAGTGGGCTTCGCTACTTGCGTGCGTCCTGCTCACCGGATTGAGCGGCGGCATGACCCAAGCACACTCTCCTCGCCAACCATTATCCTCGTCACCAGAATGGCATGGTATGCTGCGATGCAGTCCAACCTGATTGCCGCCAATGGATCGTGCGCCGTCCCTACCGCTAACCGAGTATTTGTCCGACGCGCGCAATGGCAATGCCACTGCCGTCGCGTCCGTCTTGGCGATTGCCTATGAGGAACTTGGCCGCTTAGCTCAGGGCCACCTCCGACAAGAGCGTGCGAACCACACCCTGCAACCAACCGCGTTGGTGCACGAGGCATGGATGAAGCTTGGCGCGGACATCGCCAAGGTCGAGAACCGCACCCACTTCTTCGCCATCGCGAGCCAAGCGATGCGGCGGGTACTGACTGACCATGCCCGCGGCCGCAACCGCTTGAAGCGTGCCGGCAAACAGCTGCGCGTCACGTTGGATGAATCAGTGGCAGCGCCGAGCAACCACGGTTTCGATTACGTCGAACTTGACGATGTGCTGACGCGCCTCACCCAACTGAACAGCCGCCATGCGCGCGTCGTGGAGCTACGGGTCTTCGGCGGATTAACGATTGCAGAAGCCGCCAGCGTGCTGGATGTTTCGCATACCACGATCGAAAAGGACTGGGCCTTTGCACGGGCGTGGTTGCGCACAGCTTTGGCGCAAGACTAGTAACGTCGCGCACCCGAACGCGACGCTGTTTGAAACATCAGTGTTCGATCATCAGCACCTGATTGGCAGCGACGTTGCGAACCACGGTCGTCGTGCCATCTGGCCAAATAACCTCGAGCGCATCGGCGATCATGCGGTCGCCCATGCCGAAGTGCGCACGGGTCGGGTCCTGAGAGACGAAGTTCGAACCGCACCGTAGCTGTCGCGTCTGCATCGTCTCGCCGATGCGAAGCCGCAGCATAGCACCAACCGCGTGCTGATTCGGCGCGTGATCGTGCAAGGTGATGACGAGGTAGTTGCCGCGCGTGCTGACGTTTTCGAACAGCCGACCAGGCTGGCCGTTGTTGATGATGAAGAGGTCCAAATCGCCATCGCGGTCGTAGTCGAACGTAATGACTCCGCGGCCTTGGCCCTCATCATCGATGCCCAGTTCGATCGCGCGATCGGTGAACGTGCCATCACCATTAGCCAAGAACAGGCAGGTCGGATCCCGCACGAACTCGCGCATCGATCCGTTGGGGCTATCGCCAAATCCATTGACGAGCACCAAGTCGAGATGGCCGTCGAGGTCGAAGTCCGCAAAGGCAGCTCCCCAACCCCAATAGCCAAACCGAACACCGGCGACCTCGGTCGCGTCGTGGAAGCGTCCGTTGCCGTCGTTCTGGTAGAGGCGGTTGCCAGTGATGCCCCAATGAGCTTCGGCGTGACCATTCGGATCCCAGATACTCGACACGAACCAATCGAGATCGCCGTCATTGTCGTAATCCCCGATCGCCGCCCCCATGCCGTTCTCATCAGAGATCACGTCATTTGTTTCATCGAGGAAGTGCCCGTGCTGATCATTGCGGAACACCTTGCTGTTGCCAAAGTCCCCCGCGATCAGAAGGTCGAGCCAACCATCGTTGTCAATGTCGACGAAGTTCGGAGTGAAGGTGTTGTCGCGCGGCGCCACGTAGATCGACGAGCTCAAGCCGCTCTTGTTACTCACATCAACGAACTGGAAGCGACCATCGTTGCGCCACAGGTGCCCGCTGTCTTCCGCCGGACGTGGCGGCTGTCCCCACTGCGCCATGAAGACATCTAGATCGCCGTCACGATCGAAGTCGCCGAACGCAGCCGACGCGCAAGCGAAGCCAAACTGGGCAGCGGGAAGCGACGCGAAGGTTCCGTCGCCAAGGTTGTCGAGCACGGTCGGCTGCGTGCCTTCGATGCCACCAACAAACAACTCGAGGTCGCCGTCGCCATCGAGATCGACAAACGCCGGCGCAGTCCACGCGGCGATGCCGAGATCGATACCTGCAGACGCCGTAACATCCAAAAACGTGCCGTCGCCGCGGTTCCGGAACAAACGGCATGGCGCCGCCCCACCGACAACGAACACGTCGTCGAAGCCATCGCCGTCATAGTCACCGGCGGTCGCGCCGCAGAAGATCCGTTCGATCTCATTGGGCCACGCCGGCAGCACGTGCTCGTAAGCTAGGCCCGCCGCCTCCGTCCGGTCGACGAACATGACCTCCTCGTGGGGCTTGGCGGCGATGTCTGGCGAACCCGCGACATCGGAAGAACAGCCTGCCAACAAGCAAGTTACGACTGCTCCGACCAAGACAATGGGATGGGAGTGGATTGGCATTGGGCTTCCTACCAAGGCGATGTCTGGCCGCACATTCCCAAGTCGGATGTCAAAAAACTTCATGCCCTGAAAAACCTTCGGCGATCACTTGGGAGTCCACGGCCAGACATCGCTTGCCCCAGTGACCGCATCCCCCTGGATCCAAAGGAAACCATGAACCCCAATCCACTTCCCGGCCGCCCCGCTTTGTCCGTGGGCCTGTTCGCAGCCCTATCGCTCGCCGCCTCCTGTGGTGGCGGCGGCGGCAGCGGCGGCGGCGGCAGCACGACGCCGCCTGCCACCGCCCTGGGCAACCTGTCCGTCTCAAGCGTCGAGGTAGTCGGCGGCTCCGACCCAAACGCCGCCCATGAGATGACCCTGAAGGTGACGATCGTGTCGACGGCTGACATGAGCGACGTGCCGATCGCCTTCATCCTGCTCGGCAAGGAAGAACTCGACAACGCCAACCCCGAGGTGCCGCAGTATCTGGTCGGCACGAAGGTCATCCCGAGCGTACCCAGCGGCCAGTTCGTCTGGAACGACACCGTCGTCATCCCCACGGAAGTTCGCCAACAACGCGACTGGTATTTGGCGCCCTACATCGACATCAGCGAGACCATCCCCGAGACCAACGAGAAGGACAACCAACCGCAACGCGATCGCCTGATCCCCCTCAACATCCTTGAGGATCAGACCGACAAGGCCGACGTCGTCATCGAGTTTGTCGAGGCGGACGGCGCGTTCGAACTGCGACCGAGCGAAGATCTCGCCGCCGCTGTGACAGTTGTGGATCCGGCGACCGGACTAGCGACGCCAGTCTCGGACAAGCCAGATAGTGATTGGAAGGCAACGATCGTCTTGAGCACGACTGGTGCCAATGAGGTTCCCGACGTCGCGGTCTACGCCGACCTCTACGCTGTCTACTCGACCGGCGATCCGGACATCTTGCCATTCACGGTGTGGGATCCCGACGCCATGCCAGACCTGCTGCCAGGCCCCTACGAACTAGACAAGTCCGTATCCATCAAACCGGGCGAACAAACGACGCTTAACCTGGAACTTCGCTTGAGCGACGAAGACCGCCTGTACCTCACGGAACAGATGGAGAGTCTCGACCCGCCAATCGAATTCGTGGTCGGATTCTTCGCCGACAAGACTGGCGAGATCGAAGAGTTCGAAGGTGGCAACGCCAACGACCCGGGCATTGAAGAAGGTAGCGAAGACCCGAACGGTGGCGAAGAGTCCAACAACGAGATCTTCGGCAACATCGACATCCTGCTGCCGCCCCCGCCGCCGGAACCGGAGCCGTGCTTCGGCGATCAACCACTGTCGTATGCCAAGCCACTAAACATCCAGTTGCTCGGTGACAACAAGTACGTGCGCCTCGGTCTGGACTTCAACTTCATCGCGAGTCTCGATTCGAATGGTGCGACCGGTGAAGGCAAGGCCAAGATCCCGATCAAGATCTTTAGTGCCCAAACGGACGCGATCTCGCTGCGGGCTCGCGGTCGTTCGCTACCGAGGCCCGGCAACCCAGAGACCGAGTTCTTGTTTGAGTTCAAGGTGTTCGGTGTCGAGGTCTTCAGCCAAAACTCGCTGCCGTCGCTCAGCCTCATCAAGGAAGACAGCAAGTCGCAAGAACTGAAGGCTTCGGCCAGCTTCTCGATCGGCCCGATCCCGTTCACCGTGACGGCCGGCATCGTGGGCACCGTCGGCTACTCACTGACGGCAGACCTCAACTCGACGTTGTTCGAAGTCAAGGCAGTGCCCAACGCAAATCTCAAGGTCTTCATCGAAGGCGGC
>JBNMND010000214.1:0-9751 GCA_051274975.1 Planctomycetota bacterium | reverse complement strand
CGTTCGCTAGCGAACGGACGGCTGTTCTCTTCCGGGTTCGTTCGCTAGCGAACGGACGGCTGTTGGCTTCGGCGAGCCCTATCCCGAGCAGGCGCGATGCGCTGCCGGGTCGAATGGCAAAGGCAGACACAAGCCGCTGTCGCGTTGTCCGCCAACCATGGGTATGGTGTTTTCAGCTCTCGAGAGCGTCTCCCCATGGGCCGACAAGACCTGCCAAGCGCATTCTCCGAAGACGAACTTCGCGCATTCATGAAGGCCATCCTGGCCGACGTGCACGCTCTCGAGCGCATGCTCGACGAAGACCGCTTCGAAACCGGTATCCGCCGCATCGGCGCTGAGCAGGAGATGTTCTTGCTCGATCGTTCTGGTCGCGCCTGGAATGGTGCCGAGCAGATGATGAAGGCGCTCAACCACAAGCAGTTCACCTACGAGCTGGCGCAGTTCAACCTCGAGGCCAATCTCGAACCCCAGTTGTTCGGCGGCAAGTGCCTGTCGAAGATGGAGACCGAGCTGACCGATCTGCTGCAGATGGCGCGGCGGGAGGCCGAGGCGCAGGGCGGTGGCATCGTGCTGAGTGGCATCCTACCGACGCTGCGCCGCTCAGATCTGTCGATTGACAGCATGGTCCAGAACCCGCGCTACCTGGCGCTCAACGACGCCATGGCGCGGCTGCGAGGGGGGGAGTTCCAGTTCCGTATCAAGGGTGTCGACGAACTCGAAATGACGCATGACAACGTCATGCTCGAGTCGTGCAACGCGAGCTTCCAGGTGCACTTCCAAGTCGGGCCCAAGGAGTTCGCCAAGCTCTACAATACGGCCCAGGCGATCACCGCGCCGGTGTTGGCCGCTTCGACCAACTCACCGGTGTTGCTTGGCAAACGGTTGTGGCGCGAAACCCGCGTCGCCCTGTTCCAGCAGTCAGTTGATTCTCGTTCGGCGGCGCATCAGCTCCGGGGCCGTCGGCCACGCGTGAGCTTTGGCGATGGCTGGGTGCGTGACTCGGTGCTCGAGATCTTCCGCGAAGACATCGCGCGTTTCCGCGTGATGCTCGCTAGTGATCTCGACGAAGACCCGGAAGCCGTGCTTGATCGTGATGGCGTGCCGGCGATGACGGCGCTGCGGCTGCACAACGGCACGGTCTACCGGTGGAATCGTGCATGCTACGGCATCAGTGATGGCAAACCACATCTACGCATCGAGGCGCGCGCGTTCCCGTCCGGTCCTAGTCCGGTCGATGAAATGGCGACCGCTGCGTTCTACTTTGGTCTGATGGCCTCGGTCAGCCATGAGTTTGAAGACGTCAGCAAGGTCATGTCGTTTGACGACGCTAAGGGTAACTTCGTCGCGGCGGCGCGGCTTGGCCTGCAAGCCAACCTGACCTGGTTCCACGGTCGTGAATATACCGCGCAAGACCTGATCCAGAATGTGCTGTTGCCGAAGGCGCGCGAAGGCCTGCAGCACGCCAAGGTCGATACCGGCGACATCGATCGCTACCTCGGCATCATCGGCGAACGATGCTCGCGCGGCCGCACCGGTTCGCGATGGCTGCTCGATTCGATGAGCTCGATGGGGCAGAAGGGCACCAAGGACCAACGCATGACGGCGTTGGTGCGCGCGATGCAGACGCGCCAGGAAGCCCTCGATCCTGTGCATACCTGGGACCTTGCCGATACCGGTGAGTTCGAAGGTTGGAAGGAAAGCTACGTGCAGGTCGGTCAGTTCATGACCACGGACTTGTTCACCGTGCATCCTGAAGACGTCGTCGACCTCGCGGCGAGCTTGATGGATTGGCGTCACATTCGGCACGTGCCGGTCGAAGACAACGAAGGCAAGTTGGTCGGGTTGGTGTCGCATCGCACCCTCTTGCGCATGGTTGGCCAGGGCATGCGCGGCACCGAGCGCACACCGGTCGCCGTCAAGGACATCATGATCACCGAGCCGGTTGCCGTGACGCCGAGCACGCCAACTCTGGAAGCTATTGAGAAGATGCGTGAGCACCGCATCGGCAGCCTGCCCGTTGTTGAAGAGGGTCGGTTGGTCGGCATCATCACCGAGCGCGATTTAATCCGGGTGGCGGCGATGCTGTTTGAGAAGCATCTACGCGAGAGTGACGCCGAATGACGGATGCTACGGCGGCAACCACGATGGACCCTGAAAGCACCATGCAGCGCGAGATCGGACGCTGGGACTCTGGCCTGCCGGGCCCGACGCTGTTGGTTACCGGTGGTGTGCACGGCAACGAACCCGCAGGGGTCTACGCGGCGCAGCGTGTGCTCAAGCAACTGCAAGGGCGGGCGCCACAGATCCGTGGTCGCATCATTGCCTTGGCGGGCAATCTCGCGGCGCTCAGTGAGAACCGAAGGTTCTTGTCGCGCGATCTGAATCGCAGTTGGGACCAAGAGTCCCTCGTGCTCAATTCTGCCCGTGATGCGCAATTGCGTTCGCCTGAGGACCGTGAGCAACTGGATTTGATTGCATGCTTCGTCGAAGTCGAGCGGTCTGCGTCAGGTCCGCTGGTCTACGCGGACTTGCACACGAGCTCTGCCGAAGGCTCGCCGTTCTTGTGCCTGGCCGACACGATCGACAATCGCCGCCTCGGTTTGACGACTGGCGTGCCGATCATTCTCGGTATTGAGGAGACGATTGCTGGCGCGTCGCTCGAGTGGTTCGCCGATCGCGGCATCATGGCGCTCGCCGTTGAGGGCGGTCAGCACGAGAGTGAGGACGCGATCGCCAACCACGAAGCGGTGCTGTGGGGGCTGTTGGTCAATCTCGGCATCCTGCCAGAGGGCTTCGTCGACCTCGCTCCGCATCGCGAGCGCTTGCGTCAGGCAGTGGGGTCTGCGCCGCCGATCGTAGAGATTGTGCATCGCCATGTGATTGCACCGGACGACGCGTTCCGCATGGAGCCTGGCTTCGTCAACTTTGCTGAGGTTGCCAAGGGGCAGTTACTCGCCAAGGATCGAAGCGGTGAGATCCTTGCTAAGCACACGACGCATGTGATGCTGCCGCTGTATCAGGAGCTTGGCGACGATGGTTTCTTCCTGGCGCGGCGCGTGCGGTGGTATTGGTTGTGGCTCGCCCGGTTGTTGCGCGCGTTCCACGTCGCCGCAGTGATGCCGCTGATGCCCGGGATTCGTCGAGACCCTGACGATCACGACACGATGTTGGCGAACCCAAAAGTTGCGCGGTGGTTCGTTGTCGAGATTTTTCATCTGCTGGGATTCCGTAAGGAAACGGAGCGGTTGGGCTGTTTGGCGTTCAGTCGGCGCTGTTCGCGGCGAGTCAATCGAACCCTTTGAGTTCGCGGTCCGGCACATGCCATTGCGGTTTCGCGCTGCGGCTACTGGCTTGCCCTAGTGGCGCCAGCACATGGAATCGCACTCGGAAGAATTGTCCATTGAAGTCATCGCCCAACAGGCGATGACCAGAGTCGTTGCCGCCCTCACCATGGGGCACGAGATTTAGTTCATCCGCATCGATACTGATGCAAAAGGCCGTCAGGGCTGTGTCATTGTGCGCGTAGAGCCCTCGAACATCCCTGTCTGGGATGGGACGGTCATGGATGTCTGCGTCAAGCAGACCGCTGACGGTTGTCGGTCGGCATACTGCGCCGATGTGCCTACCGAGTGCGCGCGATGTATGGCGCAGATCGCCTTGCGGTAGGCGAAGATTCCAGACACGCGGGCCGTAGCACAGGATCTCTGTGAGGATGCCTATCGCATCACCACCGTGCACGCGCACGCGATTGAAGCAATGGTGCGTCGGTTGCTACTGCGATCGGAGGTCTCTGGCAAGGAGGTCGCCAGCGTCTTGTGGCCGACTGGTGCCTCAGCCTCGATCAGAGGCTCGCTCGGCGCGAGGTGCTAGAGGTTAGCTTTGCGCAAGGTCGTAGAACGCGCGGTCGTGAACCTTCGGGCACAGGTCTGGGGGCAGCAGTAGCGTGCGCGCCCCCCAGATCTCGGTGAACACGCGATACTTGAGCGCGGTCTGGTCAATGTAGTCGACGCCGTCGCTGCCGCCGGTGCCGATGCGTCGTCCGATGACGCGTTCGACCATGCGTGCATGTCGTTGACGGAACACCAGCGACGCTTGCTCGCATTCGATCAAGCCGTCGATGATCTGGCCGGGCCAGCTCAGTAGCGGTAGTTCGCGGTTGCTGTCGACGAACAGGATCGCCGCGCGCAACCGGCGCACGAACGCGCGCGTGTCTTCGGGAACGTCTTCGGCGTCTAGATGCCGCTTGGCGCCGCGCAGCTGGCCGCGGTAGCGGTTGCGCAAACGCTCTTCGTCTTCCTTGGTGAGCGCCTGCACAGAGATGGCGTGTTGCATGGCACGTTCATGCAGTTGTTCGTGGCCAAGGTAATACTGTTCGCTCCATTCGGTTACGACCTGTTCGTCATTGGCGTCGCCCGGCACGCTGCCTTGAATCGGCGTGCGGTAGAGCCACGACCTGACCGCGTCCTTGAGGGTCGGTGTGTCTTTGATGCGACGCACGACGCGTGTGTGCGCCGGCGAAGGAGAACCGTCGTGGCTGCGCAGGGCGTCGAGGTAGCTGCCTTCCTTGCCGAATGGGATGCGGTCTTCGTCCTGCAGTCCCATCAAGACTTCCATCTCGCGCATTTGCGCCGATTGGAAGCCGCTCGCTGGGTTGAGCTTGTCGCGGAACATCAGGTAGTCCTGCGTTCCCATCGTCTCCATCAGGCGGAAGTGCTGCGCCGCGAGCTCGAAGCACATCGTGATGCGTTTGAGGCTTTGGGTCGCGCCGGCGAGCGCGTCCTCTGGCACCAGCGGTTTGGCGAACAGGTCACGGGCTGTGACGAGTTCGCGCAGGATCAGTTTGAACCACAATTCATCGATCTGGTGGATGACGATGAATCGAACCTCGTCGTTGGTGAGGTCGCTCTCGCTTTCGTCAATGCCGCTCTGCAGCGACAGCAACTGTTCGACGCGGATGTAGTCCCAGTAGTTGGCCTTCTTGGCTGGCATGAACGGAATCTAACCGCGCTGCCGCCAACTGCCATACGGCGGATGGCTCCGGCGAACTTTGGTTGCTACCGGCGGCCTCCCGACAGTGGGGAGGGGGCCTGGCCGAATGGCCGGCTGTTGGTGCCGCCGCCGAGCACTTTGGGCTCGGCGTTTGTGGCTACCGGCCCGCGCGAGCGGGGCGCGAGGCGACGGCCCCGCGTTAGCGGGACGATAGGTTGAAGTTGACCGTCGCGCGCTCCTGGCCCGGGGAGACGATCAATTCTCGCTCGCTCTGCTTCATGTCCAGCAGGGCGCCAAATGGGTTGTCCTGCGAGTGGCGGGCAGCCGTGAGCTTGTAGGTTCCCGGCGGGACGCGCTTCAACATGACGAAGTGGCCGTCGCCGTCGCTGAGCGATTTGGTGCTAAACAGTCGGCGAGATGCTTCGGCCATCGCCTCTGGCGTGTTCGGTGCCGCGTTCGGCACCGCCTGGTTTGCGGCGGCCGGAATCGAAATGACGATCTTGACTTGGCCAGCGGGATTGCCGTCGACGGTCGTGATGCCTTCGATCAGCGTGCCCTTCATCAGTTGGATGACGCCGGCATCGATGACCTCGCCTTCCTGGGTCAGCTTGATGTCGATCTTCGAACCTTCACAGTATTTCGGGTGCGAGACGCGCAGCATGTAGTCGGCGTACGACAGCGTGCTGATGCGGAAGCGACCTTGGCTGTCCGTCTTGACGTTCCGCGTCGTGTGCTTCTCCGGGATCATCGAGCGGAACATCTCGAAGATGCCGGTGTTCGCGGCGAGGCCGGCGTTCATGTCAGATGCGACGGTCGCGCCAGCGACGGGCGCGCCGTTTTCGTCGATGACGGTGCCTCTGATCTCGCCGCCCTTGGTCAGAATGACGGTGACCTCGATTGGGTCGGCGCCTTGCTCGACCGTGAAGGGTTCCGACAGCGTCTTGGCGTGATTGCGCTCCATCAACTGGAAGCGGAACAAGCCCGACGGCAGGCCGTCGATCGCGGCCCACTGGCCGCTGTAGTTGCGCGGGCTGACGGTGCGGTCGGGGAAATCCATGACGTTCCCGATGTTGTTCGGGTTGTTCGGGAACGAACGCTTCAGGCTCAATCGGTAGCTCTTGACGGCGCGGCCACTGGCGGTCAGCACCTTCAGGTGCACACTGCCGCGCTTGGGCATGACGACCTTTTGGTCTTCGTCGGTCAGCACGAGTGGCACTGCGACGTCGGCATAGCGCTTGGCGGATACCTGTAGGCGGTAGGGGCCACCGCGCAGTGCGATGAACTCGAACTCACCTTCGTCATCGGAGTAGACCGTTTCGGTCTGCGGCGTCTTGGTGCTGAGGCCGGTCGCAATCACCTTCGCGCCCGTGATGCGCTCGCCATCGTCGGCGACCACGATGCCCGTAATGCTGCGGCCGCGCTCGACCTCGAGGGTGAATTGGTTGGGGGCGTCAGTGCGGATCTGCTGGCTGAGCAGGTTCGTTGACGCGTAGCCTTCGACTTCGACTTTGAGGTTGACCAAGCCGAGACGCGGCGCGTTGTCGAAGCGGTAGTGGCCGGCGCCGTCGGTCAGCACCGAGATGCCGCGTTCGCGACCGGGCGTCGCCGTCATCGCGTGGGAGCGGTTGGTCGAATTGAGGTAGACGGTGGCGTTGGCTACTCCGGCTTTCGAAAGCAGTTCGACGACGCGGCCTTGCACCACTAAGCCTACCTCGAGTCGTAGGTCCCCGGTGTCATGCCAGTCGCCACTGCTCAACTTCAACGGTGACTTGGCGATCTCGGGGTGGTCTTCGCTGACGACGCGTAGGTCGACGCTATCGCCGGCCTTGACTACGCCGAGGGCAAACGAACCGTCTTCGAACGTGACCGAAGACGCGAGCGGCGGCGACACCTGACCAGTCTTGTTCTTGAGGAACATGGTGATCGGGTCGCTCATCGCATTCTCGAGCAACATCACCGTCACGCCGATTGCGGGCTCGCCGTTGGGCAGGAGCACCTTGCCTTTCACGCCCTGCGGAGCATCGGAGTGGGCATTGCCAGTCGCGCCCGTGGCCTCGACCCGTTGCGGGTCGCGCACCGTGTTGTCGGCTTCGACAACCTTGGGCTTGTCCGGATCGAGATCCTTGATCACGACCGCGGGGGGGGCGCCACTAGGTGGCGCGACGGGCGTGACGTCGTCTTGATTGAAGTAGTAGAAGGCCCCGCCAGCCGCAGCAGCGACGAGCAGAATGGGAAGGGCAAGCTTGGCGACGTTAGACACGGGAATCAGTCGTTAGACAGGGTTTCAGTTGGCAGAAGGCACATTCACGTCGCGTTCCACGACATCTTGCCCTGGGGACACGATGAAAGTGGTCGACGAGCGTTTGAGCTGCAACAGTTGTTGGAAGATCTCTGAGTCTGGCGAGGTGGTGCCAACAACCGCTGCACGCAGTTCGTAGCTACCCGGCGGTATCCGACGGGTGAAGCGGTAGCGACCTTCCCCATCCGTTACCGTTTCTAGACGGAGCGACTTATCGGCAGGAGCGGTCTGTGGCGTGGTGAGCACTACCTTCATCTGTCCCGCAATGCGTCCGTCGGCCCTGGCGAAGCCCGTAATGGCGCTGCCATGGGACATTGTGATTGGCGATAAAGTCAGTTCTCCCGGTTGTTTGCAGTCGATCTTGCGGACGAACGTGCGGCACGCTTCTGGATGCTCAATTTGTAGCTGGTATGTCGTCAGGGCGATGCGTTCAAACTGGAAGTAGCCGTTGCCGTCAGTTTCTCGGATTCGCTCGCTGATGCGTTTTGGCACCCAGCGATCCATCATTCGCAGCATGGGGCTATCCGGCATCGTCCCAGGGGTTTGCGTGGTCACGGTGGCACCGACGATTGGCGCGCCGCGGTCGTCGAGCACCCGGCCGCGCAGAGTGCAGCCGGTGGTGACGGTGACTTGAATACGCTGTAGGGTACCAGGCTGCTGAGGCGCCGGCGTTCCGAGCGCGGCTCCGGGGGTTGGCGGTGCGCGAAACCTCACGGGCAAGGAGTAGCTTTTGGCGAAGTTGTCGGCCTCGATCTGACAAACATAGGTGCCGTCGGGCACGTTGTGGATTACGGCGTAGTCCGTGTTGTTGTCGAGTCGCACGCGCAGATCGCGCACTTCGTGGATCGAGCCCAGCGTGCCGTTCATCAGCGCGTGCGCGTCGAGCGGCGCGTTGTGGTCCTTGGGGAAGAACCGTCGCAAGCCAGCGGTGTAGTTGCGCAGCACGCGTCCGCTCGGGGCTAGCGCGGTCACGTGGATGCGATTCTGCGGCACCATCGTCAGGTGCACGGCCTGACCTGGTTCTATGCCTGCCTGCTCGGTTGCGGCAAACCCGGCTGCCGTTGCCTTCACGGTGTGGGACTGTGCGCGCAGCCCCTGCAGGAGGAACGTGCCGCGCTCATTACTGAACGTTACCAGCGGCGGCAGATTGGCTTGCTTGGGCCACGCTTCGATACGGGCGTTGGCAATTGCGAGGCCGGTGCTCGTACGCACGTCGCCAGCCAAGGTCTTGCCGGGCGGTAGTTCGAAGTCGACCTGCACCGGCACGTTGGTGGTGAGTTCGATGTCATGTTTGACGATGCGCGCGAAGCCGGGGGCGAGCGCGGTCACCAACACGACGCCACTCGACGGCGCATGCTTGAGTTCGTATTCGCCGTTCGCATTGACGTTGGCGATCAGCGCGCCGGACTCGCCAGGTAGAGCGCGCAACGCCGCGTCGGCGAACGCGCCGCCACTTGAGACCGTTACGGTGGCCTGTGGTACGGGCATTCCGAGCTGTCCCTTGACCGTGACTCGGCCGCGAATCGTCGTGCCGGTGCGAAGCATGATGTCACCAAGGTCGTGCCACGAATTTGGCAGCAGACGCAGTCCCGTCATGCGCACTGTGGCGTGGCGAGCCGACAGCAAGAACAGGTCGTAGGTCTTCTTTTGGGCGACTGCCAAGCCGACTGCGAACGAGCCATCTGCCGTGGTTTCGGCGCTCGCCATCGGGGCGAGCAGGTGCGGTTGCTGCTTGACGAGATACAGCAGCATCGGGTCGTTGCTGGCGCTCTCGACCAGAAACACCGTCGCGCCCATCACCGGTCGGCCGTTCGCATCGACCGCTGTGCCGCGCAATCCCTGTGGTTCGCTGCTGCTGTCGGGGGTGCTGGTGCGGAGCAGCTCCGGAGCCGGAATGCGATCGACGCCGGAGCTGATGGCGGGCTCGATGGTGGGGTTGGCGTTGTCGCCGGCCTGTTGCTCGGCGTTGTCGCCGTTGCCGTCGTTCGCACTTGGGTTCGTCGGCGCGTCGGTCACGTCACTTGGCCAGGCGAACATAGCGATCACCGCAAGGCACAGTGCCAAGGCTGGCACAAGCCAGGCAGCATTTGATCGAGTGGTGGCCGGGTCGGACATGCGTTGCAGATTACCGTAGGGCGATATCGGTTCGAGTGCTCGCATCCGACGAATCGCACTGCGGATTCTTCCATATCGACGTATATGACACGGCGATGCGCACATCGAATTTGTTGCGCCGTTCGGAGTCGTTTTCCCCAATGCAGGAGCGTGCTTGCACCTTACGTCCACAGCGGGGAAAGCCCTGACTACTTCGACTGTGGCCTCGCGTATGGCGCGCCTTCAATGCGTCTCCAAAACTCCCTTCGCACCGCACTTCTATTCCGTGCGGTCATGCTTGCTGATCCGCTGTCGCACGCATGCGGGCAGCACCACTTGAATGGTTTGACGCAGCCAGTGGATCCCGCA
>JBNMND010000213.1:0-9786 GCA_051274975.1 Planctomycetota bacterium | reverse complement strand
GGAACTGATCCCTTGGCTGTTGGCGATCAGAATCGATGTCACCGTGGGCGGCTCCGGGCCCCTATGTCCCTGCCGGGAAGTCCGGCAGGAGAACATCGATGCCGTTTCGTCCGCCGCGCTGCCCAAACCTTGACTGCCCTGCTCACCAAGATCCCGACATGGATCGCATCATTCGGTGGGGCTACTTCCCGGCTCAATGCCGCGAACAACGTGAACAGCGATACCGATGTCTCGAGTGCCGCAAGACGTTCTCACGGCAGACGTTTCGATACGACTATCGTGACCGTCGCCCGGACTGTAACGAGCACCTCTTCGATCTTCTGATCAGCGGTGTTGGCCTGCGCCAGGCTGCCAGAGTGCTCAAGCTCGCGCCAAGCACGGTGCAGAAGAAGATGCGCAAGCTGTCGCGCACGTGTGCACTGCTGCACGAGAATCTCAGCCGGTCGCTGCCTTCTGGCCGGACCTATTTGCTGGACGAAGAGGAGAGCTACGAAAACGCATCGATCCGACCGCTGACCGTCCCGATTCTGATCGAGCAGCAGCACTGGTTTGTGGTCGCGACGGACGTCGGATCTATTCGTCGCCTGGCTCCGGCCGGCACCGCACGGCGCAAACGGCAAGACTTCGACGAGCGAAAGCACGGCAGAAGGCTGGATGAGAGCCGACATTGCGTTGAACAGGTGCTGCGTGCACTCAGACGCAGAACCGCCGGGAGGCTCGAACTGCTAACGGACCAGAAGTCGAGCTACGCGACCGTCGCGCGCGAGGTGTTCGGATCGGATGTGACGCATGCGACGACTGCCGGATCTGCGCCCCGCACCAAGCACAACCCGCTGTTTCCCATCAACAGCACGATAGCCATGAGCCGCGACAACTGCGGCCGACTGAGGCGGAAGTCGTGGTTGGTTTCGAAACGCGCGCGATGGCTCCGCGGCCAACTCGCCGTGTTCACGGTGTATCGCAACTACGTGCGAAGCCGATCCAACCGCCACAAACCACACGAAACGCCGGCGAAGCTGCTCGGCCTAGTATCGCGACAACTGCAGGTAATGGAGGTGGTGCGTTGGCGTCAGGACTGGGGCCTGCGCAGCCTTCATCCAATCAGTCTGCTCGGCCATGAAACCGTGCTAACAGGAAGTCTGGCGATGTAACCGAACACCACCAATTGTTCGCGAGGCAACGAACGCAACGGACACCCCCTCAACGCTCCACCAACACTCAAGGGATCAGTTCGTTATTGGATCGTGATCGGGAGCGGCTGCGGGAACACCGTGCGGAACGCCAACGCCCCCGTCCCCAGGTCACCCATCGTTACGGCCGTGGCAAAGAACGTCATTCCGATCAGCGCCGGAACGCTAGGCAGGTGGAGCGATGAGGATGCGCGCCCGTCGCCGTCGAGCATGCCGAAGCTCTGCGGCAAGATCGCGTTGCCTGGAACCGACGTGAAAGAACTCAGTGCGTCGAGCGCGAGCGGCAACACCTTGCCGTTGGCCAGCACCGTGTGCGGCGTGGCACTTGCCGACATGACCATCAGGTACGGAAGCTGCTCGTCACCCTGCACATGCAGATCGAGCGCCGTGTTGCCCGGGGCGGTGGCGGGTAAGCGCAGGGTTAGGCTCGGTTCCACGACCTCGAGGATCTGATCCACGGCGACGTTGTCGAGGTATTGCACTTGGCCCAGCGGCCAGGTGATCGTCACGCGATCAGCTTGCTGCGCGCAGCCGAGTCCGAAGTGAAGCCGCATGTCTGACGACGCGACAAAGCCAACGCCGCTGCGAACCCATTGCCGCTGCACCAGGTCGCCGGTCTCGACGACGATGCGCGCCCCGATGCCATCGAGATTGCTAGAGGTTCCGCGCGTTGTGAACTTGAGCCAGTGCGCAGGACTCGCCTGGTTGCCCTGCACGGAGACATTGCGGTGCACGGAGAGGCCGTCGGGCGGAGTAACGGCAGTGGAGTGCTGCTGGTAGCGGTTGATGACGTCCAGTTGCCCATCGTCATCGAGGTCGGCGATCAGCGCCGTGAATTGGCGGTAGTCCGCGTCGAGCCCGACCGTCGCACCCACCTCGCTCCATGGCACGGAAGCAGCCGCCGCGCGACCGGGGTTGCGATACATGTGATTCGCACCGTCCATGTGCACCACGTGAAGGTCCTGCCAACCGTCATTGTCGTAGTCGAGAAAATTGCACGCCCAGCCAATTGGGCCGCCCCGCAGGCCGTAGGTCCACGTGTCGTTCCGGTATCGCTGAGTCGCGGCATCCCAGTGCATGAACAGGTGGTCGCTGGGGGTATCGGTCGCGTACCAGTCGATGCCACCGTCATTGAACACGTCGGCGTAGTCGACGCCCATGCCGTCGATTCCAATGCTTGCGCCGATCTGTGCTGCCACTTTGGTGAACGTGCCATCGCCCAGGTTCTTGTAGATCTCGTTCGGACCGATGGTGGTGCCCCAGTCGTTGACTTCGACGA
The DNA here is from genome assembly GCA_051274975.1 of Planctomycetota bacterium. Classification (GTDB taxonomy): domain Bacteria; phylum Planctomycetota; class UBA1135; order UBA1135; family UBA2386. The sequence goes on along the minus strand of JBNMND010000213.1, from coordinate 7,317 downwards.
TGTCGGGCCAGCCGTCTTCGTTGTAGTCCATGAACGCGGAGGCGTAGGTTGCGCCAATGCCAGCGGTCCCGGAGGCCGCTGTCACATCGACGAAGTAGCCGTTGCCGGTGTTGCGGTAGAGGATGTTGGGGGCGCCTTCGCAACGATTGCCGAGGTAGAGATCGATCCAGCCGTCGCGGTCGTAGTCACCGAAGTTCGCGCTAAAGTTGTGGGAGACGTGCGCGATCCCGCGCTGCACGGCCCGATCGACAAACGTGCCGGTGCCGTCGTTGATAAACAGTCTGCCAGTGGCCAGCCATTCCACAGCGAACAGGTCGAGGTCTCCGTCGCGGTCGATGTCAGCAGTCGCGAAGCCGTGGTTTACGAACGACATGCCGAGGTTCGCGGTCGCCGTCTGATCCGAAAACTGCATCGCGCCGTCGTTGCGGAAGTAGCGGTAAGGCATGCCATCGCGCTCGGAGAACACAATATCCTGATCGCCATCACCATCGAAATCACCGCAGGCGATGCCCGATCCCGTGACGGTCATGCTCGGCAGAATCGCGTTGAGTCCGCACGTGGTCGTGACGTCCTCGAAGACACGCGGCGAAGCGCACCGAGGATAGGTGGCGACGACCCTGGGGGTCGCGGCGACGCTGTCGGCGACGCCATCGTTGACGACCAGCGACAGCTGGTATTGCCCTGGCACGTCAGGCGTGAAGTTCACCTGCACCCCAGCCTCTGTATCGAGCGCGCAGGCCGAACCCGTTGGCACCATCAGCTGCCACGAGTAGCTAAGCGTGGCGCCCTCCGGGTCCGCGCTCGCACCGCCACTCGCACTGACGATCACCCCGGTCACTGCTGACTCAGGGACATCGATGTGCGCGGTCGGCACTTCGTTGATCTGCTGGGATGGTGCAGAGCGGGAGCCACCGCTACAGGCAGCTAAGACCGATGCTGCAGTTGCAGCAACTACGATCCGAGGAGTCAGACGCATGGCGCTTGGACCGAACTAGGACGAGCAATGGAAGGCGAGGCCGCGCAGGATCGCCGCTAAAGTATACCATAATAACGTTGCTCCGGCCCGACGGTCGAAAGCAAGCGTTCGACCGCATCACACGTTTGCGCCAGCAGGTGAGTAACGCAACCACCAGGCTACTCTCTGCGATCGCTAGCCGGTCGGTAGGCCGGCGGCGGATAGTTCTCGCTGGGCGCTCCCGCGCGCCCTGGTGCCAAGCCTGAGGGCCAGGCCTCCGTGCTCGGCCTCCGTGCTCGGCCTCCGTGCTCGGCCTCCGTGCCAGGCCTCCGTGCCAGGCCTCCGTGCTCGGCCTCCGTGCGAAGCCTCGGCTAGGACTTGGCGAAGTCTTCAGGGAAGTGATCGAGCGCACTCAGAACCGGCAGCGGCGTCAGGCCGCCCATGGCACACAACGACGCGCTGGTCATCGTGTCGCACAGGTCGCGCAGCAGTGCCTCGTCCTTCTTGCGGTTCTTGCCTTCGACCAGACGGTCAACAACCTCGACGCCGCGCGTGCTACCGATTCGGCAAGGGGTGCACTTACCGCACGATTCGATCGCGCAGAACTCCATCGCGTAGCGGGCCATCTTCGACATGTCGACGGTGTCGTCGAACGCGACGATGCCGCCGTGGCCCAACAACCCGCCGGCCGCAGCAAGCGATTCGTAGTCCGCTGGCGTGTCAAACTTTGACTCGGGCAAGTAGGCACCCAACGGGCCACCAACTTGGATCGCGCGGATCGGGCGACCCGTCGCGGAGCCGCCACCGAAGTCGTAAAGTAGTTCGCGAATGGTGACGCCGAGCGGCACTTCGACCAAGCCGCCTTGCTTGATGTTGCCAGCCAACTGGTAGGGCAGCGTGCCGAGGCTGCGGCCGGTGCCGTAGGCCGCGTAGGCTTCGCCACCTTGATCGAGGATGAACGGGATCGCGGCCAACGTCATGACGTTGTTTACGACCGTTGGCTTGCCCCACAGTCCTTCCAGCGCCGGCAGCGGTGGCTTGGCGCGCACGATGCCGCGCTTGCCTTCGAGGCTTTCGAGCATCGCCGTCTCTTCGCCGCAGACGTAGCTGCCGGCACCGAGACGAATGTGCACATCGAACGCCTTGCCCGAGCCGAGCACATCCGCGCCGAGCCAACCAGCGGCGCGCGCCCGTTCGATCGCGGTGGTCAGCACAACGTGCGCATCGGGATACTCGGAGCGCAGGTAGATGTAGCCCTCAGTCGCGCCGACGGCGAGGCCGGCGATCGCCATGCCTTCGAGCAGCACGTAGGGATCGCCCTCCATGATCATGCGATCGGAGAACGTGCCCGAATCGCCTTCGTCGGCGTTGCATGCGATGTATTTCTGGTCCGCTTCGGCACCTAGCACCGTGCGCCACTTGATGCCCGCTGGGAAGCCAGCACCACCGCGACCGCGCAAGCCGGACGCAACCACCGCTTCGACAATGGCTGAAGGCTCCATCGTCAGCGCCTTCTTCAAGCCAACGAGACCATCGTGTTCGCTGTAGTCGTCGAGGCTGACCGGATCAGTCACGCCAACGCGCACGAACGTCAACCGCGTCTGCTTTTGCATCCACGGCAGTTCTTCGGTCTGGCCGAGGCGAAGTGCGTGCGCGCCACCGGTTGCCAGGCCGGCGTCGAACAGACTCGCGACGTCCGTTTCGGTGACCGGGCCATAGGCGATGCGGCCAGCGTCGGTCGCAACTTCGACCATGGTCTCGAGCCACAGCATGCCGCGTGAACCGTTGCGCACGAGTTGCACGTCGAGGTTGCGGGAGCCAGCTTCGCGAACGACCGCGTCGGCGACTTCATTGGCACCGAGGGACAGCGCCGCACTGTCGCGCGGCACGTAGATGGTGACGCTCACGACTGGCCTCCGGCGGTCTTCTTGGCATTGGCAAGCAGCACATCGAGGCGCTCTGTGCTAACCCTGCCGTGCACCTTGCCATCGAGCATCACCGCGGGCGACAACGCACAGTTGCCGAGGCAATAGATCGGCTCGACGGTCACTTCGCCGTCCGCCGAGGTCTCGCCAAGCGCGACGCCATGCTGTTCTTGTAAGTGGTCTTCGAGCTGCTCGCTGCCCATCGCCTGACACGACTCGGCGCGGCAAACCTTCAGCACGTGGCAACCCGGAGCCTCAGTCCGGAAGTCGTGGTAGTAGGTCAGCACGCCATGCACATCGGCGCGCGACAGGTTGAGCGCGTCCGCGATGCGTTGGATCGCTTCATGAGGCACGAACCCAAGTTCTGCTTGGATCGCATGCATCATCGGCAAGCACGCGCCACGCATAGTGACGAGTCGGGAGATGGCCGCATCCACTGCGGACAACTGATCGGGCGTAGCGGCGACTGCCGACGAAGAACGGGATTGCATGCGCGATTGGGTCGGGAAACGTGGCCGAGTTTGTAGCAGAAACCTGCCATTCGTTACTACGCCGACACCGGCCATCCTCCATGCTCCCCCACCTGTGGATGCACGCGAGCAAAGAAAGGCTCGACGGGAGGTGGTCGCAAAACTGACCGCCGAACGCGAGGCGCAAGGCAGAAATAAGGCCGGACGCAGCCGCTTCAGGCGCTTGAGGCGACGCTTCGGAACCGTGCTTGTCGAGTTCCTGGCGCCTCTGATTTTGCGGCTAATCGCACGAACTTGGCGCATCGAACGCACCGGCGAGGCGGGTTTTGAGCTGCTTTGTAGCGACCGACCGTGGGTTTGCACGATGTGGCACGGCCGCATGCTGGCGCTGATGCCGGTCAAGCACCACTGCCGCCGCAACATCGGGGTCCTGGTATCGCCGAGCGACGACGGCGGGCTGGCCAAGCGCGCTCTCGACAAGTTCGGCTACCAGGTCGTGCGCGGCTCGCTGAGCAAGCGCGGCGCGACCGCGATGCGCGAAATGCACGAACTGCTGGCAGCGGATGGCCAGCTGGTGATCACCCCGGATGGTCCGCGAGGACCGCGACACAGCATCAACACGGGGGCGACTTGGCTGGCGCGCGCGACCGGCGTGCCGATCATCCCGGTTTCGACCGCGATGAGTCGAGCGTGGCGCTTCACGAGCTGGGATCGCATGTGCATTCCCAAGTTGTTCGCGCGAGTGATCGTGCACTACGGCGACCCGGTGACAGTCGACACGGACGCAGAAGACGCGACGATGGAAGCAGTTTCGGGTGAGCTCCGGACCAAGATGATCGCAGCAGAGTGCGCCGCGTTTGCCCGGCTGAAGGTCGAAAACGACCTCAGCGACGACACGTAGATCACGCGGCATTGGGCGCGAGGCGCTCGGCGTAGCGCGTTTGGTGCTGGGCGTTGGGCGTTGGGCGTTGGGCGCGCGCACCTTCAAGACTCTGCCATAAACGAACACGACCCGAACACCTCAGGGAGATGTTCGGGTCGCGTTGCGAGCTGATTGACCAGGGAGCGAACTCCCCTCAGCATTGTCAGTCCGACTGGCAAAGCCAGTCCAACGGACCGCCCAGGCCAGTCGAGCCGACTTGTAGGCCGAAGCTTACAGGTCTTGCGGACGGAGCGTCTTGCGGCCGTTGGCCGAAGCGCGACCTTCTGCGCTCGCGATCATCCCGCGAACAGCTTGGTCGAGAGCGCCGTAGAACTCGGAGGAGACGTTCGACTTCTTGACCGCGCCCTTGGTGCGCGACTTCGAAATGATCAGCTCAACCGGGCCCTTCGCCTTCGCGGCCTTCTTCTTGGTCTTCTTCTTGGCAGCCATTTGATTCTCTGCGGTCTGAGTTTCTTGTCCGCCCGGTCACGACGAAGTGTCATGCCCCCCAGCGAACAGGCGGGAGTTTGACGGCATTTGCGCGACTGTCAACAACAAAAACGACATGGAAACTGCGTTTTCGAGCCCGTTCTGGACGTTTGCGAAATGGACAAATAGCAGTGGTACAACATTCGCTTGGTAAGCGCGCTTGCTCGAAAGCTTCGAATTCAGCGTCCTTTGGGCCGTTTCGACCCGATCCTCGGGATCTGCCGCAAACGGCGTAGAACGGGCAGAAACAACGAGTTCGGGAACATCGTCATCAGCCTATCAAGCAACTACCAACATCGGCTAGAGTGAACACCGCATGAACTGGCGCCGCATCCTGCTGCTGTCGATAGCTCTCGTTTCCGTTCTCGGAATCACTACTTGGGCTTTGCTACAAAACTCGGATGTAGCGACCGAATTCGTGCGCCGACAGCTGAAACAAGCGTTCGCGGCTGCAACGGAGATCGGCAGTACGAGCATCAATCTCGAAGCCGGCCGTTTGCAGATTCGCGACTTCCAAGTGGTTGATCCGACCAACCCCGGACGCGTGCTTGCCCGCATCGAGACGGCAAACATCGATGCGCAGTCCGACTTGTTCGGCCGCGGCGTGCAACTTCGACACATCATCATCGAAGGCCTCAATCTCGAGTGCGGACCGGTATGGCCGACGCTCAGCGACCTGTTCTTAGCCAAGGATGCAACTGCGCCGGAGAGCCCGGTACGGGACATCCCAGTGGTCGAGATCCGCTCCGGGAAGGCCCTCGTGCACCTTTGCGAAGACGAAGTGCCACTGACCTGCGATGAGATCCAGGTAACGGTCGCGCCGCTCGCGGGCGACCCTAACAAGCTGCAGATCCGTGGCGAGGTGAGCCTAACCACGCCGGCAGCCCGCCTGGCCGTGAATGGCGAAGTCGATCTCCAGACCGGCGCCGCCCAGCTGACCATCACGACCAAAGAGGTGCGCTGCAGCCAGCAAGTCGTCGCGTATCTGGCCAGGCTCGCACACGTCGAGAACCAGGAAGTCGATCTCGGTGGCGAAATCGAGTCGCTGAGCCTGACGTTCACGGTGCCGCCAAGGTCGGCCAGCAACCAAATGCCGTCGCTGCAACTGCTGGCCACGTGCACCGACGTGCATGTCGACAAGGAAAACCTGCCGGCGATCGTGCGCCATGCGAACCTGACATTGTTCGCCGACACTCGTGGCGAGGGCTTCATGCGAGCCACGATCGAACAGAACAACGACACCGGCAAGCTGTCGATCACTACAAGCCTCAGCGGCTTCAACAATGCCGGCGATGATGATGGCGGGCAGGGCATGTCGTTTGACCTGCGGGCAGACGGGAGCAACGTCGTGGTCGATGGCGATTCCCTCGCAGCCTTGCGCACCTTTCCGATCGGCAAGGAACTCGTCGATGCTCTACGGCCCACGGCTGGCCGCGGCGACATCGCCCTGTATCTGAAGAATCCAACCCGTCCGGACGGCATCGCCGAGATGGATCTCACCATGCGCGACGTCAAGATGACGTTCCGCGGCTTTGGTGATAAGGCGGACCGCATCGGGTTCCCGCTAGCAATGGAACAGGCCAGCGGCAGGGTGCGGCTGCGGGGCAAGTGGCTGCTGTTCGAGGACCTGCAGGCCTCGATTCCGGAGGCTGCTGGCGGCGGCGAAGTCACACTCGTCGGACGCATCGACCTGAACCAACCGTCCGGCGAGGACACCAGCCTCGATATTCACGGCGACAGTGTCGCATTTAGTGAAGACCTGGCGAATGCGCTCGCGACTCTCCTGCAAGACGATGGCGAGCTCTACAGGAAGCTCGCACCTAGCGGCCGCGCCGAAGTACATGTCGTGGTGCGCCCAAAGAGCCAATTGCCCGGCGGGTTCTTCGTTGAGGTCAAGCCGCGCGAGGCGGCGATGCGCTGGGAGGGCTTCCCCTACAGCCTCGACAGCCTGCGCGGCAGCATTCGCATTCGTGAGAACGATGCGAGCTTCGATATTACGGGGCGCCACGGCGACGGCGGCTTGACGATGCGCGGCCGCATCCCACTGCGCCAAGACCACACCGTCGACGAGTGCTTCGAAGCCGTAATCACCGCCGAGCAGTTGGTGCTCGACGAGGACCTGCTGAACGGCGTTGCGATGGTCGTGCCCGAACTCGAAGAGCAATGGCGCAAGACTGCCCCCAGCGGCCGCATCTCGGGTGAGATCAAGGTATGGCGACCGCAATCAAGTGACCCGCTGTTCCACGACGTGCGGCTATCGCTGCACGATGTCGACTTGCTGTTGCCGGTCGCGCCGTGGCGCGCAACGGGCCTCAATGGTCAGGTTCTCGTGCAGGGATCGGGACCGCAGGCGCGCATCGACTTCGATGCCCTGCGCGGTCGCCTGGAGAACCAAAATGCCGAGCCAGCGCAACTGGCCCTGCTCGGCCACATCGAATCCGGCGAGAACGCCGCGCGCGACCTAGCGTTTGTCGTGCGCGACCTGGAGCTGTGCGAACAACTGGGTAAGAGCCTCGGCGAATTGGGTGCCCTGGATTTCGCCACGTGGTCGGCGCT
>JBNMND010000212.1:0-9798 GCA_051274975.1 Planctomycetota bacterium | reverse complement strand
TGTTTGACCTACATCCTGGGTGCTTCTTTGCCCTGGCACCGTTCGCGCTGTCGCGGCCATCACCATGCTGGCCCTAGTCTTGGGCAGCTGTCAGATCAACTCGGGTTCGGTGCAAGCGCCAGCACAGATCTCGGCTGGACCGCCGGCTTACCTAAGAGAAGTTGTCACGACAGCCGCAATCGGCAATACCCGCACCGATCGCTAGAGACGAATCTCGACGTCGATTCCGGCGCTGCTGCTCCACAACTGCGAACCACATGCATCAAGCCAGAGCGTTTGCGCGTAGATGTGTAGCCCGACGTTTCCAGGAGTCGTTGGAATCGCCAACGCATAGCCCGACTCGCCGGCGGTATCACTCGTCAACACGACGGCAACGGCCGTGATTGGGTCGACTAGCAGTTGGATTCCTAGCACTGGCAGCATTGCCGTGCCGAACGACAAACCGATCACACCAATGCTGTTGGCGGGTGCGTTGTCGACGGCGAACCCGAACAGTTCGTTGCCGAGCCTTGGTTCAGAATTGCTGGTGAGTTCGGCGCTGCCAACACAGCCGGGCGTCGCGGTGCCGTAAGTGATCGGTGCTTCGACGCCATTGGCAATGCCATCGAGGTCGCGGTCGAGTGCGATGCGCTGGCCGCTGCCGGGCGGTACGCCAGTGAAGACCAGGGTGGCGTCATTGCTGGCGGCCTTCGCTAATAGCTGTGGCATCGTCAGTGTCGGCGGGCCGGGTTGGTCGCTGGCGAACTGGTTGCTGATGGGTTCGTAGAGCAACGAAGATCGCACGCCATCGAGGAGGCCGTGCGCGGTTAGGTCGAGGTCGCCGGCCATGGCGCGCGTGGTCATTAGCGTTAGGTCGGCGAGGACCTGGGAACTGCCCGCGTTGCTTTGCGCGAGTGAGAACTGGTAGCCAACTGCCGGCGCCGTGCCGGTGTCGAGGCTCATGACAAAGGTCGCCAGGTCGTCCTTGTTTGCCGCTGGCCATGGGTTGAATACCGGTCGGATCAAGAACGACTGCAGTGTGTCGGTCGAGCCGTCGTGAGTGAATCCAAAGCCGCTCTTCTGTGGTCCCGGAGCTCTCAAGAAGCCTACCTTTCGATAGGCGTTGCGCAGTTGCGGCACCTTGAATTGCTGTTCGGTTTGCAGCAGTGTCTTGGCGATGACCATGCCGTTGGTGCCAGTGGGCATTGCATGGCACGTGGCACAGCTCGAACCTCCGGGCAGCGGAACGCTTGGGATGTTCTGCACGAATGCCAGTTGCCCGGCGGCTTCGTTGTTGCTCGCCGGCGTAGTGCGTAGCGAACGGTCGAGTAACTGGTGGGGGTTGGGCGGATGAGCCATCGTGTCGACGAACGCGGCGAACTCGTTCATGTCGGCGGTCGCGAGTTGCGCACCACCAAGCAAGTCATCAAACGCCGGATTGAACGCTTGGAAGTCGGCGCGATCACCGCGCCAGTGCAGCACACCGGTGCCAGCAAGGCCGCGAAGTGTTTGCGTCACCATCGGCCCCTTCATTGGGTGGAACGAGGCGAGGCCGATGTTGAACGGGAAGGGCTGCGTCGGTGCGCTTTGCATTGCGCCACCGGGGTCGCCGAGATCCCACGCGATGCCGTCGGTGTCGCCATCGATGTGGCAGGCGGCGCACGACATCGTGCCGTTGCCAGCCAGTTTGGCATCGTAGAGGAACTTACGGCCTTCGCGCATAGGCGTCGGCATCGCATCCCACGACGCGATCGGCAGTTCGTTGAGAACCGTGCGCGTCACCGTGTCGATGATGCTCAGCGTGTCACTCAAGCGATTAAGCACGTAGAGCCGATCGGCCGTCGCATGCAGTGCCAAGGCGCGCGGGCCGCGTTTGTTGCGGGTGTCGATCTGTGCCCCGATGGCGTCACCTATCTCAATGCGGTCGATCACCGCGCCTTGCGCGTCGATGACGGCAATGCGGTCCGTTCCTTGGGCGGCGACGAAGACTACGCCTTGGCTGGTATCGAAGGCGATGCCGAACGGTTCGCTGAGTGCGGTGGCACGCGCTGAGTTGTTTGGCAGTTGCGCGTAGTTGATGCCTGGGTTCAGGTCGAACGCGGTCACCGTCGCGGTTGCACCGGTGGTGATCTTGGTGACTCGGCTGTCGATTGCATGACCGCGTAGTTGCGGTTCGAAGCGCACGAGGTTGCGCGCGTCGGTGTTCGCGACCCAGAGGTCACCGGTGTTTGCATCGACCGCGATGCCGGTGTTGGTTGTGCCAACGGCGTCGAAGTAGCGCGCTACCGTCAGCGTCGCGACATCGATCTCGGCGACGTCGTGATCCGGCAGCGAGTAGGGAATCTGGCCGCTCCATTGCGGATCGTCCCAGCGCACGATCAAGCCTTGGTCGGGTGCCGTTGGTAGCGCGGCATTGGTCGGCGGCGGCGGCGGCGGCGCGATGTTGTCCGGCAGAATCGTCGTGCCATTGCCGGAGCGTTGGATGACCGCGTAGACCTTGGTCTCGTCGGGGCTGACTGCTAGCGCGCGCGGGTCCTTGCCGAACAGGTCGATGGTGGCGATGGGCGTGCGGGTCACTGCATCAAAGACCTGCACGCGGTCGGAGGTCGCTGCGGTCACAAACGCATTGCCTGCGGCGAACACGATGTCGCTCGGTTCGTCGATGACCCGCAAGGTCGCGACCACGCGCCCTTCGCTGACACTGACGATGCTGACGCTGTCCGACAGTTGGTTGCAGACCCAGACTTCGTCACGCGTTCGCGCGTGCACCGAGACTGGGTCGAGTCCGACCGGGATCTCGCGGCGCAGCAGTGGTTGCTCTGGGTTGCTGGTGTCAAACACAGACAGCCGGCCACCGATGGTGTTGGCGATAAACAACCGGGTGCCGTCGTCTGACAGGTCGAGCGCATGCACCGGACCGCTCTCGAAGTTCACTGGGTTCTGCCCAATCAGTTCGAACCCTATGCAGGTGATGGCGAGGGTTGTGAGGATCGCCGTTTGCAGCAAGGAAGAGTTCATGGGGTGGATCTAGGAGCAATCGACGTGCCGGCGGAAGCGATTGCTGGCATCATGGCGAACGGAGAGAAAGGCGCGCATGGCACGGTGTATGCAATGCTTGCTGCAGTTCCCCAGAAGAAGTAGTCGCTCGATGTTCTCATGATGCAACCTCGCTGGCTAGTAGCCATAACCGTGTCCCTGCTGATCGGCCGCAGTGTTGACGCCCAGTCCGTAGTGCGTGTCGGTGCCGGCTACTACCCGACGATCCAGGCGGCCATTCAGGCCGCCGCTCCGGGTGGTGTCGTGCTGATCGACGCCGGGATCTATGAGGCGTTCACCGTCGGGAAACCGTTAACGATTACCGCGCAGCCGTCGGCATTGGTGCAAATCCTGTCACTGGGAACGGTCAGTATCAGTCTTTCGCCATTCGAAGCCTGCAATTTGGCAGGCTTGGATATTGAGGTCGCGTCGATGACTGTTGCCGGCGGAGTTTGTTCGGCGGAGCGTTGCACCATCCGCACGACCACGGGTTTGGAAGTCAGCAACAGCATGCTCGCGCTGCGCTGGTCTTCCGTATGGGCATCACATGGCAGCGGCTTGCATCTGCAGAACGGGATCTTGCACGCGAGCGAGGGCACGTTCGCGACGGCTGCCGGCAGCAGTCCGAGCAACGTGCGCGCGGCTCTCGACATCGATGGCGTGAGTCAGTGCAGCTTGTCGGAGTGCACGCTGTCTGGTGCTTGGCCGAATACCGTGCAAGAACCGGATGCCAGTGCTGCGCTCGATGTGACCGGGATACAGGCCAATACCGAACGTGCATGGCTGCTCGACTGCTCGCTGTTCGGCGGCTTCGACACGGCCGGCAACGTCGGCCCAGCGCTCCGCGCGCCCGCGTTGCCGGCACCTGCGCCGATTCGACTGCATCGAGAAGTGGCCCTGGGCGCCATCGACGGCGCGGTCACGTACGGTCCAGTCGTCGGCATGCGCACGACTGTGGATATGAGCATCGGGGCGTCGTTTACCTCGACGATGACCGGCGACCCTGGCACCCATCACTTGTTCTACGCTGGCACTGGCCTCGCCGGTTGGGTGCAGTTGCCGCACGTCGAGCAACTCGCGTTTGGTCTCTTTAATACCGTCATATTCGGCTTGGTGCCGGCCAACGCCCAAGGGGACGCGGACTATACGTTTGTTGTGCCTAACAATCCCAACGTGCGGCATGCAGTTGTCTGGTGGCGCGCCGTCGACGTCTTTGCAGTCCCGTGGCAGGTGACGCCGGCCTTCGTCACAGTTGTGCAGTAGTTCGTTCAGTAAAGGCGTGCAGTGATGGCGGCGTCGACGCTGCTTGGCACGGCTTGTGCACTGATCGCGATAGCTCCCTGGAAAAATCGCTACCCGTAGACTTGTCCATGATCCAATCCCGCTGGCTTGTAGCTCTGCTCGTGTCCTTGCTCATCAACCGCGCCGCCGACGCGCAATCGGTATTGCGTGTCGGCGCGGGCTACCACGCGACCATCCAGGCGGCGATTCAGGCCGCCGCGCCGGGCGACCGCGTGCTCGTGGACGCTGGCGTCTACGAAGCGTTCACCGTTGGGAAACCGTTGACCATTTCCGCGCAGCCGTCGGCATTCGTGCAGATCCTCTCGCTCGGAGTCGTCAGCATCAACTTGGCGTCGTTCGAGATCTGTAATCTCGCGGGGCTCGATATCGACGTCCAGTCGATGACCATCTCCGGTGGCGTTTGCTCGGCCGAGCGCTGCACGATCCGAACGGTCACCGGATTGGAAGTCAGCAACAACCTTCTGGCTTTGCGTTGGTCGTCGGTCTGGGCATCGCACGGTAGCGGCCTGCACTTGCAGAACGGGCACTTGCACGCTAGCGAAGGCACGATCTCGACCGCTGCTGGCAGCAGCGCGAACAACGTGTACGCAGCGCTCGATGTCGATGGCGTTAGCACGTGCAGCTTGTCGCAGTGCACGTTGTCTGGCGCGTGGCCGAACACTGCGCAAGAACCGGATGCGAGCGTCGCGATCGATGTCGCCGGAATGCAGGTCAGCGTCGAACGTGCGTGGCTGCTCGACTGCTCGCTGTTTGGCGGCTTCAACACCAACGGGAGTGTCGGCACCGCCATCCGAGCACCCGCTGCGCCGGCACCGGCGCCGATTCGTTTGCATCGCCCGATCATCCTTGGCGCCATCGAAGGTGAAGTTGGCTACGGCACGGTCATTGGCGTGCGCACGTCGGTCGACATGAACGTCGGCGCGCCATTCACCACGACGATGACGGGGGATCCGGGCTCATATCATCTGTTCTACGGCGGCACGCGCATTCTCGGTTCGTTTCAGACCGAGCACGTCGAGCAGCCTGCGCTCGGCTTCTTCAATACGTTGATCTTTGGCATTGTGCTGAGTGATGCGCAAGGCGAGGCCGACTTCACGTTCGTTGTGCCCAGTGACCCCGCGGTGCGCCACGCGATTGTCTGGTGGCGAGGCGCGGACATTCTGGTCTATCCGTGGCAAGCAACGCCGGCGTTCGCGACGATCGTTCAGTAAGGGCCGTGCAAGTTGGCTCAGGCATGTTTTGCTCGCCGCTATCCCAAGAGTCGCCCGCTGATGTGCGATGCAAGCGATGAGCTTACCGGAAGGGGAGAAGCTGAGTGCCGCGCTGCTTGAGGACGAGTCGACGTTCTTGGACCACGCCAAGTGCTCGTCGTTCATGGCAAAGGAGCACGAACTGTCGTCGCGGTCCAGCAGTGGGGCAGGCACCGCTGCTGCCAGCTAGACCAGCGCGTCGTCACGATTCAGGCTTTCCTCGAGAACCAGGATCACGATCAACCGTAGAGTCGGCGGATGCGTCTTCCGATCGATGAGATCCGGCCCGACTTCGAGCGTCAGCTCGACGAGTCCAGGCGGCTCGTAGTTACGGCGGAAACGGGTGCGGGTAAGTCGACGCGCATTCCGGTCTGGCTCGCCGAACGATTCGATGGGCTGATCCTCGTTGTCGAGCCGCGACGTATCGCGTGCCACGCTCTCGCGGAGTTCTTGGCTGCCGAGCGCGGCGAGAAGGTCGGCGCCTACTTCGGCAGCCGCGTCCGGTTCTCCGACCGATCAGGTCCTGACACCCGCGTGTTGTTTTGCACACCCGGCGTCGCACTGCGCATGCTAGCCAAGCCATTGAAGCTGGGCGCGTTGGTCGTCGATGAGTTCCACGAACGTTCCTGGCAGGTCGATCTGGTGGTCGCGGCGGCGACTAGTTTGCAGGCGCTCGGCGACGTGCCGCTGATCCTCACTTCGGCGACGATCGATGCGGAGAGCGCCGCGGCCATCTTGGGCGCGACTACGCTGCACGCCACCGGTCGCACCTTCCCGGTCGAGGTGCAGTATGCATCTGGCTCGATCGAGCCGAGCACCGACGCGATCGGTAAGCGGGTCGCGGACGCCGTCACTGAGGCGCTGGCGCAACACGACGGCGAAGTACTGGCGTTTCTGCCCGGGATGAAGGAGATCCGCGCGGTGGAAACGGCGCTTGGCCGGATCTCTGAGGAAGTGCTTATCGTGCACGGTTCTCAGCCGCCCGAGGCGATGCGTCGGGTCTTCCAGAAAGCCGATCGGCGCCGTGTCTACTTAGCGACGAACGTTGCGGAGACTTCGATCACGTTGCCTGGAGTTCGCATCGTCATCGACAGTGGTCTGGCGAAGACCAAGCTTCATCGAGCCGGCCGAGCGGTGTTGGCCACCACACCGATCTCCGACGCTTCCATGCAACAGCGCGCCGGACGCGCGGGCCGGATTGCACCGGGAGTGTGCATTCGTTTGTGGTCCGAACGCTTCCGGCCCGACGCCTACCAGCGACCCGAGATCGAGCGCGTCGAGTTGGACGATCTTTTGTTGCAGGCCGCCGAACTCGGCTTGGTGGGGGATGCCCTCAACGCTGCGAGTTGGATCACGCCACCGCCGGCCTTCGCGGTCGAACGTGCCGTGGATCGTCTGCGTTCCTTGGATGCGCTCGATGTTGAGGGGTTGACCACGCGCGGTCGAGCCTTGGCCCAACTGCCGGTTTCCGCCGAGGAGGCGGCGTTGCTGGTCGGTGCGCCAAAGGACATCGCCGCGACTGCTTGCGACCTGGTGGCAATCCTGCAGGCTCGCGGTTCGTTCCTCAGGGATGTCGCCGATCTGCCTGGCTCTGCGCGCGAGGCGGTTGACGAAGCGCGACTCGAGTTGCTGCAGGGAGTCACCGATGAAGTGACCACTGGCCTACTGTTGCTTAGGGATGGCTCGGCCAAGCGGCATCACCTGAGTCGACGGTGGCTTGACGAGGCCCGCACGATCGCGCGCCAATTGCGAGACCTCACCGGAGCGCGCGGCGAATCGCTGCAGGGCCTGGCTGAATACATCGTCACTCGTTTGCCCGCCGCGGGCTTTGTACTCAGGCCGCGGGCTAGTCGCGAGCGCGGTCGCTCCATGCCTTGGGCGAACGGCGCTATCGAAGTTCAGGTCTATGCGTTTCAGCCCGTGGATCACGCCGTCGAGTTGCCCAAATACAGTGCCGCTGTGATCCTCGAGACCGACTGGGTCGCGTCGGTCAAGGGCATCGTCGGCATCGGCCGCATGATCTTGCCCACGGCACCTTCTGCCTTGGCGGACGCCGGTCTAGGCGAAGCCACGCTCACTGGCATCCAGCTGGAGAAGAAGTCCGGCGGTCGAGTCAAGATCTCGGCAGCGCGCAACGTGCAACTCGCGGGGGTCACGTTGGCCACCGGCGAGGTAGAACTGCGCGGTCACGACTTGCATCGCGCCGTCGCCGAGTTGGTGCTGGAGAACCGTCTCTTCAAGGGCGCCCGTGACGCACTGCGTGATGCGTTGCACGGCTGGCGTATTCTCGCGGCATGGCGCGGCGAACCGCTAGCCGAGTCGCCTCCCATTACCGCGCCGGAGCAAGTCGACGATGCCGACTGGCTGACGCAGCGCATCGCCACACTCGGCGTCGAGATCAGTGCCGACCTCCAGCTCATCGAGCGCGACGACCTGGTTCCGAATTTGGAGACCGAAACCGGCATTCCGAGTTGGGAGTTTGAGCAAGTCCTCA
This sequence comes from Planctomycetota bacterium, assembly GCA_051274975.1. GTDB lineage: Bacteria > Planctomycetota > UBA1135 > UBA1135 > UBA2386. The sequence continues at coordinate 1,737 of JBNMND010000212.1, read as the reverse complement.
AGCACTTCCCGCGGGTCTGGACCCATCAAGGCGGCCGTTACTCCTGCGCCGTGCGGCCAGAATCCCGTCGTGTTCATCTCGAGCCTCTCGACGCTAAGGCGCGTAAAATCAAGGAGCCGGTGGCGGCTTCTCTGCCACGATTCCACGGCTTCGGCGTGACGTTCCAGCAGGGTAGTCGACGGCTGTCGCTGCGGTAGTCTGTCGCGACCGGGTCGTGGTGGACTAAGGAGTGGCGGCTGGTCTCGGCTACTGTTCGGTCAGCGTTTGGAAGGGAGCCAAGGAGACTTGAATTACGCCGCCTTGCCAACGCGTCCCTTGCTCTCGTCGCGCTCCATTAAGTCGAAGCTCAAGCGTCTCCACCCAAGCCATCATTCGAAACCTCTTCATCTTCGTCGGACTTGTTGAAGTAGTCGCAGGCGCCTGTGCCGAGCGGATGCACGTTGGTCGTGTAGTAGCTGGTCAACGGAGTGCCGATGCCCGTACCAGGGCCGTGCGCAATGTGGGCCATCGCGGTGGTGCGGTCGGTTGTTCATAGTTCGCGGCCATGCGCCGAGTCGACTTCCTCAAACCACGCTTGCCGGTCGCGTCGGCGCCGTGGCTATGGCACCTCAGTTAGTTCAAGTAGTTGACCGTGAGGCTGTCCACAGACACATCGGCCGCAAGCGTGCTATCGAACATGATCATGAATCGATATCCGTTCAGTCCGTCGGCAGCGATTCCGATCTGGCCCGGACCATTCGCGACCGTTTGGCGCCAAGGCCCTACCGCATATACCGCGCCAGTGGTGGTGTCCACTTGTGCTGCTTGAAACAGAACTCTGATTGCTGCACCAGTCGTCGCTTGCATGACCGAGGTGGATGGGTCGTCGCTGAACAAGATTGGAACTCCATCGACAATCGCTTGGATCTCGTAGCTCAGCAGCACACTGCTGCAGGTTGCGTACGTTTGGTAGAAATTGGAGCGCATGCTGATCAAGCCATCGACTTCGGTCAGCGCCGCAACACTCTCGGCACCCATTGCAGGCACGGTCGTCGCCAATGCGGAAAGCGGCGGAGCAGTCGGGGCTTCCAAGCGCACGAAGCCAGGCGAGCCATCGCCACCGTGGACCTTGATGATGCCACCGATCGGGGAAAAGCCACTGCCACCCTGACGCTGCACGTAGCCGCCAGCGCCGCCTTCGACATTGATTGTGCCGAGGATCGTGGTCGTGCCACCACTCTGCAGCACAATCGAGCCACCGGAGCCACCGCCACCAGGGAGCACTTGTGCGCCTGCAGAGGTGCCCAAGTAGTCTCTGGCCGAGCCTCCGGTCGCCAACAGGCGTGCACCGGGTCCGAGACGCAACGAACTGCCAGCTCGCAGCGCGATGGCACCCGCGCCGCCACCACCGCCGGCCCCTGAAGACCAGGTTCGGCTGAGTGCGAGTGACAGGCTGCAACCACTAGCGGCGCCACCGCCACCAGCACCGCCGGCCAAGAAGTGCTGTGAGCTCTTCTGCAAGCCACTCGGCGCTGGGAATGGGAACAACTGCATCGCCGAGCCACCCGCTGTCGGGCCGCCGATGAACGACTGCATGTTGGCAATTGGTGTCGTGCCGCTGAAGACGCCTTCTACGAAGCCGTCACCGCCGGCAGTGCGAAGGCCACCACCACTGCCACCCGCGCCAGCCGACAGGCAGTAGTAGAACCCCGACGGTGAGGGGCTCGGGATGCCGAACTGCTGGCTCGCGTTCAAACC
>JBNMND010000211.1:0-9826 GCA_051274975.1 Planctomycetota bacterium | reverse complement strand
GAGGGACCACAGAACCACGTGCAGGTCAGCGAGATTTGCTTGAAGCGCGCCCAGCGCTTGGTCGAAACCGGCCGCGATGTCGTCATCCTGCTCGACTCGATCACGCGATTGACGCGCGCCTACAACTCGGCCCTGGGTGGTCGCGGTGGCGGCACGATGTCCGGTGGTCTCGGTTCGAAGGTGCTCGAAATCCCGAAGAAGTTCTTCGGCGCGGCGCGCAACTGCGAAGACGGTGGCTCGCTGACGATCCTCGGGACGACGCTGGTCGATACCGGTTCGCGCATGGACCAGGTCATCTTCGAAGAGTTCAAGGGCACTGGCAACCAAGAGCTCGTGCTCAACCGCCAGCTCGCTGAACGCCGCGTGTATCCGGCGATTGACGTCGAGTTGTCCGGCACGCGTAAGGAAGAGTTGCTGCTTGGCGCCGAAGTGACCCAGCGCCTCTACACGCTGCGCCGGGTGCTTTCGCGCATGAACGCGCTCGATGCGATGCCGCTGTTGATCGACCGTCTGATGAAGACGGATACGAACCAGCAGTTCCTGGACAGCTTCCGCCTCGAGGAGTGATCTTCTTCCGGAAGTGTCCTCTTCCGGAGGTGATAGGAGGTTGGTCGGCCCTTTGGTCGACCACACGGTGAGAGCGGATCCAGGCGGCAGGCTGCCGCCGAGATCCATATGGCTTTGAGGCTTCTCCGGAACCGGTCTGGATGTTGCGTCCGGTTCCGGGTTGGCTAGTCGTTCGCGTGGCTAACACGTTCTGCAACTAACATGATCGAAGTCGACCGTCTCGAGAAGAGCTATGGCTTCGCTCGCGCGTTGAAGGGCATCTCCTTCTCCGTTAGCAAGGGCGAAGTGATCGGCTTCCTCGGCCCCAATGGTGCCGGGAAGTCGACGACGATGAAGATTCTGACCGGCTACCTGTCGCCAACGAGCGGCGGCGGGTCGGTCAATGGACTCGACGTCGTCAAGGACTCTTTGGCCGTGCGCGCGTTGATCGGCTACTTGCCGGAAAGCACGCCTCTTTACAGCGATATGCGCGTCGATGACTACTTGTCATTCTGCGCGGAGATTCGCGGCGTCGCTGCGCGCGATCGCAAGGCTGCGCTGGCCCGCGCGTTCCGACTGTGCGGTCTCGAACGCGTTACCGGCAAGAACATCGTCGAGCTGTCGAAGGGCTACAAGCAACGCGTCGGGCTCGCCCAGGCGATCGTGCACGAGCCGCCGGTGTTGATCCTCGATGAGCCGACGTCCGGCCTCGACCCCAACCAGATCGTCGAAGTGCGCAAGCTGATCGAACGACTGGGCGAAGAACACACGGTTGTCTTGAGCACGCACTACCTGCAGGAAGTTGAGAAGTCGTGCTCGCGCGTGATCATCGTCAACCATGGCGAGATCGTTGCCGACGGCACACAGGAGCAGTTGCTGGCGAAGCAGCCGGGCGGCGGCTTGCGAGTTCGTGTTCGCGGTCCCGAGGCCGCTGTTCTAGCGCAGCTCCATGAACTGCTGGCCGGTGTGCCGATCGAAGTCGTGGATCGCAACGATGATGGCAACGACTACCGAATCGCCGACGACGGTGATCAGGCACCGATGGCCGAAGCGATCGCGCGCACGGTGATCAAGAACGGTTGGGACCTGCTGTCCTTGCAGCGCGAAACCCCGGACCTCGAAGACGTCTTCCGCAAGTTGACGTTGAGCCACGTCGGAGGCCGCGAATGTCTAACGTGATTACGAGCTTGTGGGGTCGCGAGACGCGCGTCATCTTCCGTCGCGAACTGAAGAGCTACTTCCTGTCGCCGATTGCCTACGTCTTCGGTGGGCTGTTCTTGACGGTGCTGTTGTTTCTGTCGGCGAAGACCAGCCTCGTGCACGGCGCGCCCGCCACGATGCAGCCGTTCTTCCTCTACCTGCCGTGGCTGTTCCTGATCTTCCTGCCCGGCTTGACCATGCGTCTGTGGGCCGAAGAGCGGAAGCTCGGCACAATCGAATTGTTGCTGACGTTCCCGGTGCGCACGAGCCAAGTTGTGCTCGGCAAGTTCGGCGCCGTGGTGACCTACCTCGGCTTCATCTTGGTGCTGACGCTTGGCCTGCCGCTGACGCTTGGGGCCTATGGCTCGATCGATTGGCCGCCAGTGTTGGGGCAATACGTTGCTTCGCTGATGTTCGCCGGCAGCTTTGTCGCGGTCGGCATGTTCTGGTCGAGCATGACCCGGGACCAGATCGTGGCACTGCTCGCATCGATCGTGTCGCTGTCGCTGTTGTTCTTGTTGGGCAACCCGTCGGTGATCGAGTTCTTTGGTTCGAACCTGCCGCTGTGGTGTGCTGACTTGCTCAACGGCATCAGTCCCTACAAGTACTTCCTTAGCATCGCGCGCGGCGTCTTCGATACGCGTGACTTCATCTACTTCGTCTGCTTCTGCGGGTTCTTCCTCTACGCGAACGTGCTCGTGCTGAAGGCGCGGCGGGAGAGCAAGGGATGAGAGTTATGCATCCATCGCAATCGAATCGAGGCAGCCAACACGGCGCATGCACTTCCCGCGGCGCTGCCATGCCGTTGCTGCTGCACGTAGTGCTGTTGCTGCTCGTGCTCGGCCAGATCGTCTACCTCGCGTCGCGTTATCGCGTGCGCATCGACATGACGACCGACAAGCTGTGGACGACGACGGCGTCGACCAGCAAGTTGATTGGCAAGCTCGAAGAGCGCCTGATCGTTGAGGCCTACTTCAGCCCGAAGGAAAACCTGCCGCTGTCGATGAGCAGCAGTCGCAGTTGGGCCGACAACTTCCTCGACGAAATTACGCAACTCGGCAAGGGCCGCGTGATCGTGCAGCGCTTCGATCCGAACAGTGATGCCGCGATCGCCAAGACGGCGCTTCGACTCGGTATCAATTCGATCAACACCAAGAGCCAATCGGCGACGTCGTTGTCGGTCGATCAGCACTGGCAAGGCTTACGCCTGCTCTATGGCGGTGGCAAGCAGAAGGTCATCGCGGCCTTCATGCCCAACAGCTCCTTCCAAGCGGAAGCGATGGTCACCCCGAGGATCAAAGAAGTCATCACCGGCACAAAGCGCCGGATCGGCTACATGGAATGGCCGGCGCGGGTGCCGCGCGGCCGCCAGCAGGCGATCGTTGGGTGGAACATGGTGCGCCAGCACCGGGATCTGAAGTCGCGCTACGAGTTTCAAAACTTCAAGGACGAGGACGGAGCGCTGTTGCCGGCCGATTTGGAGGCGTTGTTCTTGTTCCGGCCGATGCTGCTGACGGATCGCCAAAAGTACGTCATCGACCAGTTCGTTATGAGCGGTGGCACCCTGGTGATTTTCGCCGATGCCGTCGAATACCAGATTGATCCCGAACGCACCTTCAAGAACGTGCCGTTCTCGCTCGACGCCAAGGAGAGTGCGTATCCGTTGGTGCAGCAGCTCAGTCACTACGGCATCGATTGGCAGCCGCGACTCGTTGCGGATATGCACAATCTTGCCTACGAGCCGCGGTTCGGGAGACCACGGGATTACTTCGCGGTGGCCATGCGTGGCCCCGCTGGCGGCGCGCGCTTCAGCCACGTCGCCTACCCGTACTTTCTGCACGCAATGAACATCGATTGGGCCCTGTCGGCCGATCGACTCGCGCTCGACGCGAACGGCCAGGTCGACAGTCGCTTAGCTGTGCAGTATCGCAAGACGTTGGTGCCGGGCATGCCGTCGGATGACTTCCTGTTTCGCGGCTTCAAGAAGAGGTGGAACCGTGGCCCGGGCTTCTATTGGCCGACATGGGTGGGGTTGCGCGAACGTGCTGGCGGCGTGCCAGACCTTCCCGAAGGTGTCGAAGGTCGCGTACTGCTATGGACGTCGCCGCTTGCGCTAGTCGAAGACTCACCTTCAGGCCTCAACCCAATTGGTTCGAACGAGGGACTCATGAGCGACGCGATTGAGCGGTTCATGAGCGCGCTCACCGATCGTGTCCGTGCCGAGCCGCGCATGCAGGCACCATTGATGGTCGAGGTGCAGGGCGATTTCCATTCATTCTTCGTTGGCAAGAAGGTGCCAAGGCGCCCTTCTCAGATCGGCGAAGAAGACAATTCGAAGGAAGAGGACGATAAGCCCGCTGAGGCTCCTAAGTCCGACCCCAACGGTCCGCAACCGGCGAAGCCCGTAGAGTCGAATGTCGACAATTCGGAAGCCGCGATGATTTCGCATTCCGCATCGAAGGGCCGCATTGTGGTCGTCGGCGATTCGACATTCTTGCGCGATGATGTGCTTGGCCAGGACTACCTGCCAATTGGTGGCCCGTACTCTGGCGATATGGCCATGCCGTTCTTCGCGCAAATGCTGGACTGGCTCAGCGATGATCGCGACCTCGTCGATCTGCAGTCGCGCGTGCCCGCGGACCGCACGCTCGCACTAGTCGAATCGACTACGAAAGCGAACGAGGACCCGCGCGACGCGGAGCAGGCATTGCGCAGCAAGACGACCCGCTTGGTCACGCTCAACGTGCTGGTTCCGTGCTTGCTGTTATTGACGTTTGGCCTGTTGGTCTGGCGTATCCGCCGTAACCAGAAGCGCGCGTTCCTCGCGTCGCTCGATGCTGCCTAAGGCTGTCGCGATGAATTTGAAGTCTCGCAATCTTGTCCTCGGCGTCGTGTGCTTGGTGCTGGCGATTCCGACCGCGCTGCAGCTCTACGACGATGCTGACACGTTCGTCGACGTGGGCCGCATCCCGCTGATGTTCCAAGGCTTCACCAGTGACAACGCTGGTGTCGTGTTGATCGCCGAGCCGAAGGCGCAGCAGCCCGAGCGGCCGGCGAATGCAAACCCCAACCGGCCGCAGCGTGTCGACTACAACCAGTTGGTGCTCAAGCTGCAGGGTGATACTTGGCGCATCGGGCAGTTGACGGACCAAGACCCCGTGCTGTTGGCTGGCGCGCCGATCAAGGCACAGCGGCTCGAGTCCGACGTGTTTCATCATCTGCGCATGATCCGCAACGACCCGGAGACGTTGGTGCAGGCCAACGCGACCGAGGAACAGTTGAAGAAATACGGCCTCGACGTTGAGCACGCGTACCTGATCAAGGTCGTCGACAAGGCGGAAAAGAATGTGCTCGCCGAGGTCTTTGTTGGCGATGACTCAAGCGTTGGTCGCACCGGCACCGAGGCGGTGCGTGGCGTGTTCGTACGTCAGGTCGGCAGCAACGATGTCGTGCTCTACGAGTGGGAGAAACCTTGGCGGCGCAACGTCGAAACTGACGAGTGGACTGAGCGTGTCTTGGCGCGCGTCCAGCCGCCGCAAGTTCGCAAGTTGACGATCAAGAACCTGTCCACCGAGGGCAAGACGTTCGTGTTCGAGCGCGAGCCGGGCAAGTCGATGTGGTCAGCGAAGGGTGTCGGCGAAACCCTGGGTGCCGTGCGCCAGACCGAGATCGAAGGCTTGATCCAGCGGTTCGGCTACCTGGCCGTCGACACCTTCGAGCGCAGCCTCAATAACGCCGGCAACATGACGGCTTACGGGCTGCATCCCGCCCAGACCGAAGTCACGTTCACGTTCGATGAAGCGGGCACCGAGAAGGTCGTGCAGATCGCCATTGGCACGCGCCTCAAGGATCAGAACATCTACTACATGACCTGCAGCCTGGAACCGTCGTTCATCATGACGTGGGGTTCGTCGATGGTGACGAACTTTGAACTCGACGTGGCGACGCGTCTGTTCGACCCCAAGTAGCTGCGGTTGCCGGGCGTGTTTTTCACGCGTTCGGGCTGACTGTAGCCGACTTGCCGCGCAGTCTCGCTCAGAGACCGCCGCGAACCCTGCGCTAGCAGCGCGCGTAGACGCGCACTCGCGCCCGCCAAACCGCGCATTCAGGGTGCAGCGCGAGGCAGTCGTTGCGCCCCTTGCCGAAGAAACCAGCCTCTCCTCCTTCTGAGTAGGCTGGGGCGAGGGCACGTTGCCTTCGCCCCGGTCGTTTTCTTCTGGCGGGAGAACGCGCATGATGCGGGCCGTGCCCGGCACTTCGATCGCAGTCTCAGCGACATCCAACGGTTCGGCCTTGCGTCGATTCGCGCAGGGTCTGCGCTGGCGCCATGTCTTCAGCTGCACGGTTGGAGCTGGCATTCGCTGGGGCCTGCTGCTCGCGTTGCCGCTGCTGTTGCTCGCTTGGCTTTGGCCAAGTGTCTTGCGGCAAGCCCTGATCGTCTGTCTGGCGATCTTGGTGCCCACGATGTTGCTGGCGGCCGCGCGCGCGTGGTGGCACAGCCGAAAGATCTTCTCGGCGTTGCGGCAGAGCTTGTCGGGTAGTGGTTCTTCGGGCAGTGGCTCTTCCGGCAGTGGCGCCGAGATTGCGGCGCTGCACGACGAACTGCTGACGTGGCTCGAGATGGACGACCTTAATGCCAGCCGCGTTGCGGACGCTGGTTCAGATGAACGGTCGAGCATGCTGCGCTGGCTTGAGCAAGACGTGCAACAACGACTGGCGCCGCATCGCAAGCGAGCCCTGGCAGCGGTTGCGCGACCGCGCCTTGGTCGATGGCGCTGGTTGATTCCGGTCGTGTTGTTGTTGCTGTTGATTTGGCTGGTTGCGCTGTGGATTGCGCCGCCGTGGTCGGGCGCCATTGGTGGTCTGGCCAATCAGCCCGAAGCGGGCGACGACGATGGTCAAGGTGGCGACGGCTCTGGCGACGATGCCAACCCAGAAGGCACGCCGCCGCCCGAAGGTGCGAAGGGCGAGGAGCCGCAGCCGCCGCCGAAGGACGAACCCGGTGAGCAGCCCGGCGACAAGCCCGAGCCGCAACCAGCGGCCCCGACGCCGGAGCCCGAAGCCTATAAAGCGCCAACGGATCCAGACGAGGTTCCGCCGCTGATCGACCTGCCCGATGACCAGCGCTTCGTCGTGCCTGAGTTCATCGGCGATGGTCCGACCCGGCGTGCGCGCATGCATGCGGCCGAACTTGAGGAGCTGGCGAACTCCGGCTCCGCGCAGTCGAACTCTTCGGCGGAGACCTCCGATCCCAACAAGCCCAAGCCCCTAGAACCCGACTTCGAACGTGCCGCTGAGGCGGCGTTGCGTTCCCGTCACGTGCCGCCGGCCGAACGTGCCATGGTGCGGCGCTTCTTCGAGAAGCTGCGTGAGAAGGCCAAGAAGTAATGCGTCGCAAGCTCACGTTGCCGACCATTCCTGATCCGTTTCCGAAGCCGTTCCGTGCGTTGCTTCCTGCGTTGTTGGCGACGCGAGGCAACATCGACGCGGGCCGCATCGAGCAACTGCGCGCGCGGCGATCGGTGTTGAGTCAGAGCGGCACGTTCGTCGGCCATCGCCGGTATGAACGCGGCGACGACCTTCGCCATTTGGATTGGTCGGCGTATGCGCGCACCGGCGAGTTGTTCATCAAGCAACTGCAAGAAGACGATCGCCGCGCCATCACGGTGGTGCTCGACCTTTCGCCAAGCATGCTCGCGGGAACGCCACCGCGGCGACTCGGCGCGCTGCGTTTGGCGGCCGTGCTCGGCGGGCTGGCCTTGGCACGTGTCGACGGCGTATCGATCGTCGCGCCCGGTGCCAGCAATGCCAACGCGCGTTTCACCGGCACCGCGCAGTTGCCGCAGTTGCTTGATCACCTGGGGCAACTGCCAACGGCATCCGTGCCGCCGTCGACTGCGGTTGCGCTGGCCTTGCAAGGGGAGTCGGTGGGGCGGGTGCACTGGATCAGTGACTTCGCGCCCGTGCAGGATTTCTCGCGGCCGTTGCTGTCGCTGCGTCGGCGCGGTGCGAAGGTCGCGGGTTGGATTCCGACGGTGCCCGAAGACGAGGCGGCGCCGGCAGGTGGCTACTTGCGCATCGTCGACCCGGAAACGCATGCGGAACTGTCGGTGCCTGTGGATCGCGCCTTGCACGACGAACTGAGGCGCCAACTCGCGCTGCTCGAACGACAGCAGCGGCGCATGTTCGCCGAAGCCGGCAGCCCGCTGCGAAGATGGGATCAAGGTATTGTCGAAGTGCCTCGCTTGGCCGACTACCTGCCGATTGTGGCGGCGTGCACGCGATGACGTTGGCCTCGCCGCAATTCTTGTGGGCCTTGTTGGTCCTGCCTCTGTTGTGGTGGCTTTCGCAGCCGCCAAAGCCGCGCCGTGAAGTCTTGACGGCGCACATGCAGCAGTGGCAGTTGGCGATGCGCGCGTTGCGTCGCCGGCCGCCGCGTGGTTCGTGGTGGCGCTTCATCTTGCTGGCGCTGGCGACCATTGGCGCGACGATCGCCGCAGCGCAGCCGTTCTTGCCTAAGCAACCAGGGCCAACGCGATTGCTCGTGTTGCTCGATGCATCGGCAAGCATGGCCGCCGAAACCGCGGGGGTTAGCGCCTTCGAACAAGCGAAACAGAAGCTCTCAGCGCAGTTCGCGCAGTTGCCCGAGCACATCGAATTGACGGTGTTGCGTTGTGGCGGCGAGTTGCGCCGGCGCCACGGTGCAGCCGCGCGCGCGTTGCAGGATCTCGGCCAACCAGGCGGTGCGTTGCATGCAGATCTCAACGAGCTCGCCGAGCAAACCGCGAGCGAAGACTGTGTGGTCTGGACGTTGACTGATGGGCAAGGCCGTGAGCAACTTCCCAGCGTGGGGGCGTTGACCCGCCTGGATACGCGCGGCGCCAATGCCGCGATCGATGCGGTGCGAGTTGTCGATGCTTGGCCGTTGCCAACACTGCGGCTGGAAATCGACATGGTCGCGTATGCCGCAGAAGCATCGGGTGACCGAGTCTCCGCCGAACTGCAAGTGCTCGGCGCGACCACCAATGAGCAGCGTTACAGCTGCTCATTGCGTTCGGGCATGATGTTGACGCGCACGGTCGAACTGCAGCGCGACAAAGTTGGCGGCGAACTCGTCGTGCAACTGATCCTCGCCGGTGATCGTCTGCCGGCAGATCACCGCTTCGTGCTGACGTTGCCACCGCTACCAGCGCCACGCATTGCTGCCTTGGCCGAATCCGACGCATCGATCTTCGTCAGTGTTGCCGCCGCCGCGCTCGCCAAAGAAGTCGCAGGCGTGGTTGTGACGGACACCTCCGACACTTCGGTCGGCATGCTGTTGGTCGATGGTGGGCTCGTGCCGCTGCAGGACGCGGATGGTCGAGTCGCGAAGCGGCGCGCGTTGACCTTCGGCACCCGCCTGCGGGACTCCGTCGAAGCGGAGGTGTGGGTGAGTCCGACGCCGCTTGATTGGTCGCGCAGTTCGCCATTGACGGTCGGGCTCGATCTGTCCGAGCTGCGCATCGATCGCGCTTGGCGCGGCATCCTGCCAGCAGGCGAACCGTTCTTGTGGTGCCAGGATGGCGACCGGCGTGAGCCGTTGGGCGTGCTTGTCGATGGCGGCGACACGGCCTCCGTGCATTTGGCGTTCCGGCTACAGGACAGCAACCTGCCGCTCTTGCCCGCCTTCCCACAACTGCTACGGCGAGCGTTCGTGCGCAGCTACGGGGAAGCCGCGACCAGTATCGCGGGCCCGACCGCGTCGCCCGCCTCCGAACGTGACCTGTCAGCTCCCGCGGCTGGAGAGGATCGGGGGCTGCCGGAGTTTGCCGGGACCGAGCAGGGGCTGGCACAGTGGTTTGTGCTCGCAGGCTTGTTGGCCTTGGCGCTGCGTGCGTTCGTGCGCTGAGCGAGGTGGCTCCTCGGACCCTTTGAGCTCGGGGGAACTGGCTGCAAGTGACCGTGATAAGGGGTGTTGCGTGTGTGTCCGTGTGCTCATGGTAGGCCCGAGGAGAGCCACTGCTGTCGCCGTCCGGATCTTGGCCAACTCAGGAGCTTTCCACGCCAGCTCTTGCATCGGAAACGCCGATCCATAGCATCC
>JBNMND010000210.1:0-9878 GCA_051274975.1 Planctomycetota bacterium | reverse complement strand
GACCTGGCTCATGCGAGTAGACCCCATCCAACCACAGCACGTGCAAATGCACATTTAGCCGCAGCGCCGAATCGAAGCGCTGCACGAACGCTACTGCACCGGTTCGCGGCAGTGGCTTGCCAAGGCGCTTCGCCGCGCGCTCGTAATAGCCCGATACCGCACGCACCAGAATGCGGCGCACTGCCGACAGTGCCTCCGGATCATGCGCGCACAGAAGCCGCACCCGATACGGCAGCGACAATACCCATTGCCGCACCGGTGCAACGTCTGGGATCACTTGATCGACCAGCAACGCGGCTGTGTCCACCATGCGTCGCGTGCCGCATGACGGGCAGAATCCCCGCCCCTTGCACGAGAATGCGACCACGTCGTCGTGCCGACACTGTGCGCAGAAGACTCGCGCAAAGCCGTGCGCGAGGATGCCGCAACGCAAGAACGCCTCGACTTCGCGGCGGCAAAAGCGTGGCACGTGGCGATCACCAGCTTCCAATTGCGTTAGCGACGTTGCCCATTCGCTCTGCACCGCACGGTACAGAACCGTTTCCTCAGGCTTTCGCCGCTGCCAGGTCGCTGTGTGTGCACGTGCCACACAGGGTTTGGGGCCCGCAATCGCTGGCGGTGGCAGAAACTCGATGGGCTGGCAGTTCGCGGTAGCAAAGCGGGTGCTCCATGGAGGCGGTGCTCGTAACGCACAGCCCACGTTCCAGCGGTTTGGTAGCGCTGTGGCCCGTGGCGATCGTCAGGCCGCGAACGAAAGCGCTGCCGTGCTACCGTGCGATGAACACGCCGATTTCGATCGCGCACCAGTGGGCTTCCATCGAACCGATCTGATGCTTGTGGCGAACGAGGTTGTTCTGTCGCGGCCCAATCGTTTCGATGCGTGCTGACCAATGACCGAAACTCCTGACGACCCTGTTGCGCCTGACGACCCAGTTGCGCCTGACGCTCCCGTCGAGCCGGCCCCAGGGCCGCTCCCGGTGCTGCTTCAGGACGAAGACTTCATCGCGGTCAGCAAGCCGTCCGGGTTGTTGGTGCACCGCGACAAGCACTACCCCGAGGCGCACGCGGCACTGCAGATCGTTCGGGATCAGGTTGGGCAGTACGTCTACCCGTTTCATCGCCTCGATCGTGCGACCTCGGGCATTCTGATGTTTGGGCTGTCGTCGGAGAGTGCGGCGGCGCTGCAGAAGTGCCTGTCCGCACCGGATGCGCATAAGGACTACTTGGCGCTGATGCGCTATCCCGGCAGCAATAAGGAGCTCGGCGCGTCCTGGACCATGGATCGGCCGCTGACTGACGACAAAGACATCGCGCGCGAGTGCCGCAGCGACTTTCAGGTCATCGAGACGTTTTCTCGCTGTGCTTTGGTGCAGTGCCGCATCTTCACTGGTCGATACCACCAGATCCGCAGGCATGCCAACCACGCTGGCCGGCACGTCATCGGGGACACCACGCACGGCAAGGGCCGCATCAACGCTACATTTCGCAAGCTCTACGGTTTGGAACGTCTATTCCTGCATCTGCGGCGCGTGGAGATGGCGCACCCGACTAGCGGCGAACGATTCGTGCTCGAAGATCCGATGCCCGAAGAATTGACCCAAGTGCTCGACCGCCTTCGCGCCGTGGTCGATTCGTGATCCGCCTCGCCTTGGTATCTCTGGTCAACGATGTCGCGCAGTTTGAAGCGTGCCAGGAATCGTTGCGCAAGGTGGCGGATGTGATGCCCGAGTGGCTCAAGGGCGAACCAAACCTCAAGGGCTCAATCACGGCATCGAACAACTCGACGCGGATTGGATTGTCTGCCTGCACCAGGACGTGCAGTTTCCCGGCGACTTCTGGCAGCGACTGACTACGTCGCTCACCAATGTTCCCGGCGACGTCGCACTGGCTGGGCTTGTTGGCTGCGAACGTTCGGGCCGCTTCTGCGGTTACATCGTCGATCCGAACGGCCACTGCTACTGGCCGTCGTTGCCGCGTCAGGTGCTGGCGTTGGACGAAGTGATGATCGCCTTGCGCAAGTCGTCCGGTCTTCGCTTTTGTGAAGAGGTGCCGGGCTTTCACTGTTATGGCGCCGACATATGCTTCGAAACCGATCGCCAAGGTCTCAAGACTATGGCCGTTGACGCACCGCTCGTGCACCTGTCGACCGGCAAACTAGACGATAGCTATGACCGCGCGTTGGTCGTGCCGGGCAAGCTGTATGAAGCGCTCGCGAGTGAACGGCCCGTGCTTGGCGTCCTCCCGCCCGGCGATGGCGCGGACCTCATCGAATCGACGCAGGCGGGTGTCGTTGTGCCGCCAACCGATGCCGAGGCACTGGCCAAGGCATTGGGCAAGATGGTGGCAGCCCACCAAAACGGCACCGTTTCCTCAGGGTGCGACCGGTCGAGCATGAGCGGCTTCTCCGGGCAGTCCCTGACCGGGCGGTTGGCGGCTGTATTCGGAGCTGCCGTATCCCGCAAACCGGGCCTGACGTTGTCAGACCTTTGGCAGGTGCCGGAAAGCGCTTGACTGCTAGCGGGCAGCCATCAATATGCGGTGGCCTGTTTGACTATTGTCCGGTTACACCGTAATTGGTGGGTCGGTAAGTCAATCAATTTAGGCACCATAAGCGCCTTGAAATAAAAGACTTGCCAATGGCAGCGGCTAAGAAAAAGAGTTCGGCCAAGCGTACGACGAAGGCTAAGGCCTCAACCTCCAAGGCATCCGCCTCGGAAGGTGGCGTCGTCAATCTGCCGAAAAAGATCGCGTTGGCGGGCGGAGGCTATTGTCTCTTTGCTCCGCAATATCCGCGACGCATCACCGAGCCCGGTTTCGCCGACGAGACGTGTATCTCGAGCGCGGTCGTGCCCAGCGTCTACTTCCTGTCGTTCCTGAACGGCGGCCGCAAGATCGACACGGTTTGCGCCGGGTTCGAGATGGTCGACGGTAAGGCCGTGCTGACGCACGTGGCGGGCAAGATCACCATCACGGAGACGCGCTTCATCACCCAAGACGACCGCTTGGTCTCCGAGTTGGAGCTGAAGAACGGCAGCAACGAAGAGCTCGAGCTGCACGTCGTGATGTGGACGACGACGGACCCGGAGGGCGAACCCGTTTCGCTCGAAGGCGACAGCTTCCGCATTCGTCGTGCGATTGGTCCGGCTGGTTCGCCGCAGGTCCCGACCGACATCCACTTCTCCAACCCCGACAGTAAGGGTGCGCGCTGCTTGCAGGCGTACTTCTGCGAGGGTGGCAGTGATCTCGGCAACTTCGAAGAGACGCCGTGGTTTGACATGGGGCATCTGCAGACGCCGCGCGCTAAGCGCCCCGTCGAGAAGCCCAGTCCGATCATCGCTGGCTCGCGCGTGTATGCCGGACTGTTCCGCGCCATCACGTTGAAGGGTGGCGGCAGCGCCGCGCACCGCTTCGAAGCCAACGTCACCTTTAAGGGCAAGGGCGTCACCTACCGTGCGCGCCGCCCTGACGTCAAGGATGAGAATGGCTACAAGGCGTTCTGGTCCAACGTCCCGGTGTTCGAGTGTGAAGACAAGGGCATGGAGCGCGTGGTCAAGCACCGCTTCGAACTGCTGTTCCTGCTGCGTCAGCAGCAAGGTGCGGGCCTGTATACGTCTGCCGCGGTTTGCGAAGGCAACGGCGCGACCCACATTCCGACCAGCTTCAGCGCGCCGGCAGTGATGCGTGAGTCGCGTTGGCTGCACGACCCGAGCTACTCGCGCGGTTGCTTGAAGATCTTCTTCGACAACCTGCTGCACAACGGCCAGGTGCCCGGTCGCGTCTACATGAGCGGCACGGACTCGAGCGACTTCTACCACGCCGACTGGGGTGGTGGTTTCGAAGCGCTCGACCAAATGCACAACGACAAGGCGACCAAGAAGACCGTCTTGATGGCGATGCAGCGCTACGTCAAGTGGCTCGGCAACAACCGCGACCCGGAAGGCAGTGGTCTGACGGATATCGTCAACCACTTCGAGTCGGGGCAAGAGTTCTCGCGTCGTTACACGGTCATTGATAGCAAGGCCGACCGCGCGGAGGAGTCCACCGAGCAGTTCCGCCTGAAGGGTATCGACGCGTCGGTGTTCCGTTACCGCATGGTCAAGTGGCTCTACGCGGTCGCGGAAGAGATCCAAGAGAAGGCGATGGCCAACCGCTTCCAAGCGGAGATCGAAGTCATCCTCGAAACCGTTCGCAAGAAGATGTGGGACGAGAAAGCCGGCATCTTCATGGATCTTGATCCGGTCACCCGTCGCAAGACCAACGTTCGTGCTGCAGTGGGCTTCTACCCGCTTGCGACGGACATCCCGAACCAGAAGCAGGTCGACAGCATGTTGGACCTGTTGTCGAGCCGCGAAGAGTTCTGGGCCAAGTACCCGGTGCCGAGTATCGCGATGAGCGATTCGACGTTCGAGGGTTCTGGTCGCTGGAAGGGCACTCGTAAGGGTTCGCCGTGGAACGGGCGCACCTGGCCGGTCGTCAACTCGCACATCCTCGAAGGTCTGACCTACTGGGCTGAGCGTGGCAACAAGAAGGCAGCGAAGCTCGCTGGCGACTTGCTCAAGCGCACGATCAAGATGATGAGCGGTGAGCTGGATGGCTCGTTCGAGCCGAACTGCCTCGAGCACTTCCACCCCGAGAACGGCATTGGCTCGCGTTACCGCGGCGTCGACATGAACCTCAACTCGTTCATGCTCGACAACATCTTCCGCATCGGCTGTGGCTTCGCAGTGCGCTACGGCGAGATCCAAAACGATCCGATTGGCGATGCCGTCGACTTCAAGTTGCAGGGTGTGCCGCTCGGCAACAAGCTCTTCAACGTTGAGCGTAAGAGCGGCAAGCTCAAGGTCGCGGCGAAGTAAGTCGTGCCGGTCCAGCTGGCCGATGTTCAGGCGGCCGCGGAGCGTATCCGCGGCCACGTGCACCTGACGCCAGTTGTGACCTCGGCAACGCTAGATGCCGAACTCGGCGCGCAGGTCTTCGTCAAGTGCGAGAACCTGCAGAAGGTTGGTGCCTTCAAGGCGCGTGGCGCCTGCAATGCCGTCATGGCGCTCGATGCGGCTGTTGCGACGCGCGGTGTCGTGACGCACAGCAGCGGTAACCACGCGGCGGCTCTCGCGTACGCGGCCCGCGTCCGAGGCATTCCGTGCTACGTCGTCATGCCGGAAACCGCGCCTAAGGTGAAGGTCCTGGCGGTGCGGGGATACGGGGCGGAGGTTCGGTTCTGCAAGCAGAGCGAGCGTCAGCAGGCCTGTGACGCGTGGCAGGCGCAGACCGGCGCCGAGCTTGTGCATCCGTTCGAGAACCCGTTCGTCATTGCTGGGCAAGGCACCGCGGCGCTGGAACTGCTCGAGCAGGTGCCTGACCTGGATGTAGTGATCACGCCGATCGGCGGTGGCGGCTTGTGCGGCGGCACCGCGGTGGTCGTGCGGGCGTTGCTGCCCGGTGCGCGCATGTTGGCGGCAGAGCCCAAGGCGGTCGATGACGCGGCGCGTTCATTGGCGAGTGGTGTGCGGCAACCGGCTGTGACCAATCCGAAGACTTGGGGTGACGGCTTGATGACGGGCCTCGGCGAACCCAACTTCGAACTACTGATGCGGCATCAAGTCGAGGTGATTACGTGCGAGGAGGACGCGATTGTCGATGCGGCGCGCTTCTTCCTCGAGCGCACCAAGCTCGTCGTGGAGCCCAGTGGCGCAACGACGTTGGCGTCGATCCGAACCATTACCGATCAGGTCCGCGGCAAGCGCGTCGCCATGATCGTGACCGGTGGCAACACCGACTTCGCCTGGTTGACCCGCTAGAGCGTCACTTGGCTGGCGAGCGCGATCACCACGATGGCGACGATCGGCAGGATGAAGACGCGAGCCCGCGACATGCCGCGAACCGGTGCCCATTGTTCATCGACGATCTCGGGCCTGCCGGGCAGCAACTCCACGATGCAGCATCTGCCTGATCCCTTCAGCACATGACGAGCGATCTGATCGTCGAAAAACTCGCTCTTGTGTGAGCGGGCGGTCGCCGTTTGTTCGCGGCCGGCCTCGTCGAGGAACGTGAACGTGAGCTTGTGCACGCGCTGGTTGTTTATGCGAGTGTTGGTCGGTTCGCGATTCGTTAGCAAGCCCCAGGCGGAGGCTCCATTCTGCATCAATTCGACGCGTCTTCGGCCACGGATGTAGCCGACTGCGAGTAGCACGATCGCCGCGAACGGGACGATCAATATGAAGACCGTCGTGGCGGGGAACGGTGCCGAACGCATTCCTTCAATCCGCGCCGTCTCTGGATTGTTGATGGCGTACTCGACGAGAACAGTTTCGTCGTCTTCGGGAGCACGCCCTTGGCAGAACGACTGACCGATAAAGTCGTCGCCGTTGATCCTGTAGCCAAACTCCACGAGCACCACCGTGCTGGAGTTGTGCTGCACGTTGGTGCGTTCGCTATGTAAGGCGGTGCCTTCGGTTGTGCCGAGTTCGGTTGCGAAGCGATACCACGTTGCCAGCTCGGAGTTCGAAACGAACACCGTGGCCATGAAGCCCCCGAAGGCTAGCAGCGCGAATGCAATCGTCGGTACCAGTCCGCCAAGCTGCACACGCC
The DNA here is from genome assembly GCA_051274975.1 of Planctomycetota bacterium. GTDB lineage: Bacteria > Planctomycetota > UBA1135 > UBA1135 > UBA2386. Next base: position 3,290 of record JBNMND010000210.1, on the reverse strand, counting down.
ATCGCAAGGATGACGGGATCGCGCGCGGCGGCGGAGCTAGTGGCGGCTTCTCCATGACCTCAAGATAGCAAACGAATGGCTCGGTTTGCGCTACTCCGCGCCCTTCAGCCTTCGCCATGTGCGGTTTGCTTCTGGGCACTTCTGCGGATGGTCTGCCGTGTTTTGGTGACCCACAATGTTGGTGTCAAACCAAGGAGATCCGAATGCCAGGAATTGTTCTCACCACAGACTTGTCCGCCGAATCACAGCGTGCGTTTGCACCGGTGCGCGAGCTAGCCGAACGATTGCAGTTAGAGGTTACGTTGCTCGCCGTGCTCGAAGCCATCTCCTTCGAGCCTGTTGGCGGCAGCATGATGGGTGTCTATCCCGACCGCCTGCAGTTGCATGCCGACTGGGTGGCGAAGCTAAAGGAGTTCGCCGAATCGTTGGGTGCGGTGTGCAATATGACAGTGGTCGTGGATGCGGCGGATGTCTCGCATGCCATCGTTGATTACGCGAAGGAACACAAGGCGGACTACATCGCAATGGCAACGCATGGTCGAGCCGGCCTGCGCCGGCTATTACTCGGGTCCACCGCCGAGTTGGTCGTGCGTCATGCGACCGTGCCGGTCGTTCTGTATCCGCCCAGCGAGTAAGCGCGGCGGATTAGGCGTCGATTTCGTCGTCGATTTCGTCGTCGATTTCGCTACCGCGCCATTCGTGGAACCGGTGCACCATGACGCAGGTCGCGAACACTGGCAGCACCATGTTGAATAGCGGGATCGGCAGCAGCACTGCCAATACGACGCCCGTCATCAACGTCTCGTTGCCGCGTCGCTTGCGCAGTCGATCGGTGTCACGAACGCTGATGCGCCGCATCGAGACCAGTTCGAGATACTCGCGACCAATCAACCAGCCGTTGACCACGAACCACATGACGGCATAGACCGGCGGAAAGAACAGCAGCACCAACAGCAGCACGTTGGCGCCGATCATCAAGATCACGAAGCGCGCCGTGACCGCGAGGCTGGCTAGGATCGGCAGACCCTTTGCCGGTGGCAAGTGCGGGTAGTGTTGGTCCTCAACCGTCTTGGCGATGCGCTCGAGAAACAGTGAGATGAACGCAGTTGCGACGATCGGGAACAAGAAGTAGGCCAACACCAGCGCGGCGACGAGTCCACCGCCCATCGAGGCAAGCTCGGCGAGGAAGCCGTCAGAACCCTCCATCCACGTTTCGATGGCCCAGTCGATACCGAACCACAGGCCGACGAAGCACGCGATGCTGAGCATCGTGCAGGCGCCGATCACGCCGAGGATCGGGCCGCTGAACATTTGTCCAACGGCCAATGAGAACGCGCGCAACATTGCCTAGCAGGCGCTGCCGATCAATGCTTCCAGTGCGACGCGTTCCTTAGGCACTTCCTTGGAGAGCACATCGGGGCTCGACTTAGTGCACAGCACGTCGTCTTCGATGCGAACGCCGCCAAAGCCTCGCTTGCCGTTCATCGTGAGGAAGCGTTCGACCTTGTCGAAGTTGACGTTGTTCTTGTGCTCCGCGCGGAACGTCTTGTCGTGCAGGATCGCCGGCACGAAGTAGATGCCGGGCTCGATCGTGACGCACATGCCCGCGGCCAGGTCGATGTCGTTGCGAAGGAACGCTGTGCCGAAGTCCTTGCTGCGCTTGCGGCCGTGCGGGTAGGCGACGACTTCGCCGAACCCTTCCATGTCGTGCACATCAATGCCAATCAAGTGGCCGACGCCATGCGGGAAGAACAGCGTGTGCGCACCGCATGCGACGAGGTCGTCGACCTGGCCGTTCATTAGCCCGAGTTGCACCATGCCATCCGCGATCACGCGCGCCGATTCAAGGTGGATGTTGAGGTATCGTTCGCCCGGCTTGACCATCGCGATCGATGCCTTTTCGGCAGCGAGCACGATGTCATAGATGTCGCGTTGCACCGGTGAGAAGCGGCCGTTGACCGGCCACGTGCGCGTGACGTCACCGCAGTAGCCGCTCGGCAATTCGGCGCCGGCATCGAGTAGCACGAGGTCGCCGTTCTTGAGCGTGTTGCTGTGGTCGTGGTTGTGCAGCACTTCGCCGCGCACGCTGAGGATCGTGCCGTAGGCTTCGACGCAGCTGTTCTTGGAGAACGTGCCAACGACGTGGCCGACGAGCTCTTGCTCGGTCACTCCAGCGCGCGTGTTTGCCATCGCGAGCTTGTGGGCATCGCGCGTGATCGCCGCGGCCTTCTTCATCTCGGCGAGCTCTTCCGGCATGCGATGGTTGCGCAGTTCGGCGATCGCAAGCAGCACGGCGGGGTCGCCGACCTTCTTGGTGTTGAAGAAGTCGACGTTGTGACCGGTGATTTTCTTCGCTTCGGCCGTCGCGCGTGGATCAGGGATCGCCAGCGTCTTGCACTTCCGGCTACCAAGCTTCTTCTTGACGATGCTGTCGAGGTTGGCCCGGTTCTCAATTTTGGTGACGCCCAGCTTCTTCTGCATCGCCGCGAAGCTCGGCGTCGGTCCATGCCACAGCGCATCGGACGCGGTGCGCTCATCGAGGAACAACGTCACCGAATTGTCCTTCGGGTCGAACAGCGCGGCTGCGTTGGCCTCCGGTTCCGGGAAGAAGAACAGGAACGTGCTGTCGGCACGGAATGCGCTCCAGTTCGCCGGGTAGTTGCGGGAGATCCACCCGCCGGCCATGAGTAGCACGGGCGAGTCGATGGAGGTGAGAAACTGCTTACGACGATTCTGATGGTGCGAGGGGCTCGGCATGACGCAGGAAGCGTAGGCCACAGAAGGGCTTGGCTGAATGCTCTGGACCGGGAGTTTCGAGGATGCGGTGAGCGTCGTGGCCAGCCACACTGGTAACCGCCGCCATGAAACCCCAAGCATTCCTCGTTCTCCTGCTCGTGGCCGCCCTCGCGGCAGTCAGCTACCTCCTCTTGCGAGAGGGTGACGAAGTCGCCCCGGCAAACCTCCCAGGTGGCACTACGCACTCGTTAAACGACGGCGGTGGCGGTCAAGCCAAGGTCGAATCGGTGGCTGGCACGGACCAGGCGCAGGTTCCGATGTCCGAAGTCGGTGTGACGCGAACGGCCGCGCCGGACGCCACCCCGACCGAGGCCTCAGCCAAAGGCAGCATGATGCACGGCCGCATCGTCGATGGGGCAGGCGCCCCACGCGGTGGCCTCGCGTTGTCGATTGATATCTGGGGTACGGACCAGATCGTCGAGATCAGCGAGATGCCCGGTGGCAGGAATCAGACGCGCAACGAAGTGACGACCGCGGTCGATGGCACCTTTCGC
>JBNMND010000209.1:0-9982 GCA_051274975.1 Planctomycetota bacterium | reverse complement strand
TGCTGTGCGGTGATCGGCATGCCGGTCGCGTGGGTGACGAACGTCGCGAGCTGTTCGCCGAGACCATGCTCCGGCAGAGCCGCATGGCACAAATCACCAAGCACCTGGCCTGCGGCAACAGCTGCGAGCTGATCCTTGTCGCCGACCAACACCAGGCGCGTTTCGTCTGGCAGCGCGTCGCACAACACCGCGAAGATGGCTGGGTCGACCATCGAAACTTCATCGACGACTACCAGGTCGTAGGGCAGTTTCTTGTCGCGTCCAAAGCGGAAGGCATCGTCAAGCGGCAAGTAGCCGAGCAAGCGGTGCAGGGTGCGCGGGTCGAGGTTGGCGAGAGGTTCGGACAGTTCCGGTTGCGCCGCTGCACGTTCTTGCAGGGCTTCGCCAAGTCGGGCCGCCGCCTTGCCAGTTGGTGCGGCGATAGCAATGCGCATCGCTGGGTCGTCGTGCAGCAGCGCGGATAGCAGTTTGGCAACGGTGGTGGTCTTGCCGGTGCCGGGACCGCCGCACAACACCGTCAACGAACGGGTGGCGCCCGCAACCACGGCAGCGAGTTGCCAGTCCGGTTCGGTCAGCGGTACTTCCGGTAGCAAACCCACAGCACCAAGAGTGGCACGCAGCTTCTCGGGTGTCGTGGTGGGCTCGCGTTGCAGGCGGTCTTGCACAAAGCGTGCGATGCGAAGTTCTGCGCGGTAGTGGCGCAGCGTGTAGAGGCGGTCTTGCGCATCAAGCACGAGTGGCAGCGGCGATGTTGCCGCTTCGGTCAGATCGACGTTTACAGCAGCGCTGGCAACCACGCCCGTTGCTAGCAGTTGTTCGCGCAGCGTGACAAGGTCCGGCTTTGGCGCTTCGTCAGCTTCGAGCGGCTCGTTAATCCAGCGCACCAGGTCGATGCAGACATGGCCTTCGTCGCGTGCTGAGCCCAGCGCCATGACCAGTTGTCGCAAGAGTTCTAGATCCCCGCCGGTCGCCATGCGGCACAGCAAGTCGCCGTGCAACGTGGCCAGTGGGGTTGTTTCTGTTTGCGTGTCGTTCATCGCCCAGCTCCCGCGGCCCGGTCATTTCCTGGGGCCCTGCTAATCCCCGCGGCCCAGGCATCCATCGCGTCCACCAGTTCGCGCGGTGGTCGGGCATAGAACATGCCAGAGGTTTCGTTGGGCACGGCCCCGCGCAAGAACGCGTAGCTGACGCCGCCGAAGTGCTCGTCGTAGTCGTAGCCAGGTAGGCGCGTGCGCAGTTGGCGGTGCCATGCCAATACATAGAGGTGGTATTGCAGGATGTAGTCGTGGCCCTGCATCGCTTGCAGCAGTGCCGATTCGTTGTAGTCCGCCGCTGTGTTGCCGAGGTGGTTCGATTTCCAATCGACGATCCAGTAGCGGCCGTCGCACTCGGTGATCAAGTCGGCGAACCCTGTCAGAAAGCCAGCGAAGTGCTGCGGTGCTAGTTGCGAAAGTCGGTTCGCGTAGCCCTGCGCAACCTCGCAAGTGGACTGCGCGAAGCACTCGGCTAGCGTCTTGAGATTTGGTTGGGCGATCGGGATCGTGAACTTCCATTCCGCGATGCGCACGCCACCGCAGATATCGAGCACGGTGGCCCCGTTCTCGTGCACACGCGCTCCGGCGAGATTGCGTAGATTGTCGAGCACCGCCTCGGTTGGATCGAGAACGCCGGGGTGAGCGTCGCTGTCGAGCATGCCGTGTTGCGTCAATGTCTTGACGACGAGGGCGCGTGCCGGTGCCTGCTCGAGGCCGTGCAGGTCGACGTGTTCGAGCACGGTGTGCAGGCACAATCCTGCGTCGGCACCGCGCGCGAAGCCGAAGATGTCCTGGCCGACTGCGGGCGCTTGGGTTTCCGGGTCGCGCACTTCGTGGGCGTGGACGCCTGGCTCACTACCAGCAACGAGCGAAGAGAAACTGTGCACCACGAGCGGCCGGCGTGATTCGCGGCGTCGGTTCGATCGCTTTGTCTTTGGCTTCGCCTTACCGGCTGTGCCCTTGTTGGGGTTTGGCTCCGTCGGCACCGCCGCCCGCGTTCTGGCATCGTCGACATGGTCGATACTGATCGATCCGTGCGAGTTGTCGGCAATGCGCTGCAAGTCGGTCGCCAGATTGCCCGAACGGTTTTTGAAGGCCTTGCCCCAAGTGAGCTGCCATTCCTTCTTGTGCTGGTCGACGTTGTCGGGCTGTAGTAGCCACGCAAGTGCGCTGCGCCAGTATCCGCCAGTGCTGTAGCCAATCGGCCCCCAGTGCACGTAGCAGCGGCGCTTGGCACGGGTCAAGGCGACATAGGCAAGGCGGCAGTCCTCGGCCAATCGGTCGGCTTCGGAGTTGAGCCAACCCGGGTCGCTCGTCTCAACGTCGAAGGCGAACCGGCGGTCACCGGGTTCCTTGCCGTCTCGCTCGTCATCGAGCGCCGTGTTTTGGGTTTGTGCGCCGCGGCCATCCCACAAGAACGGGCAGAACACGATCTCGTATTGCAGGCCCTTACTGCCGTGCATCGTCAGGATCTGTACTGCGTCCTCGTCGCTCTCTAGGCGAAGTTCACGACGCTGGTAGTCGATCTCATCCTTGTGGGTGCGTTCATGGCGCAGCCAGTGCAAGAGGCCTTCGGGGGATAGGCGATGGTCGTGTTCTGCCTGGTGCAACATCTCGCACAGTTGCTGCAGGTTGGTCAATCGACGTTCGCCGTCGTTGCGTTGCAGCATGCGCGCATTGACCTTCAGGTCTTGCAGCATCTGCTCTTTCATGACTACGAAGCCCTTGTGGATCCACAGCAGTCGCCAGGTTTCGAGGCGGTTCAGTTCTTGTTCAAGCTTGGCTTCGTCTTGCTCCAAGTTGGCGAGCTCTTCGGCGTTGTAGCCCCATAGCCTCGTGGTCAGCGCGGCACGCGCACTCATCACGTCATTGGGGCGTTGCACAGCGAGCAACAACCGCTCGAGCTCCGCGAGCTCGTCGGTCTCAAACACATCACCGGCCTTGCCGATGACCGAAATAATTCCAGCATCGCGTAGATGTTCTTGGATCATCACTGCCTCGACGTTGCGCCGGCTCAATACGGCGATGTGTCGCGGCAGGATGCGTCGACCCTCGATGCGCGGTGGGCCATCGAGTAGTCGTTGGATCTCGTTGGTGACGTCCCGCGCGATTCGGCGTCGGGTGTCTTCGGGGTTAAGGTCGACCGCCAGTCCCTTGTCGTTGATCTCGTGTTGCAGCAGTCGGAACCGCATCGCCGCACCGTCATCATCTTCAATCTGCAGCTCGCCGCTCTTCGCGTTGGCTCGCACCTTCTGCATGCGGATGTCGGGTTCGACGAACGACCCGGCGCGCGCGAACAGTTGGTTGACCGACGCTACGAGTTGTTCAGAGCTGCGGTAGTTGGTCTGTAGCGTGTTCTTCTGGACTGCGTCATTGACGGCGCCGAGATAGGTGCGCAAGTCGGCGCCACGGAAGGCGTAGATCGATTGCTTTGGGTCGCCGACCAGGAACAGCGGCCGGTTCCGGAAGCTCTGCGAGAGGATCTCGTATTGGCGTTCGTCGGTGTCCTGAAACTCGTCGATCAACGCAACCGAGTAACGATCGTGCAGCGCGTGCAACAACGCATCTCGCCGCTCCGGATCAGTGATCGCCGCATGAGTGCGCGACAGTAGATCGTCGAAGGTCAGCAACGCCTGCTCGCGCTTCAGGCGCTCCAACCGCTCGTGCATGTGAACCATCAGGTCGGTTCGCAAGTGGTTGACCGTCAACAGCCATTCGGCGCGCACTTCGTCGCAGGTCGCAAAGAACGGTTGTTCGAGCTGCGGTGCACCGCGCTTGAAGAGTTCCTTGCGGAGTCGCTCCGTGCTTAGTCGATCAAACATCGACAGGCATAGCTCCGGACGACCGTTGAGCGGCTCGCTGGCCTGCTCGAAGTGCTGTCGCAAGTCCCCGGGGGTTGGCAGATACTTCTTCTGCCACTTGAAGCCAGCGACGTAGCTTAGCAAGTCGTCGTCCCATTGGGCTGCGGCGCGATGCACGGCAGCGCCAAGGTTGGCTAGGTGCACGCCGAGTTGGGGGTCGCTCGGTTCTAGTGCCACATTGGGGTAGCGCTGCCAGTTGCGGTAGAGCCGCACCAACGCCGTTGGGTCGAGCTTCGCATCGTGCAATACCGAGCCGAGCATCAAACTGTCGTGCACTCGGACCAGCCGCAGCGCATCGGCCGCCGCGGCGTGCCACAGCGGCGTGACATCGATGGCAAAGTCGAGGTCGAATGGTTCATCACTCTCGAATGCCGACTCATCGAGCAGGCGTTTGCAGAAGCCGTGAATCGTCATCACGGATGCCTGGTCAAACTCATCGAGCGCCCGCCGCAACTGCGTGGCGCCCTTCTTGCCAAACGTGTGCAAGCTTTGGAAGAACGGATCGTCGTCCTTGTGGCCAAGGCAAACGCGATGAGCGCGTTGGATCGCATCTCGCAAACGGTTCTTCAACTCGTCGGCGGCGGCCGTGGTAAAGGTGACAACCAAGGCCTGTTCGACGTGATCGACATGACCCTCGAGCAACATGCGCACGAGGATGCCGGTCAGCGTGTAGGTCTTGCCAGTGCCGGCACTCGCTTCGAGCAGCACGGTGCCCTCGTCGAGCGGTGCCGTCTGCAGTTCAAAACGTTCGTAGAGTGGCGCAGCCATCAGTTTTGCTCCTGCAGGTAGCTGATCGGCGCGACCCAGATGGCCTTGGCGAGCCGGAAGAACTCGCTATCGACGCCTCCTTCGAACGGGTCGCGATCGCGCATACACAGCGCGATAGAGGCGTCGCCTTCGTCATACTTCCACGGGTCGGATGGATCCTTGACCGCGTAGTCCTTGGTGCCTTGGCGCATTGCCTTGACCTCATCGTTGCTCTTGTTGAGCTTCTCGCAAACGGCAAACGAGCAGCGCTCGAAGAACGGTAGCGGCCGCCGCTTACCAGTGTGGTAGAGCGTCAGCAGGAGTTCAAATTGTTCGCGCGCCACCGCCTCCGGAACCGGGTTGTAGATCCAGGTGCCGTTACTTGCCAGAACTCGGGTTGTGCTCGGCCAGGTCGGCTTGTGATCGTCGCCGTCCTGCAAGCGTTGCATGGTTACGACCAAGTGTAGGAGCCAGGCTTTGAGACGGTCCTTTGGCTTGATCTTGCTGACCCGCATGTAGGCGAGGTCGCGATCGCTGAAGCCATCGATTGTGCCGGTGATGTGGGTCTTGCCGAACGTGACGTCGATCCGGCGCGAGGTCGTCGTCGCGTAGCGGCGGGCCTCCTGCACCAGTTGATGGGTTTCGGCGCGCAACGCCTGGTAGGTGGCCTCACCGTGTGAACCGACCGGCAAAACGCCCTTGGCGCGCGTCCATTGCAGCGGGTCATCGGGGTCGTCGTCGCCGCGTTGCGCATTGCGCACCGCCTCGTCCTGTAGTTGGTAGCGAGTTAGCGCATCGAGGGAGAATGGTTCATCTGCCTCTTCCGATTCATCGTCGGAGCGCACGCGCACGCGCAGGGTCTCACGCAGGAACGCGCGGCACGGATGCCACCAGAACATCAACAGATCGTCGAGGGCGAGCTTGAGGGTGTTGTCTTGGTGATCGCTTGCCGGCCCGATGTCGAGTTCTTCCGGACACCAAGGCTGCTGCTCATCACGCAACCCGGTCGCCGGTTGCGCTAGGGTCGCCTCGCGCGCGTAGGTGAAGAGACGCTGGTCCGAGCCATCGCGATAGCGTTCGCTCCACGGTTGCAACGGGTGTTGCACGACGAGTTGTTTGTGTGGAGCAAGGTTGTTGCTGCCACCTTGGTTGCCAGCCAATGGTTTGCTACTCAGGCACGTGCGGTCGACGTGGTCGAACAGTTCGGCAAGCACGACGGAAGGAGCGCCCTCTGCATTGTCCTTGGCCGAGCGGCCGACGTAGCTCAGGTGCAAGCGGTCGCGCGCGGCCAACAGCAAATCCAAGAATAGCTGTCGATCATCGAGGCGCCGGTTGCGATCGCCGGGGCGTGGCTTTGCGACCATCAGATCGAACGGTGCCGGCTTGTCGCGGCGCGGAAATGAGTCGTCATCGAGTCCGCAGACGAACAAGCAGCGCACCGGCACAGCGCGCATCGGCAGCATCGCGGCGATCGTAATCGAGCCACCGAGGAAGCCGCGAGACGGCGCGCCTTGCGCCAGTGCATCGTGCAGCCAGTCGCGCAAGACCGCAAGCGTCACCGGTTCGTTGTGTTCAGCGGCGCGGGCATTGCTGCGCAGGCTGATCGTTGCGCGCTTCAGTTGCCGCAACGCGTCTTCTTGATCGCCATCGGTCGCGGTGAACAGCGCATCGGCAACGGCGTCGACGCGGTCGGCCCAGTCTTCGAACGCATGGGGGTGACGCAGCACGGCGACTTGTGCGAACAAGGTGCGGCTAAACGTGACAAACTTCGCCAGCAGATCGGCGCGCGATTCCGTAGTGTCGCCGACCGGTAGCGTGCCCAGCACAAGGTCGTCGACCGGGCCGGTGAGCGTTCCCATCAGCAGTCGGTCGATGCCTTGCCGCCACGCGTTGTCGTCGAACGATGGCAGATCGAATTGTTCGTGTCGGCTCTCGCCGTCGAGTCCCCAGCGAATGCCAGCTGCTTGGCACAGGTGGCGCAAGACGGGAACGTCCGTCGGGAACAGGCCGAAGCGGCGTTGCACAGCCGTGTTCTCCAGCAGGTGCAGCACGTCGGCCAGCGTAAGTCGCGTGCTGGCGAGCTCGAGCACCGACAGCAGTGATCGACAAATCGGCAGTTCGCGCGCCGGGTGGCGGTCGGCGACGTGGAACGGCAGGTTGTATTGCACCGGTCCAAACACCGCGTGCGCATACGGCGCGTAGCGATCGATGTCGGGTACGAGCACCAAGATGTCGCGAGCCTGTAGTGACGCGTCATCTTCAAGGGCTGCGAAGATTTGGTCGCGCACGACTTCGAGTTCGCGTTGCGCACTGTGGCAGTCGTGCACGCGCAACGACGCATCGTCGAGAGAGAGTTGGTGGCGTTCGGCTGTGCGTTCGCCGCGGTCGAACGCGTGCACGATGTCGTGCTGCAAGCAGCCGAGCAGCGTGCTGGGAGGCGCCGTCTCTTCGATTTCGTCGAGGTCCAGGCGCTCGACGGAAGGCCCGGTCGCGGCGCGTTCTTCGAGATCGACTAGCAGCGTCTGGAACTCGCGACTCTCGGTGCCGAACCGCGCCAGCAGGGCGTTGTCACCAGTGCGGTTCTTGCGCTCGCGCAAATCGCCCACGTAGTGCGGGGTTGGCTGCGGCACGTAGAGGTGCACCGGAATGTGCTTCGCTACATGGTGCAACACGTCGAGGAACGCCGGCGGCATCGTGGTCGTGCCAAACACTGACAGGCGCGGCGGTAGATTGTCGCGGCACCAATCGGAGTCGTTGAGGCGCGTGCGCAGCGCCACCAAGCGGTGCGCCGACTCGCTGGAAGGACCGTTCTGTGCAGGTGCGTCCGCCATCTCGGCAAACAGGAACGGGGTCGCTTCGACTGCTTTGGCTTTGCTGGTTCGCGGGCTCGGCAAACTGAGCCCTGCGTCTTCGAGTAGCGCGCGCCAGATGCGCCCTTGCCACGGAGCGTGTGGCGAGAGCGCCTTGTGGTCGTCACCCTTACTGAAGTCAGTCAGAAGGTCGTCGCGGTACAGCTGATAATCATCGAAGCACGCAGCGAGGCGCGTGCACAACTGCAGGCGCTTGCGGCCGTCTTCGTCGCGCTTGCAGTAGTCGGTGGCGGCGCCGAACGCGATCTTTGCATCTGGGCTGTGTAGGCGTTCGGAGATCAGGCGCCACAAGCGCAGCATCAGCACTTCGCGCGAGAAGAGATCGCCGCTGCCGGTGTTGCCGCCGGCGCTCAGCCGGTGCAGGTAGGCGCCGAGAAACGGCATCTCGATGCCGGCCGCGATGCCGAGTTGGTCGGCGATGCGCAACTCCAACCAGCGCGCGATGCCTTGGCCCGGAACGAGGATCGTCTCGGTCGCCATTGGTCCGGCAGGAGAACTTTCGAGCTGGTCGAGCAAAGCTGCGAACAGTTCTTCCAGACGATGGCCAGTGACGACAGTTACACCCACGCCCCGAACCTACCGCGCCGGGGCGGTCAAGTCATCCACACTCAATGCCCACAACATCCACCTTCCGGTGGAGAAGCGTCGCTCGGCGGTGCGTCTTTGTGCGAATGCTCGTCGTTGTCCGCGTGGTCGTGGTGATGGCCGTGATCGTGGCCATGTTCGAGATTGACCGGCGACTCAAACAGTCGTTCGAGGAACGGTCGCACTCCCTGCCGCAACAAAGACCAACCAAAGACCAATGCAACGCCCCATAACAAGACCCAGGCGAGCGTGCTTTCGTGAACGTGTTGCCCGAGGCCGGTCATCTCCGGGGCATCGATGGCCCAGTTGGCCAGATAGCCGAGGCCGACCGCGCCGACCCACATCGAGATGGCGAAGACTAAGGCGGTGCGACCGCCGTGTAGTTTGGCGAGTACTCCGAAGGTCGTGATGTTGGTTGCCGGGCCGGTCAATAGCAGTGCCAGCACCGCGCCGGGAGAGAGGCCCTGAATAAGCAGCATGGCGGCGAGCGGCGTGCTGCCGGTTGCGCAGACGTAGAGCGGCAGGCCGATCAATGCCGCGATTGGCACATCGATGCCGACTGGCAGCGACGCGATCCATTCGCGATCGACGTAGGGCATCAGCATGGCCGACAGCAGTAGACCGGTCAGGATCCACGTTGCCGTGCTGTCGACGGCCGGGCCGAAGCCGAACTTGACGGCCGTCTTCAAGCGCGCGCCGAGGCCACCGGTTTGCTCTTCGGGCATCGAGCAGGCGGCGTCTTCGGGGGCAGGCTCTCGGGACTTTGGTTTGGCTAGCGATGCGACTAGCACGCCAACGACCAGGGCGAGCGCCGCGGCCATCAGTGCGCGGACCAGCGCCACTTCGCCGCCCATTAACTGCCACGTCAACATGACCGCGGCGAGTTCAAGTTCTGGCGTCGCGACCAAGAACGCGATCGCGGCAGCAACGGCGGCGCCCTTGTGGATCAGTTCGCGATAGATCGGCACAACGCCGCACGAACAGACCGGTAGTGGCAAACCGATGGCAACGCCGCGCAATGCTTGGCTCACCTTCGATCCGCGCGTCATGCTCTTCAGCCAATTGCTCGGCATGAAGGCGTGGCATAGACCGACCAAAAAGTAGGCGATCAGTAACGCTGGAGCGGACTCGAGGGCGAGGTCCAGGAAGACCTTCGCCGGGCTGCCGTGGTCGCCTTCGGGGAAGTGGTCGTGGATGACGTAGCCGAGTACCGCTACGCCGATCGCCGCACCCAGTACAGATGCGAGCCGGATGCGGCCCTGTTCGCGCGGTGCTGGGATGTGTGCGTGCAGCACTACGTGCAACAGCGAGCCGACGAGCAACGACTGCAGCATCGCGAGCGCGTTCTGCGAATCGTCCGTCAGCACCGATCCGCCGAGGAAATAGCCGAACAACGTCGCGGCGATGCTGGCAACCGTGATCAACACGGCGGGCCACACGCCGAGTGTTCGCGGCACGATCCACCAGATGCCGAGGCCTTCGGGGATGCGGTGGAGGATGACGGCCCAGGCTGTTAGTTCGTGGCCGTGGTTGTGGCCGTCATCCGGCCCGCCACCGACATTGAGAAACAAGCCGTCGAGCGTTGCGTGCGCGGCTATGCCGAGTATGGCTAACCCAATCACTGCACGGCGCATGCCGGGATGACCGTGATGCAAGGTGCGCTCGGCAACCGATGGCAGGATAAATCCCAGCAACGCCAACGGCAACACCAACCAACCCGCTTGCTCCGCCGACTCCGGCAACAGGTGCAGCAACGCAAACCCGCTGATCGTGATCAGGCAGAAACTGTCGAGAACCACGGTCGACCACGCGTGGGAGCGCAGCAACCAGACCATCAATGGGCCGGCACACAACGCGAGGACCCCAAGCGCCAGAAACCATTCTG
>JBNMND010000208.1:0-10000 GCA_051274975.1 Planctomycetota bacterium | reverse complement strand
TGGGCAGCTCCCTTGCCAACGGGTCCTCTTGATGCAGGTCTCATTTTCGGAAACCTGCATTCGGTTTACTCCAGCCTGGTGCGCCTCGCGCCACGTCCTGACTGGCTAACCGCAGTGCCCGAAAATTGAGCCGACGCGATGGGACCACGGGTGTAGGTGATTCAAAATGCGGCTAGGACCACCCGAACCCCACTCGGCCACGATCGCATCCCAGAGACACCCGGTCATCCCACCCGTTTCACGGCGACCCCGCCGCGCATTCCGCCTGAAACCCCACCCATAAACACACCGCTCGCCACAGCGATCCAGCCGCCGCCATCTGGCTTCTAGCGCGCGTCTTTGCGGGTTCACCTAGTGTGCGCTAGGTCCGCCAGCAATCACGGCAAGCCGCCTACGACTGGCGCTGGTGCATGAATCCAAGCTCGGCAAGCCCGTGGCCGCATGCACCCAAATTCACATTCGGACCGCGTAAGAAGGCGGCATTCAGAGTTCGGTCCTACGGTTGAGGATGTTGCATGCCAGCCGAGCCTCGGCGACCTGTGCGTCCGCATCACGCGCACGCAGTCGATCGCCAAGCATCAGTTTGTAACGCATGAACGTGTTCTCAGCGCGAGGCTGCAGGTGATCGCCAGGCCCGAGTGTTTGGACTGCCCTCCACGATGCTGCGTCGGCTTGGCATTCCACTTGCCGATCGCATCTGGCGACAACCAGATCGTGAGGTTGCCGCGTTCGATCAACGCTCGGTCGTACTCCGACCAGTTGCTCACCCGGCACTTCGTCTTGTACTTGGGATGAACGCGGGACTTGGTGCTCGGCATGGCTCGTTACGAGGTCGTGGCTACCCCATGTCGGCTGTCTGCGTGAGCACCTCTGCGATTCATGCCCCAACGCCGACGTACGGCGGTAGTTGCGCAGCAGTCCGCCGAGTCGCTCATCAACGACCACCCTGTCACCGTTGGGTGGTTCAGGCGACAGTGTGTTCGACCTCTTCATCTCACCACTGATGCGCAGGTAGCCCCAGCTCGCGTTCTCCGTTGCCATGCGCACGATCATCTCGCGGATGGACTTCATGAGTCCAGGCCGGCCCTGGCGTGTCTTGTGTGGGTAGGTGTGGTGGGCGGCGATCAGCTTGCGGTGCCATCTTATGATGGTGTCTGGTGTGACGATCGTGGCGACGCGATCCAGTAGGCTGCGACCGAGTGGCTTGGCCTTCGCGGCAAGTCTGCGTCGCTGATCGTCGGCCAGGCGCAGTCGCTTGTTTCCGAGCTGCTCCTTTAGCACGCGGTTTTCCTCGACGAGGTAATCGATGGCTTGAGCTTGGTGTCGGTTGATCCAGCCGCCGAATGTGGCGAGCAGGACCCTCAGAGGGAAGTTGTCGGCCACCTGGCCGAATCATCGGCATTCAAGTGGCCGATGTAACTCTTGCTGCCGAAGCGCGATCGAGTTTGCGGATGTCACGGGGGCACGTTTCCGGTTACGGACACTCCGACGATTGCGCCGAATAGGGTCGCGGCCGCCCTGAGGGCTTGCGCTGTCAGCGGCGGGATCGCACTTTCCTCTGGTGCCAATCACCTCGCTGCTGCTCTCGGGCTTCTTACTCGCACCTCAGCTCCCCGGTGATCTACAGGTCGCGCCCGAGCTGCGTGCCAACGATCGCGTGGCGATGGTCGGTACTACGTTCATAGAACGGGAAGCCGACGGCGGCCAGATCGAAACGGCCCTGCTGCTGAGCCATCCTGAAGCCCGGCTAGTCTTCCGCAACTTCGGCTGGTCTGGGGACACGATTGCCGGAGCGTCCCGCGGCTACTTCGAGCCGGAGGAAGGCTATGGCTTGTTGCTTGAGCACGTGGTGGCGGCCGAGCCGACGGTGATCTTGCTCGCGTATGGCGCGAATGCAGCCTGGGATGGGGCTGAGGGAGTCGAGGACTTTCGTGCCGGGCTGAGCCAGTTGATGGATGATCTCGCGGAGCGAACCAAGGCACGGTTCATTCTGTTGTCGCCAATTAGGCAGGAAGCATTTGCCTCGCCCTACCCGAACCCCGTCGAGCACAACAAGGAGCTGGCTCGCTACACGGCTGTGATCGAGGGCCTGGCCGCGGAGCGTCACGTGGGCTTCATCGACCTCTTTTCCGCCGTGCGTGCACCGAGCGGTCAGCACTGGACATCCAACAGCATCCATCTGACGCCGACGGGCTACCAAAAGGCAGCCGAAGTGCTCGTGAAGGCTTTCGGCAAGTCGGTGATCCAGTCGCCGGACAGCGGTGCGCTGCGTCGGGCGGTCATCGCCAAGAACGAACAGTTCTTTCACTACTGGCGGCCGCAGAACACGACGTACCTATTCGGCTTTCGCAAACACGAACAGGGTCAGAATGCCGTCGAGTTGGTTGCGTTCGCAAGCTACGTCGACCGGCTTGACACCCAAATCCAAACGGCGGCGATGGCGATCTCCGTCGGCGAGAAACCAGTCTTCACGCCCGTCACCAACGCCGGTCTGGGGGTTAGCCCGAAGGGCCACGAGTATGTGGGTGTGCCCGTCACGCAGCGCGAGACGTTCCGAGTGCCCGAGGACCTGGAAGTAACCCTCTTCGCCGCGGAGCCGATGGTCGCCAATCCGACTAACATGAATTGGGACGCTCGGGGCCGGCTTTGGGTTGCTTCGGCACCAATGTATCCGCATGTCAAGCCAGGTCATCGGGCGATCGATCGCATCCTGATACTCGAAGACTTGGACGGCGACGGCAAGGCCGACAAGAGCACGGTCTTCGCCGAGGACTTGTTGATTCCAACTCTGGTCTTGCCGGGCGATGGTGGTGTCTACGTCGCCAACTCGACAGAGCTGCTTCACCTCGTTGATACCGACGGCGACGACAAGGCCGATGAGAAGCGCATCGTCATGTCGGGTTTCGGGACCGAGGACACTCATCACATCTTGCACACGCCGCGGTGGGGGCAGGACGGGTTGATGTACTTCAACCAAGCGATCTACATCCACAGCCACGTAGAGACACCGTGGGGCGTTTCGCGGCTCATGGCAGGCGGCATCTGGCAGTTCGAACCGCGGACCGGTCGCATGCGTGTCGTGAGCAAAGGGCTGACGAATTCTTGGGGCCACGACATGGATGCATTCGGCCAGTCCTTTGCCACGGATGGAGCCGGTGGCCATGGGATCAACTACATCTTCCCCGGCGTGGCGGGGGTGAACTCTTACGGGACTCGACATGTGCTAAAAGGCATGAACCCAGGGCAACCCAAGCTCTGCGGCCTAGAGATCTTGTCCGGGACGCATCTGCCCGAGGCGTATCGCGGCTTGCTTGCGACCAACGATTTCCGTGGCCATCGCACCGTTAGTTTCCAACTCAGCGACAACGAATCTGGTTACGCATCCAAGCGAAGCGTTGAGCTGATCGGTGCCGAGAGTCGCAGCTACGATCCACTGGGTAAGGACAGTGCGTTTCGACCGGTGGACATCAAGATGGGGCCGGATGGCGCCATCTACGTCGCGGATTGGTGCAACGTGATCATCCAGCATGGTGAGGTGGACTTTCGCGATGATCGCCGAGACCACGAGAACGGGCGCATCTGGCGGATTAGCACCAAGGGCAAGCCGCCGCTAAAAGCTCCGCCGATCCATGGAGCGAGCATCGCACAGTTGATCGAGAATCTCGAATCGACCGAGCCCTGGGTCGTGGGCATGAGCAAGCGGACATTGATCGAGCGAGGACACGATGTGTTAGCGCCGGTGCTCGAGTGGCAGCGCGGACTGCAGGGAGAGCGCGCCGAGGTGCTGCGTTTGCATGCACTGTGGCTGCACGTTGGACTTCACCGCGTCGAGCGTGACGTCTTGCGACGCTGCTTGACCGCCGAGGATGCTCGGGTTCGCGCGGCTGCGATTCGCGTTGCTCGCCATTGGCTCGATCAACTCCCAAACGCAGTCGAGATGCTGGCCGCAGCAGTCGTGGACCCTCATCCACGCGTTCGCCTGGAAGCCCTGCATGGGTTGCGTGATTTGAATAGCGCGCGCGCCGCGGAACTCGCTGTCCTGGTGTTGGACAGGCCTATGGACAAGGTGTTGGACTACGCTCTGGTGCTGACACTGCGCGAGTTGGAGGAACAGTGGGCGGGTGCCACCTCGTTTGGCGGCAGCGTTGCGCACGTCGCTTATGCGATCAAGGCGACCGGCAACACGCAACCCCTCGGCGGTCTGTTCGCCGCTCTGCAGGCAGGCGAGATACCTGCTGCCGATCGCGATGATGTGCTGCTGTTGATCGCCAAACACGGCGATAGCCAGCAAGTCGGATCCTTGTTCGAGTTGGCCAATGGTGATGCGCTGCCTGCGGCCACTCGGGCCAGTGTCTATGCGGCCATGACCGATGCCGTTGCGGCTCGTGACGTGCGACCGGACGGCGATCTCCAGCCGCTTGTGCGTGTCATCGAATCGTCGCAGGGCGACGTGCTCGTGGCGGCCGCGCGTCTCGCTGGACGGTTGCGAGTGGCGCCTTCGATCGGCGCGCTGCATGCGGTTGCCGCGGCTGCGAACAGCAATACTGGCCTTGTAGCGATCGAAGCGATTGCAGACATCGGCGGCGACGCGGCAGTCCAGGCGTTGCAGGGCCTCGTGCGAGACCATCACAGCCCGGAGCATCGCATTGCTGCACTGGCCAATCTGGTGCGCGTGGATCGTTTCGCTGCCGGATTGATGGCTGTCTCCTTGTTCAAGGATCTGCCCGAGACCACGGACCCAGGGCCGGTCTTCGATGCGTTCTATCGCGAAAAGGAGGGCCCAGCAGCGTTGGGTGCGGCGCTCGACGGCAAGACGGTGCCCCGTCGTATCGCCCAGACCGGTGTGCAGCGGGCGACGACCTCGGGTCGCGACCTCGGCGAGCATGTAAGCATGCTCTCGAGGGCCGGTGGGCTCGCGCCGATGAAGCAGCGTCTCAACAGAGCGGGGATGGCACAGGCCGTCGCCCAGGTCGCAGCCCGCGGCAATCCCGTGATCGGTGAGCGCATCTACCGGCGTTCGTCGTTGCTCTGTGTGACCTGTCACGCGATTGGCGGTGCCGGTTCTTCGATCGGGCCAGACTTGGTCAGTCTCGGCGCGAGTGCTCCCGTGGACTACATCATTCAGTCCTTGCTCGACCCCAACGCGAAGATCAAGGAAGGCCACCACATGACCGTCGTCACGATGAACGATGGGCGCTTCTTCTCCGGAGCTCAGGCCAGCGATGCCGATGGCACGCTCGTCCTGAGGGGTGTCACCGGCAAGACGCACTCCCTGCGCAGCGCTCAGGTGAAGTCGAAGTTCGTCTCGCCAATCTCGATGATGCCACCCGGATTGACCGCATCGTTGCAGCCGGAGGAGTTCTCACACCTCGTTGCGTTCATGGCGCAATTGGGCAAGCCTGGTCGGTTCAGCTCGCGTAACGCCGGTTTCGTGCGCTCGTTCGAGGTGCTCAGTCCGGATGACTCAGAAGCCGATGCGATGGATCCCGAAGCCGTGGTCGAGAATCCGTCGCGGTTCCAATGGCGTCCGGCTTTCGCGTTGGTTAACGGCGCGATCCCGCTGGACGACACCTCGGTGTTTGATCGAGGCGAGCGCGTCTTGCGCTTCGCGATCGAAGTGACCACCGAAGGGCCCGTGACCCTGCGGCTCAAGAATGGTCAGAACGTGCGAGTGTGGCAGGGCCGTGAGGAGCTTGGCTTTCGCCGTGGCAACGTGCGCCTCAACCTGTCCAAGGGAACGCATCAATTGATCCTCCATGTCGGCGCCGAAAACCTGGCCGCCTGGATCTCTGTCGAGTTGCTGGATGTGAAAGGGTCGAAGGCCGTGGCCAAACTGCGATCGGGCGGATCGTAGACCACCCGATGTGCCTTCATCCTTGCGGGTAAGGGGAATGAAAAGTGCTCTTCCCATCCAAGGCCGATGGGTGGTTTCTTTCGCCGCCGCAGTGTCCGAAAACTGCGGAGCCTGTTTGACACAGAATTGGCCAGTTCAAGCGCGCCGATGACCAATGAGTGATCGTTGGTTTGCGCCGAGCTCGCAGATCGGTGGCTCGTCGTTGGTTGGAGTGATTCGGTTGTTGCCGATGCCCTGATGCGGCCGGTCTGAGTGATAGTGCGCGGCGAACTCGTTTAGCGTGCGCCGCAGGTGTCCCGCGCCGAACAGGATCAGTTTGCTCAAGCATTCGCGCTTCACGGTTTGCACCCAACGCTCGGCAAACGCATTCATGTTCGGTGCTTGGATCGCGGTGCGCACAACTTGCACACCGGCGTCTTCAAGGATGCCGCAGAACTGTTTGGTGAATAGCACGTCGTTGTCGACAACTAAGAACTGCATGTCTCGCAAGAAGCCGTCAACGCTGTCAGTGAGATTGCGCGACCTGTGCCATGAACTTGCTGTTCGGGTGTCGCGTGCCCCCTGCAATGTGAACGGCTCGCGTGGCGTGATGGATCACGAACAGCACGTAGTGCGTGACCAGACCGCGCTTGGTCCACACGTCGACGGTGAAAAAGTCGGCGGCAGCGATGACGTCTGCGTGTGACTTCAGGAACGTATTCCACAAGGTGGGGCGGTCGGGGCTCGGTGCGATGCCGTTGTCCTTCAGCATTTTGCGATTGTTGTTCTAGCAACGGTGTGCCCGACCTTCTTCATCTCGCCTTGGATGCGCAGGAAGCCCCATTTCGCGTTGTCCGTCGCCATGCGAACGATCAGTTGGCGGATGGCCTTCATGAGTCCAGGGCGCCCCACGCGAGTCCTGTGCGCATAGGTGTGATGCGCCGCGATCAGCTTGCGCTGCCATCTCAGGATGGTGGCCGGCGTGACGATGGTCGCGACCTTGTCGAGCGGGCGCCGACCGAGTGGCTTGGCCTTCGCGGCAAGTCTCCGTCGCTGGTCGTCAGTTAGGCGTAGTCGCCTGTTGCCGAGTTGCTCTTTGAGCACTCTGTTCTCTTCGACCAGATACTCGATGGCCTGCGCTTGGCGTCGGTTGACCCAGCAGCCGTGGGTGGCAAGCAGGAGCCTCAAAGGGAAGCTGTCGACCATCTGGCCGAATCATCGGCATTCATGTGGCCGATGTAACTCGTGCTGCCGGAACTCGATCCTATTTTCGGACACCGCGTGCCTACGGCAATCGCGCGCTGTACGAAGTTGCAACTGGCCGAGGCGCGAAGGTCGTTGTGCCACCGTTCAAGACCGCGCAAGCCGGAGGCCGTGGATACCGAGCGCGAGATCGGACCGTCAGCCGCATTCGCAAGGTTGGGCGACGCGAGTGGAAGAAGGAGTCTGGCTACCATCGTCAGGCTCGCGCCGAGAACACGTTCATGCGCTACAAGAGGATCCTTGGCGATCGCCTGCATGCGCGTGACGGGGATGAACAGATCGTTGAGGCTCGACTTGCTTGCAGCATCCTCAACCGCATGACCGAACTTGGAATGCCGGTTTCGTGCGCGGTCCGGATGTGAATAGGGGTGCTTGCGGCCACGGCCTTGCCGGTTTTCAATTCACGCACCAACGCCGCATCACCAGCGAATCCGACAGCGTGATGGTCTACGACCCAGAAACTGAAGAAGCGCTGGAAGGATGGCACAACGCACGTGGTCTTGACGGGGCAAGTGTTGATCGAGCGCTACAGAAGCTTCGATTCTGCACCGGTTCCGGTCACAGTTGCCTGCAATGAAGCCGACCTCGAAACCGTTGCCCTGGTCCGTCCAGGTCGGCTACGCCATGGCCGATGTCGGTATCAACGCCGTGGAGACGGCGTTGCGGCTCTACCTGCTGATCTACTACACCGATCGCATCGGGTTGCGTGCTGACCTCGCCGGCTTGGCGCTGGCGCTCGGGTTGCTCTGGGACGCGGTGACCGATCCGGTCATGGGGGCGATCTCGGACCGCACCGCGCATGGCCGCCACGGGCGGCGGATCTATGTCCTGATCGGCGGTGTGCTGCTCGCGTTCGCCGTCGTTTTGCTGTTCCACCCGCCGGAACTTGCGGGGCAGTGGCAGCGCTTTGGCTGGCTGCTGGGCGCCTTCTGCTTCCTCAACACGGCGCTTACGATCATCAATGTGCCGCACATGGCGATGGCCGGCGAGATGACGGTGGATCCGCACGAACGCTCGGTGCTGTTTGGTTGGCGGTTCGCCTGCATGAACTTCGGCGCCGTGTTTGCGGCGGCGCTTCCGGCGGTGCTGCTCAGCGGCCCGGAGGAGCGCACTGTTAGCGCCATGGGCCCTTTCAGTCTGCTGGTTGCGCTCGTGGTGGTCGCCTCCGCGGCCTGGACATGGCGGGCGACGAAGCGCATTGCGTTTCACGTCGAGCCGTCGCGCAAGCGCTCGCTCTTCGCGGAGTTCAAGGAAGCGTTCGGCAACCCAACGTTCCGGCCGCTCGTGCTGGTCTACGTTATCGCGACCATCGGTGTCGGTGTGAATTCTGCAGTCGCGCTCTACTACTACAACTACCAACTCGAGCTCTCCGATCGCCAGATCCAGATCATGGTCGCAGTGCTGATGGTGGTGTTCACGATCTCGATCGTCTTCTGGGTCCGGTTCTCACAACGTAAGGGCAAGAACCGGCCGATCGTGCTGGGGGCCAGCCTGCTCGGGATCTCGACCAGCGTGCTCTATCTCTTGCTGCCGCCGGGCAACTTCGTGCTGCCGCTGGTGCTTGGTGCCGTTGGCCTCGGCTCACTGATCGGCTGCATCGTGCTCATCGATTCGCTGCTCACGGACGTCATCGACCATGACTGCATCACGACCGGCGTGCGGCGGTCGGGTGTCTTCTTCGGGGTGTGGCGGTTCGCATCGAAGCTCGCTCGTGCGGCTGCGATCGGCGGCACCGGTCTGGTTCTCAACCTGATCGGCTTCGTCCCGAACGAGGTCCAGTCCGAGGGAGTGCGGCGCGCCCTGTCGCTGCTGTTCGGCCCCGGTGTCGGCCTGTTCTTTCTCGCTGCCGCCGTGCTGCTTTCGCGCTATCGCTTCACCGACAGCAAGCAGCGCCAGGTCCAGCGCATCCTCGTCCGGCGCCGCGTTGCTGCGGAGCAGAACTGATCAGTTCGTGCATCTAGCGGGTGCTCCACAGCGAAACCCAGGGCGTAACTCCAATCTACCTACCCACCAACATGCTTCGACTCTCCACGTCTGCTGCTCTCGTCGTCTTGATCGTGTCGTTTACGTCGTGCGGGTCCCCGCCTGCAAACACCGGAAACGGTGGTGGCGATACCAGCAACGCAGAGATGTCCTCGAACAACGCCGACGAGTCCAAGGCAGTCGAAGCGCCTGCCATTGCCCAACCTGCGGCCGCTCAGCCAGCTAGCGCTGCAAGCGTTTACGACTTGGCCGCCAACACGCTGGAGGGCCAACCTGCGGAACTGTCGACGTATCGCGGCAAGGTTACGCTGGTCGTCAATGTTGCTAGCGAGTGCGGCTACACCCGCCAATACGAGGGGCTGCAAAAGCTGCATGGTGAGCTGGAAAGTCGTGGCTTCGCCGTTCTTGGCTTCCCGAGCAACGAGTTTGGCGGCCAAGAGCCAGGCAGCCCCGCGGAGATCCGCGAGTTCTGCACCTCCAAGTTCGGCGTCAAGTTCCCAATGTTCGCCAAGGTCGAGACCAAGGGTGACAAGCAAAGCCCCCTGTACGCCACTCTGAGCGAGGCAACCGGCAAGAAGCCCGGCTGGAACTTCTGCAAGTACCTGGTTGGCAAGAACGGAGAGGTTCTAGGTTTCTACCCGTCGAGCGTTGCCCCTGACTCGGCCGAACTCCGCAAGGCAATTGAAGGCGCGCTGCAGTAGTTTGCGGCCGCGCAGCTAGCGCCTACCAAACCCCAATGGTTGGGGGCGCTGTTCATGATTGTGGGCTGCATGTTTGCCGCCACCAGGCAAGTTGGTGGTGGCGTGGTGTCCAGAAATTGAGCCTAGGTCGTTTCGCGCCGAACTGGCCAATTCCGGTTCGTCGATGACCAATGAGTCGTTGACGGTTTCGGCCGTGTAGGCAGACCGGTGGCGCGTTCGT
>JBNMND010000207.1:0-10007 GCA_051274975.1 Planctomycetota bacterium | reverse complement strand
TATCCGGACGCATGGGCTTTGACCTGGTCGTCAAGTGCCTGCGCGTGCGCATTCCGATAATGGTCTCGGTGTCCGCGCCCAGCGCGCTAGCTTTCGACCTCTGCCAAGCGGCAGGTGCCACCTTGCTTGGTTTCGTGCGTGGCGAGCGCCACGAGATCTACTGTGGCGCCGAACGCCTCCAGAACTGATCCCTTCCGTACTACCGCTTGTTGCTGCCAGGCGGTTTCGCGTTCACCACACAACGAAATCCAGTGTGACACAGCGACGTATCCGGCGTCGACTTCATACGCGTTCCCGGCAGGTAGCCGAGGCAGTAGACATCGCTGCACAAGAACGAACCGCCACGCATCACCCGCTTGCTGGCGCCGGGTTCATCGGGGTCATAGCTCGTTTTGGGGCCGAGCGGATCCACCTGCACCGTCTTCACATCGCCATAGCCGCGCGGATGATACCAATCCTGGCACCACTCCCAGACGTTGCCTGACATGCCGTAGAGGCCAAGTGCATTCGGGTCGAAGCCGCGCACTGGGGCCGTTCCGACGTAGCCGTCTTCTTCGGTGTTCTTACCCGGGAACTCCCCCTGCCAGATGTTCGCGGGCCAGCGCCCCTTCATCTTCGGTTCGGCACCCCACACGTAACGCTTTTGGTCGAGGCCACCGCGCGCGGCAAACTCCCATTCGGCTTCGGTCGGCAAGCGCTTCTTGGCCCACTTCGCGTAGGCCTGCGTGTCGCGCCAACTGACGTGCACAACTGGGTGATCTGCAAGCCCCAACGTCGACGACCCAGGTCCTTTCGGATGCCGCCAGTTGGCCCCCGGCACATGGCTCCACCAAGCCCAGAATTGGCGCAGGTCGACGGCGTTGGGCGGAGGCGTAAACACCAACGAACCGGCGACCAGTAGATGCTCGGGCACACCAGGAAGCTCTTCTGCCGTTGGCTTACGCTCGGCATCGGTGACATAGCCAGTTGCCTTGGTGAACTTCTCGAACTCGACATTGGTGACTTCGACCGCATCCATCCAAAAGCCAGAGATCTGGACGGTGCGCATCGGCGAATCTAGGTCGTTCTCTTGGCTACCGAGCCGCGCTTCGCCGCCCGGGATCCAAACCATACCGCGAGTCGATGGTGCATCTTCTACCGGCACGCGTGGCACCGGGTCTTGCATGGCCGGCCAGCGCTGTGGTGCGGCTCGGCGCGGTTTGGTCAGCGCGCGCTCACTGCAAGCTGCAGCCACTGTGACAATCGACAGGATGCTCAGGAACTGGAGGCAACGACGCATGCGTATATCGTCGCGTTCTTGTGGCGCTACGGCAACCAATGCCCCCACTAGACTGTGCCAATGCTAACCCGACGCACCCTGGTGGCGACGCTGGTCGCCCTGGCACTCGCCAGTCCCACGCTGGCGCAGAAGAAGGTCAAGATCCCCAAGCCGGGCAAAGCAGCCGAGGTGATTTTCGTCGGCAACAGCCTGCCCCACTTCCACGACCTTCCGGCGTTTGTGCGCGCGCTTGGCGCTGCCGACAAACCGTCGCGGAAACTGACCACGGTGATGCTGGCTCCGGGCGGGTTCACGTTGCAAATGCACATCGAGACTCCGCAGCAACCGCGACCTGATCAGGTGATTAAGAAGCACAAGGCGGACTACGTGGTGCTGCAAGAGCAGAGCACGCGGCCGGTCAAACAACCGCAGTTGATGGCGAAGTACGCCAAGCAGTTCGCGGCGCTTTGCAAAAAACCGAAGTCCGTGCCGGTCTGGTAAATGACCTTCGCGCGCCAGCATCAACCCGAGCACCAAAACACGATCAGCAAACAATACGAACTCGCGCACAAGGCCAACGGTGGCTTGCTCGCTCCGGTCGGCCGCGCCTGGCAGCAACTGCGCAAGGCCAACAAGGACCTCAGTCTGCACCTGAAGGACCGAATCCACCCGACTCCTAGCGGCACCTACCTGAGCGCGTGCGTGCTCTATGGAACGATGTTCGGCGGCGACGTGAGGAACTTCCCAAGCAAGCTCGTCATCAAGGACGTAGCTGGCAACGACAAGGTGCTAATCGACTTGCCTGCCACGAAAGCGCAACTGCTACGCGACGCGGCCGCCACGGTCGTTGAAGCGCAGTATCCGAAGCGCCAGCCGCCAAAGAAGAAGGCCGGTAAGCAGTAGACGCCGCTCGGATGTACGGGTCGGGCTTACTGCTCAGTTCGGTTATGGAACAGCGCCGGGCCTACGCCACGCGAGTCGACCCAACCCATCCAGATGCGCGCGTCGTCGACGATCATGCGCGGCGCATCTTGCACAGCCGCACCATCACCAAACGTCGACGGGCCGATGAAGGTGACGCCACGATTGGTCGACGTAGCCAACTTGATGCGCGCGGTGCCGGCACCGACATCGCCACCGCTCCAAGCCGCGAACACGTAGCTGCCGCGCAATGCGATACTCGGCTGACGAGCCGGTTCGACAACGGTGCTCAGCGTTACGTGCTCAGGAACGGCGCCACTTGCACCGATTCGCGTGAACGCCACGTTGGAGCCGCCAGCCACGTAGGCGGCGACTAGACGGTCTTCTTCGCAGTAGGTGGCAGCGTTGGCCGCCGAGATCACACCAAGGTCTGCAGCGCGCAACACGCTCTGTAGCGTCGGCCAACCAAGGCCGGCGTTCTCCGAGACCATATACTGCAGCGCCCCATCGTCAGCCCAGACCATGAACACGCGCTGGCCGTCGTTGCAGAACAATGCCGGCGCCAGATCGGGTACTGCCGCCACGCTGCTGCGCGCGACACCGGCACTCCAGAAGAAGCCGGCATTGCTGGTATGGGTCGTGTGAAGTCGTTGGTCGACACCTTGGCGCAACGAGATCCAAGCGTCGCCGCCCAAGCATCCGATGGCTGGCTGCGATTGGTTGTCGATGGTCGTGTAGGCCGGCTTGCCAGCATTCCAAACGGAGCCCGTCGTCGTCGACGACGCGACCCAGACCTTTTGCACACCCGGATCGGACTTCATCCAGGCGCAGTGCATGTATTGCTCGCTGACGCAGATCGCCGGCGTGAATGCGCTGCTGGCAGCCAATTCGACGATCGGATCAAATGCCAGGCCAGCATCGATCGACGTGCGCACGTGCAAGCTACCGCCCAAGCCAGTGATGTTGCCGATCCACGCCACCACCACCGTATCGCCGTCGACGGCGATGCGCAGTGAGCTTGGTAATTCGGCACCACTGAGCGTCATGGCAGCGGACCAAATCGCGCCGCCATCCAACGAAGTGCTGAGCAGCACAGCGCCACCCTCGACCCAAGCAGCGTGCATGCGCGCGCCGACGTTGGCGGTCACCAGCTGCGCACCGCCACCGCTATCGAATGCGGTGTCGTTGTCGAGCAAGTCAACCGGGTACGAATACATCGTGAACGTGCCGGTCTGCAAGATCGTGCCACCGAACTGGTTGGACACAGCGACCGTGTTGACCCCTAGCGATGCTGCAAGCGGTGTCGTGCACGTCAGCGTCGACTCGTCGACAACGGCAATGTTGTCGGCAACGATGCCGGAGAAGCTGGCAATCGTATTGACCGTGTTGCCCAGAGCGAACGCCCCGCCACTGATTGTGACGTCCTGGGCGGCAGTCGCAAACGCGCTGCTGCGGCTGATGCCGGTCACCTCAGGGAGACCACTACGCACCAGCAAGATGTCGATCGCTGCAGCGGCACCGCGTGGGTCTTCGACCAACACGTTGAGGTTGGCAGTCACCGGCGAGGCCACCGGGCCAAGGCTGACCGTGAAGGTCGGGCCAAAGGCAGGCGACGCGAACGTCAAACCCGCGGCCGTCGCACCGGATGCCGACACGGCGACCTGCCAGTTCAAGGTGTCGCCATTGATGTCGGCGGCGTTGAACGTCAGGACCTGCGACCCCGCGATCGGCAGCACGTAGGTGAACTGCACCGGACCACCGCTGAGCTGCCCAGGAGCCTGGATCGTCGGCGCGTCATTGGGCCCGGCCGTCGGAGTAGGATCCCCGCCGCCGCCGCCGCTGCCTCCACCACACCCGGAAAGGGCCAAGGCAAGGGGCAAGAATATCAGGATTGCAGGTGTTTGGAGGCGCATCGCTATGGCACCTTAGCCCGCCCACACGCGAGCGTTTCCGCTCGACGACGCATTTTTTTGAGAACTGCGGCAAGAGAGCACAAAAACCGCCGACGCCATGGCCAGTTCGCTGCCGAGACTTAGCTACTGCTAAGGACTGGTCGCTCGGCCGAATGCGAGATTTCCTGCAAGGCGGCGAGGTGGACCGACAGGGTCGTCTCGAAAACGTGCAGCGCGCGCGCTTGCGGCAGCAGATTCTCTGAGGGGCGATCAAAGATGCACGCTGTGCCAGCACCGCGCACGAACTCGATCAGTTCGCGCGCCGGTTCGACCGGGACCCTGAGGTCCGGACCGGTACTACACAACAGCGGCAACCACTGGGTCGCGACCGCGTGTCGCGTCGCCGCGTCGGTCTTGGCTCCGCTAACCGCAAGCAACCACGCGCGCGCCGCGCGACGACGTCGGTTGAGCACCGAGATCTGGATTGGCTGCGCGGTGCGCGAGTTGCGGTTCTGCTTGGCGATCGTGTAGTCCACGATGCTGCGCACAATGTAGCTGATCTGTGGCTGCATGCACTGCTCAAGGAGCTCCGCCCCCACCGAGTCCACCTGCACCTTGCGAAGCGGCAAACTCACGGCCTTCAAATAGAGAAACGGGCGGGGCTCGCGCTGCAGCGATCCGTCCCGATTCGATCCCTCGGACTTCGTCATGCCGACGCTATCGGCGGCATCGACGACGTAACTTCAGCGGCTCGTCGCTTGCCGCCACAACGTGCCGAGCTCGGTGTCGACAATCTCGACAGCGGCGCGCTCCCCGACGAGGCACGCCGGGCGTGGGCCGTAAACGGCGTTAGAGTGCGCGATCGCCTCGGCTCGATGCAGATCGGCGAAGGTCAGAGGACTTTCTTCGACCGACAGACCGCTGGCAGCCGCGCGCTCGAGCAACACGGCCCGCGCGATGCCGGGCAGAACGCGACCGTCGAGCGGCGGCGTTCGCCAACTGCCATCGACCCGCAACCACAGATTGCCGAGCGCGGCTTCTAGCAGGCAGCCATCGGGCGCGACCACGATGCCATCATCGGCCTCACCGTCTTGCGCTTGCTGCAAGACAGCATCATAGAAGCGACGGGGCTCGGCTTTCACGTCAGCGGGTGGCAAGTCAGGTTCGCGTTCGACCACAGTGGGCAACAGCCGCACGGACTTAATCGGCGAGCGCTTGCGCGACGCGACGACGACGCGGACCAAACTACCGGGGACATCGCTATCCGGGACCAGCGACAGCCGCAGCACATCGTCGGTGTGACCGTTCGTTAGCATCACTTCGCTCGCCGCCGCGCGCAACTCGGGCGTTGCCGTGAAGGCCAACCCCAAGCGCTCGGCCGTGGTTGCGAGTCGTTGCAGATGCTGGCCCCACAGAGGAACCGTGCCAGCAATCGCCCCCATCGTTTCGAACGGCGCCGTTACCTTGGAACGCGGCACGTCGTTGCCGCCGAGAAGTTTGCCGTCAACCCAGATCGTCATCGCTTTGGCACTCCGCTATTCGGTGGGCTTGGGTGGTCGTTGCTTGGTGGTAGTTGGATGTTGGTCTGCAGCGCACGTTCCAAGCCAGCCATCTTGGCCAACGACTCGCGCCACTCCAAATACGGATCGCTGAGCGCCGTGATGCCGCCACCGGCGTTGCCGCGAATGCGACCCGCCTGATGCACCATGGTGCGAATCGCGATGTTGAGGTGCATCTCGTCGCCGGGCCCAAACCAGCCGATGGCGCCGGTGTAGACGCCGCGTCTCGTGACTTCGAGTTGCTCGATGATTTCGAGGCAACGCAGCTTCGGACAGCCCGTGATCGAGCCACCCGGGAACGTCGCGCGCAACAACTCAATCGTCGATACACCCGCTCGCAACTGCGCGGTGACCGTGGCGAACAGGTGATGCACTTGGGCAAACGACGCGTGCTCGGGGAACGCGCCCACCCGCACCGAACCAACCTCGGCGACTTTGCCCAGGTCGTTGCGCAGCAAATCGACGATCATCGCCAACTCGGCCTGGTCCTTCTCGCTGTCGAGCAGTTCCTGCAGCAAGCGGGCGTCCTCGTGCTTCTCGTCACCACGTGGGCGCGTGCCCTTGATCGGACGCGTGCGCAGCGCGTTGCCTTCGCGCCGCAAGAACTCCTCGGGCGAACTCGACAACACCGCGGTGCCGTTGCCGTCCTCGATGTAGGCCGCAAACGGTGCAGGGCTCTGCTCGCACAACCGCCAAAACAGCGCCCGCGGATCACCATCGAAGTTGGCGGTGAACGGCTGGGTCAGGTTGGCCTGAAAGATGTCGCCGTTCTTGATGTGCTCGACGACTGCGGCAACGCGGCGTTCGTAGTCGGCTTGCCCAATCGTTGCGCACAGATCGGTCGCGGCCGGAACGGCAGGCGCACCAGCGGCATCGACAGCGGCGAACTCACGCACGTCGCGGTAGGCCGTCAGGTGCAGCACCGGGACTTCGAAGTCGTCGGACGCACGCTGTGGCCACTCTTCAACATCGAGGGCGAGGTCGTAACCGAGCCAGCCTACCGTGCGGTGCTCATGATGCTCGGCGAGGAACGCACCGAGTCGATCGAAGCCGCCCTGCCACTCGCCCGCGGCACACGTCAGGGTCGCGATCGGCTCGCGGCAAAGCCACGTCGGCCCGACGCCACCGCCATGCAGCAGCGCGAGCGGCTCACCGGTCGACGCACCGAGCAGGGCCCTAAAGACCTCACTCACGTGGCGCTCACTTACGCAGCCAGCTGGGCTTGCGCTTCTCGAGGAACGCAGTCATGCCTTCCCTAAACTCGTCCGTGCTGCTGATCATCCCGAACAAATCGGCTTCGAGGTTCAGTGCGTCGCGCATCGGCATCTGCGCCCCGCGCTGAACCGCCTGCTTGGCCATCGACAACGCCGTTGGGCCACGCATGACCATTCGATTGGCGATCGCCTTGACCTTGTCCATCAGCTCTTCGGGCTCGAAGACGCCGTTGACGAGGCCGATGCGCAAGGCTTCCTGCGCATCGATCGCATCGCCCTGAAGGATCAACCCAAGCGCGTTGCCGATGCCAACCAAACGCGGCAAGCGTTGGGTTCCGCCGTAGCCGGGGATGACGCCGAGCGACACTTCGGGCAAGCCGAGCTTGGCGTTCGACGGGGCGAAGCGCACGTCGCATGCGAGAGCCAGCTCGAGGCCACCACCCAGCGCGAAGCCATTGATGGCGGCGAGCACGGGCTTGCTGCAGCTCTCCATGCGCAACGTCAACGCTTGGCCACGCCGCGAGTTCTCCGTGCCATCGAGCACACCTTGCTTGCCGATCTCCGAGATGTCCGCGCCAGCAACGAACGCCTTCTTGCCGGCGCCAGTAACGATGACGGCACCAACCGAATCGTCGATGTCGATCGACGCAAACGTCGCATCGAGTTCGGCGATAGTCTGGTTGTCGAGCGCGTTGAGTTTGCTCGGTCGATTGACGGTGATAATCGCGAGATGACCGTCGCGTTCGAACAAGACGTTCTCAGTGGTCACAGGATCAGTTGCCATCGCTGGCTTCCTCTTCCTGCGGCGCGCGCTCTTGGCGCGGGCGCAACTCGATGCTCTGGATCTCAACGCGCTCTTGCGGCGCGCTCTTCTCGCCGCCTGGGCCAAACTCACACTCTATGCTGGCAATCGCATCGAGCACGTCGAGGCCTTCTTCGATCTTGGCGAAGACGGTGTAGCTACGATCGAGGAACGCCGCTTCGCCGTGCACGACGAAGAACTGCGAACCCGCTGAGTTCGGATCCTGCGAGCGTGCCATCGACAGGATGCCGCGCTCGTGGTGGATGTCGCTGAACTCAGCCGGCAGGTTGTAGCCAGGGCCACCGGTGCCAGGCTGGCCAGTGGCGCCCTCCTTGCTGTTGGGGCAACCCGTTTGGATCATGAAGTTACGCACGATCCGGTGGAATGAGATGCCGTTGTAGAAGCCGTCTTGGGCGAGCTTCAAGAAGCTCGCGACGTGCTGCGGCGCCTGCTCGGAGAAAAACGTCACGACCATCGTGCCCTTGTCGGTAACTAGGGCGGCCTCGATGGTCGCGTGATCGGTCGATTCGAGGTCCATGAGCGTGCATCGTGCCCGCTCAGCGTCGCAGGTGCGAGCGCTACTACTTCTTCTTCGGCAGCACGACGGCGGCTTGCAGGATTACCGGCTCCACCGGGGCCGACATTGTCGGGCCCGCGAGGCGCACGTGGGCAATGCGATCGAGCGTGTCCATGCCCGCCACGACGTTGCCGAAGGCCGAATAGAGGCCGTCCAAGTGCGCTGAATCCTTGTGCACGAGGAAGAACCCGGAGCTGGCCGTGTCGTTGCCATCGCCGCGCGCCATCGAAATGGTGCCGCGCAAATGGCGCAGATCGCTCGTCTCGAGCTTCAGGTTATAGCCCGCCCCACCGGAGCCCCATTTCTCGCGCAGCTTCTCGTGCCTCGTGAACGGGCAGCCGCCCTGGAGCATGAAGTTCTTGATGACCCGGTGGAACTTGGTGTCGTCGTAGAAGCCCTGCAGGCACAGCTTGACGAAGTTCTCGACGTGCTTCGGAGCCTTGTCGTGACGGAACTCCAGGTGGATGTCCCCGTAGTTGGTGACCAGCATCACCTGGGTCTTGTTGAGGTCCAACTCCTCGAGCTTGATGTTCTTGGTGTTGGGCGCGATCTTGAACGAGCAGTCGACCCCCGCCAGACCCTTCCAACCGACCGCGATGGTGACGACCTCGCCGATATCCGGGTTGGTCATGAACGTCGCTGCCGGGAACGTCAAGACGCGCTGGATCTGGGTGCCCTTAAGCAGTTGGACCGGCCCACCCTTGCCCTTTTGAAGCACCGGCTTGTGCGGTTCGCCGTCGGTGCGCACCGTCAGGTTCGCACCAGTAAGCATTTGCGACGGCACCGCGCAGTCCTCGGTGACCTGAATGTGCAGTCGCAAGGAAACCTCGCCCTGCGCCGCAACAATCGACGGAGCGGTCAAGCTCAGGCGCACGCCCGAGATTTCCTGGGCGGCGCACACTGCCGTCAGGCAGGCGGCAAAGACAACAGTGAGCAAGTTCTTCATTCTAGGTTCATCTAGTTCGAGAGAACCCGAACGTAATGCACTTGCGCCAACTTCCTAGCATGAAGGGCCGGGCTGAGCCGCTACTGGTCGGTAGCGCTGGGTCGCCGACGGGCTGCCACCAACTGGCCCACCATGCCTTCACGGTAGGCCTCGAGCTTGAGATTGCGGTCAAACCACAAGACGCAGCCGGGTAAGTCGGTGCCGGTGTAGTCAAACTCGAAGCTGAGCGACCGAATGCGAACGAAGGGCGAGGCCTTGGCACTCCAGCCAGCCCGATCGCTCCAATACCAGATCAGAGCCAGGCCTGAACCTCGATCGACATCGACTTGGTACTCCCGCACATCGACGGGGGCGCCGAGCACTGCCAAGCAACTCGCAAGGTCGTCGACGCCTGGCTGCAGCGCGCTCAGCGATTCGCGATCAACTGGCTCGTTGATCGTATCCCGATTGTAGGAACCCGAAACAAGACAACCAGCGAACAACATCGGCAGGCAACACGCCCACCACCTCACTGCCCAACTCCTTCACGCCCCGCGTCGCGAGCCTCATTGTCAGAAGCCTCATGCACGTTCTCCCACGGCATCGCGTACTGAGTGCGATGCGTTCCGTAAGTCGCTCCGTAGTGGCTTAGCTTGTCGGCTTCGTCGAAGAACACCCACAGACGATCTTGACGTGTGTCGCTGTTCCCAACGTTGAAGACCACCGTAAAGACCACGGCACTCTTCGCAGAAGTCGCCTCGTACAGGTAGGCGGTGCGGCGACCAAGCTGCACAACCTGGTTGGGGCCACCGAGTAATTCGACAACTTGTCGCGCGGTCGTCGTGCCTGGTTGCAACTG
>JBNMND010000206.1:0-10084 GCA_051274975.1 Planctomycetota bacterium | reverse complement strand
GAGATTCCGGTCAGCTCGTTGTTCGGCATGATGATCTTGTCGACCAACCCGCTCAACCCGTCGGTTGACCTCACCGCGCTCGGTATGCCGGGCTGCCAACTGCACCAAACGCTCGACGTCTCGGTGCTGTGGGGCCAGGTCGGTGCGATCGGAACTGTCACGTGGCCGATGCCCAACAATCCGGCGCTTGCTAGCTTCGAGGCGTACTGTCAGTCCGCCACGTTGGCGCCCGGAATCAATGCGTTCGGCATGGCGATCTCGAACGGGTTGAAGCTGACCGTCGGCTTCAACTAGATCGCAAGTTGTCGCCCGGCGGCGGCAAACTTGCCCGAGCACGCCTGCGGCTCTCGTCTTGAGAGCCGCAGTTGCCGTTGCTCCCGTCACTTAGCGCTCCGTGCCAGCGGCGACTCCGGTCGTTGCTCGGCCCAGCGCATGAGCCACATTGCACGGTCGATACGCTGGCGCCGGAAATCCGCCGCTAGACTGTGCGACCTGCCCCTCGTGTCGAATGATCCGTCTCCCGGTTGCGCAATGCTCAAGAACCTCCCATGGCCGTCGCTACTCGCCGGCCTTCTCGTTGCTCCCTCCGTCGCTCAAGTAGCCGTTCCGCAGCAGCGTCAAGCAACGGATATCCGGTTGCGATTTGCCTCCTTCGACCCGTTGGTCGCAGAGCCAAATGTGTCCACGCTGTTGCGCGGCACGAATGAGCAAGGGCTTTGGATCGTGCAATTCCACGCGACGCCGACGCAGTCTGATCGCAACGCTCTGAGCGAACTCGGCGGCCAAGTGATTGGTTACCTGCCGGACAATGCCTACGTTGTGCGCATGCCGGCTGGCCCTGCGGCCAACGCGTTGAGCATCAATACGGTGCGGTGGGTTGGTAGCTACGAAGTGCCATACCGTCTCGATCCAGCGCTGCTTGAGGCCAAGGTCTACACCAGCAACAAGCCGGTGCGCTACAGGATCGTCGTTGCCGATAGGAACAGCGACAAGCCGACGCTGTTCATGAAGATCGCTGCGGCAGGTGGCAACGTCGAGGACGAGAACTTCGGTAGCAGCGTCATCGACGCAACGTTGACTGGGCCGCAACTGCTGCTAGTTGCCGGCTTCAACGAAGTCTTGTGGATTGATCGTCCAGGTGAGCTGCAGTTCTACATGGACAACGCCCGCATTCAGGGTGGCGGCAACTACATCGAAGCCCAGGCGGGCTACACCGGCGCCGGGATCAATTCGCACATTCACGAAGGCGTTGAGATGGGGCATCAGGACTTCACTGGCGGCGCGACCAACGTGTTGAGTGCTGGCAACGCATCGGATCACGGTCATGCGACCGGCGGCATCATGTGGGGCAACGGCACCAGCAACCCTGCTGTGCGCGGCATGGCGCCGGATTCGGGCAAGTTCTACACTGAGGTCCAAACGCAGATGGGGTCGCGTTGGGAGGTCTTCGATGACCTAGTCAACGTTCACGATGTCAGCCATACGTCGGCATCTTGGGGGTGGGGTCTGACCCTCAACTACAACTCCTCATCGGCTGAGGGCGACGAAGCGGTCTTCGATCACGACATTGCGTGGACCCAGAGCCAAGCGAACGACGGCACGCAGCAGTCAGACGGCTACGCGTGGGCCAAGAACGTGTTCTCCATCGGCGGGATCATCCACGGCGACGACGCGATCGTCGCCAACGATGTATGGAATGGCGGCGCGAGCATTGGCCCGGCTTCGGATGGTCGCATCAAGCCGACGCTGTGCGCTTACTACGACATGATCGGCACGTCGGACCGGACTGGCGCTGCAGGCTACTCGGGCAACAATTGGATGGCTGGCTTCAATGGCACTTCGGGTGCCGCGCCAATCGCTGGCGGCCACAACGTACTCGCGATCCAGATGTTCACCGATGACTCCGGCACGCCAGGTGTCGGTCAATTCGGCAACGCGCTGCGCACGCCTGGCGGCACGCCGCACGAGAATCGTCCGCACTTCACGACGTTGAAGTCGTTGATGGTTACCGCTGCGCGCCAGTATGCGTTCAATCCGACGAGCACCGACTTGCGCCGCGAGCATCAAGGATGGGGCTTCCCCAACTTGGAAAACCTGTGGGACAACCGCGGCAAGACCTTCATCGTCGATGAGACGAGTGTGTTGACTCAAGGTGGCGTCGATAGCTACCAGATCACCATCGCCGCAAACGAGCCAGAGCTGAAGATCAGCCTCAACTGGAACGAGCCGGCTGCGAACCCGTCGGCGGCTGCTGACCTGATCAATAACCTGTCGCTGCGCGTGCTGTCTCCGAGCGGCATCGAATACTGGGGCAACGTCGGTCTTGAAGATGGACTGTGGTCGCCAGCTGGCGGCGCCGAAGACACGATCAACTCGCTCGAGAATGTGTTCATTCTCAACCCGGCGGCGGGCAACTGGTACGTGCAAGTGATGGCGACCTCGATCGTCGAGGACAACCACGTTGAGACGCAGGCAGTTGATGCGGACTATGGTCTGGTATGCGTTGGCGGCCCCGGCCAACTCGCACCGAGCGGTGTCTTTGGTGAGGTCGAGTCGGTCGGCTTCGGTTGCGATGGCTCGACATGCGCGGATGCGATCTACGAGTACCCGACGTTCGGTTTGGCCAACAGCAGCGTCACGTTCGAATACAATGGCGCCGACTACGTGTTCCTGGCTGGTCAGGGCACTTGGATCCCGGCCACTGGGCAGAACCTCGGCATGGCCGACAACACTGAAGTCGTCCGCAACCTGGGATTCACGATGCCTTACCCTGGCGGTTCGACGTCGTCGCTGCGCATCTGTAGCAACGGTTGGATCACCAACGGCTTCTTCTCTGGATCAAGCAACCTGGTGCCAACGCCGGCTGATTTCTTGGCGCATACGATGTGGGCGCCGCTTTGGCACGACCTCAACCCGGGCGCGGGTGGATCCGTTTGGTTCGATAACACGGCGCAACGCTCGGTAATCACGTGGGTCGCGGTGCCGAACTTCTTCAACAGCGGTTCGTCGACGTTCCAGGTGCAGTTTTGGGCCAACGGAGATGTGCACTACATCTACCAAAACATGTCGGTTGCCGGCGACTACCTGACTGGCTTCTCGCGGACGACGAGCAACGATCCCGGCAGCATCAGCCTGGTTGCCGCTGCAGGTTCGGGGCTCGGAGTGTGCACGACGGCGCAACCTGAGTTGGCTCTGGGCGTGTCGGCGCGGCCGGTGATCGGCACGACGTTTGACCTGGTTACGACCGAGATTCCGGCGGGCACGTTGTTCGGACTGGATATCTTGTCGACGACGCAGCTCCCGGCAGTGAGTCTGACCTTCCTTGGCTTGCCTGGTTGCGAGCTCTACCAAACGATCGACGTGTCGATCTTGTGGGGGCAGGTTGGTAACTCGGGAACCGTACCGTGGCCGTTGCCCAACAACTCGGTGTTGGCTGGCTTCGAGGTATACTGCCAGTCGGCGACGCTGACACCCGGCATCAACGCGTTCGGCATGGCGATTTCGAACGGCCTGAATTTGACGGTCGGTATCAATTAGCGCAGGCGCCGCGGTCCGCCTATTGGCGGATGGCCAGCGGCGTCACCGTGGCGAGCACCTTGCGCGTCTTCACATCGATCGCGATCAGGCGACCCAGCCAATCCGCCGTGAAGACGCGTGAGCCATCGGTGCTCGTGGCGACGTCGTAGACCCAGTCGCGCACGCGCGGCAGTTCGGTCTCTCGGTTGCCGTTGGTCTTCCAGTGCAGCAGTCGGCCATCCGCGCCACTGCTGATCAGGTGGGTGGCCGAACGCCAGGCGATGCACAGCACCTGGTCGCTGTGCCTAGTCTGGCGGAACATCTGCTGACCATCGCGCATTCGGAACATGGCCACCGTTCGGTCTGCGCCGGCCGTTGCTAGGTAGCCCGAGTTTGGTGAGAAAGCGAGGTCGGCGAGTAAGCCGTTGGCGACCTTCATCTCGTGGACCTCGCGGCCGTTCTCCGCTTCGCGAACGGCGACGAAGCCGGCGCGATCGGCGCTAGCCAACAGCTTGCCATCGGGTGAGAAGGTCACCGTAGTAACCCATTCTTCATGTCGCTCTTTCCACAGCGACTGGCCATCCTCGGCGCGCAAGACCTCGACGTTGCGGCGCGTATCGCCGGTGGCGACCAGCGTGCCATCTGGTGAGACGGCGGCGGACAGTAGTACGTCGCGGCGCTTGCTGAAGCGGCCGAGTTCGCGGCCGGTCCGCACATCAAAGAGCACGGCGCCGCCTGTTCTGCCGGCGATGCCGCCAGCGGCAATCAGCGTCGAGCCGTCTTGAGAGAATGACAAGCTCTCGACCTGTCCGAATGGGAAGTCGAGCACGCCGAGTTCGCGCAGCGTGTCTTGGTGCAAGAGCAGGATCTGGTGGAAGCCAGGAACGGCGAGCAATGGTGCGCCTGGGCTGGCCGCGAGCGCGCGCATCGAGCCGGGGTTCTCTG
Organism: Planctomycetota bacterium; assembly: GCA_051274975.1. Classification (GTDB taxonomy): domain Bacteria; phylum Planctomycetota; class UBA1135; order UBA1135; family UBA2386. Next base: position 5,623 of record JBNMND010000206.1, on the reverse strand, counting down.
GGTATATCTTCTTTACGAGCGGTAGTTCGCCGGGCATGACCACCGAGCTCTTGGGTTCGGCGACCTTCTTCAGTGCTTCGATGGCGGCCTTCTTGCGCGCACCGGCCCGCGCGATGGCGAGCGTCTTCGCTTCGGCAAGATCCTTCGGGGCGCCCTGCTGGATCCATGTCCGGATGGTCTCGATCAGCTTCTTATCGAGGCGATCGGACTTCGGCGGCATGGTCGGCTTCTCTTGGTGCGAGACCAACATGTAGAGCCGGCTACCGTCGGCGTCGCCACGCTTGATCGTGCGGCCGGAGCCGCCGCCTTGGATCGCGGACACGTGGGTGCTCAGGTCGAGGCCACCCGACGGGTCACTCGGTTCGTGGCAAGTGATGCAGTGCGCATCAAAGATCTCGTAGACGTGATCCTCGTAGGTCAGCAACGACTTGTCAGGCTCGACAGTGATAACGACGGGGCCTTCGGGTTGTGCCTTGGGCTTGTTGTTGGAACTGGTTGCAGGTTTGGCAATCTTTGGCTTCTTGGGCGCCGCGGCGTTCTTCACGGCTGCCATGGCGGGTTTGGCCGCGGGTTTGGCTGCGGGCTTCGCGGCGGGTTTGGCGGCGGCTGGCTTCTTGGCCGCTGGCTTCGTCTTGCTCGACGCGGTCATCGTCAATACGCCGATCTCGAGTTTGTCGACGAGCTTCTGCAACTCTCCTAGTTTTGCCAGCTCGCCGTCGATGGCCTTGGCAGCGGAGTCCTTTTTGGCCGCCTGGGTATCTAGTGCCTTGGCAGCATTGCTGAGACCCGCCGCGGCTTTCTGGTGCGCAGAAGCCTTGCCACGCATTGCGGCCGTTCGCGCATCCCACGCGGCAACCGGCAGCTTGCGAAGCCCGGCGAGTGCCTGTTCGAGTTTGCCCTGCGCGGAATCCTTTGTTTTGCCGGTCGCGGCGGGATCGCGAAACGTCAGCTTCACGAGAGTGGCGCGCACCTCGGTGAGCTTCTTGATTTCGGCGTCGAGCGCCGCCGCCGTTGCGGTCTCCTTCTTGGCTGCTGCTTGCTTGGCTATGCCTTGGCTGCGCAATTTCACTGCCTCGGTTCGGGCCTGCTTAGCCCAGGCGGTCATCGACTGCTTGCGTGCGGCCCACGCTGCCGGGTCTGTCTTGGCAAGTTGGCCGAGTAGGACCTCTAACTTGGCCGTTTGCGGTTTCGCGTCTTGAGCGGTGGCCGCCTGCGTCATGCAGAGAGCTAGCAGCGCAGTGCCCAGCTTGGGCTTCCATCCAGTGTTGCAGTTCATCGGTGTTGAGCAGTCGGGCTAGTGCTGGAAGAGGAATTCCTTGCTGTTGAACATCGACCACAGCACGTCATCCCATGCGTCGCGTGGCTTGCTGCCAGCTTGTCGAATGCTTAGTAGGATGCGCTCCTGTTCGTGCTGGCGCGGCATGCGCGCGTAGGTCGCCAGGAACAGTTCGTTGAGGATCACCTCGGGGGCGGTCTTCGCGGCGAGTAGTCGGGCGATGCGGCTCGTCGACGAACGCAACTTCCGCTCGATGGTCTCGCCATTGATCAAGTGCAGAACCTGATTGAGGGTCGGTTCTGCTCGTCGGTCACACGTGCACACGGAGTCGCGATCGGGGCGGCCAAAGAGATCTAGGAAACGGCTACCGCCGCTGGCGTCGACGATCTGCACGGCGCTCTGGCCGAGTGGAATGCCGCGGAACTTGGTGCGCACTTCGGTGATCGATCCGATCGCGTCCAGCATTTGCTCAGCCGACATCCGCCGCGGTGGCATACCGGCATAGGTCGATGCCGGTGGCGCATCTTCGTGTTGCGTCGACTGGTAGGTCGCGGATGCGCAGATCTCGCGAATCAGTTCGCGGATGTCGAAGTCTGCCGCCGCCAATCGCTCGCCGAGTCGTCGATGCAGATCGGGATGCGACGGGGGATTGCTGACGCGTACGTCGTCGACGGGCTGTACGAGGCCGCGGCCAAAGAACCGTTCCCAGACGCGGTTGGCGATGTTTTTGGCGAACCACGGATTCTTGCGCGACGTCAGCCACTCGGCCATCACCGCGCGGCGATCGACGCCGGGTTTGATGGTCGGCACCGCGCCACCGAGGAACTGCGGCTTGGCCGGCTTTCGGGTGCGTTCGTTGGTGACCTCGCCGCTGCCGCGATTGAAGATGACTGTATCGCGCGGATCATCACCGCGTTTGCGTGCGACGCGGCCAAAGAACGACGCGAAGCCGTAGTAGTCGTCCATCCGCCAGCGTTCGAATGGATGGTTGTGACATTGCGCGCATTGCAGCCGAATGCCTAAGAACGTCTGGACGGCGTTTTCGGCGAGCACTTTCGGGCTGGTGGCCGTGACCCAGTAATTCGCTTCGGGTACCGAGTAGGCGCTGCCGGTTGCGGTCAGCATGCGGCGCACGATCTCGTCCATCGGCACGCCATCGCGCAGCGATTCGCGTAGCCATCTGGTGAAGACGTGCACGCCCTTGACCTCGAGTTGATCGCTTTCGATGCGCAGCACCTCGGCCCAGGCCATCGCCCAGACATCGGGGAACTCCGGTCGCTTGAGTAACTCGTCGACAATGGTTGCGCGCTTGTCGGCAGACGTGTCCACCAGGAAAGTGCGCACGTCTTCCGGAGTCGGCAACTGACCAATCACGTCGACAAAGACCCGGCGCAAGAACGTCTGGTCGTCGCACTGCGGCGCTGGTGCCAGGCGGAGCTTGGTCAGCTTCTGCTGGATCAGCGTGTCGATCTCGTTGTTCGCCTGCATGGCCGGCGGTTGCCACGGATCGGCGTTCGGCAGCACGATCACGCTGGCGACCTGGGCCAGGAAGCCAAAGCGAGCCAGCACGAAGGCTTCGCCGCGCGAGGCCGACTTGATCGCGCCGTTCTCAACGGTTGCGGAGGCTGTGTTGCTCGAAGACATCAACGCGAGGTCGGTGACGTCGCGCAGGGATCCGTCGCTGTACTCCGCGGTAACGACGATCGCCGCGCGTTGCTCGGGGCCGGCCAAGACGAGTTCGCGCGGTTCGACCGACAAGCGCACCAATTCGGGGATGGGGGCCTTTGCATTGGCGCCGTCGTCGGTGGCGCCGTCACCAATCCAAGAACGGATCATGTGCCACATCTCGCTATCGGGCTCGAACCGCTTGCCGCCCTTGTGTTTGACCTTGCCAGACGGCTTGGTCAAGATCAGGCTGGAGTCCGGGTCGGCGCAGTCGATGCGTCGACTGCGGAAGTCGCGGCTGAGTGCGCGCAGGTCGCGTTTGGGGTCGAAGCCGAACAGTGTCAGTCCGAAACCGTTCTTGCCCGATGCCGCGCCGTGGCACGCGCCGCTGTTGCAGCCGGCTCGCGTCAGGATGGGTATGACATCCATGCGGTAACTGACTTGCGGTTCGATCTTCGCGTTCTGCACGGTGACCTTGACCGTGGCCGACATGTGGTCGTGCCGCACCGTGGCCGTGGTCGCACCGTTGTGCAGCGGCACCAATCGACCGTCGCGGAAGGTGGCGATTCCGGTCGGTTCGAACTGCACGTCGAGTGCATCACTGACATCCGTCGTCAACCCTTGTGCGGTTGTCGACTGGGCAACTAGGCGATGGGTATCCAAGCCGCTGTCGAGGGTGACGCGGGTTGGGTAGACGGTCAGCTTGACCTGCGCGGCAGCGTTCTGCGTGGGCGGACTTTGTGCAACCGTCTTCTGGACCGGTTGCTTCGGAGCAACAGTGTCTTGCGCGGAGACGCCCGCCGCAAACAGCAGCAATGGCAGCATGCGTAGAATCATCGTGGGCCTCCCGCGGACTTGGTGATGGCGGGCTCCTTGGTTGCAGGTTTGACGACCTTCAGTGGTCGATCGACACGGATTTCGCCGCTGCCAACGTTGTGGGTGATGACGCCTTCCTTGGTCGTGATCTTCAGCTGGATGTAGATCGAACGATGACGTCCGGGGGGAGCGGTGCTCGCGACATCGATTGCGACCGGCAGCTTGTTCATGCCTGGTTGGATAGCTGGAATCTTGTAGGTCACGCCCTTCGGGATGCGACCGAGCACCGCGGTGACCTTGCCGTCAAACTTGCGCTTGTGATCGAGCACCACCTCGAGCGTGCCCTTTTGGCCTTGTTCGATTCGCGCCCTTGGCACGGTCGCCGTGACCCATGGCTCGTGCACTGGAAGCGTAAAGACCTCGGTGCTGATTGTGCAGGTGACGCCGTCGAGAACGGTACTGGCAACCAATACAATCGGCCAGTCGCCGACGGCGGCGCGCGAGTTGGCATTGAACGACATGTTGCCGGTCGTCTTCTTGCCCGTCAGCGTCAGAGTGCTCGCCGACACGCCAGCCGGCAGCGCCAACACGCGCACGCGAACCGTGCCAGTGAAGCCCTTCTCGCGAGTCACCGTGACGGGCAGCGCCATTGAACCACTTCGAACGATCGGAACGCGCGGTTGCTTGGTTTCGACATCAAATGGCACCGGCTTGGTGACCACGATCGGCAGCGCGCGCGCAACTCGCGACTCGTAGATCTCGTTGTTGCGCACTCGCAATACCGGGAAGCGGTGCATGTGGCGGATCGCCTGCGGCTTGTTGTCCTTCTTATAGTGCAGTGCCGGCGTGCCAAGACTGCGTTGCATCCCGGCGTTGGCAGTTGCCGAGAACACCACTGGAACGAACATCGTCGGGTTGACGTCGATCGCGTTCGCTTGCACGCCTGTTGGCAGGTTCTCGTAGCGCAGCGTCGGATTCTTGCGCGCGTCGGCGCCGTTGATGCGAATCATCGTGGCGTTGCGGCGGCCCTGAGGAACGGCAATGCCGAAGTATTCTGAGCGACGTCCTGGCACGGCTTCTGCGGCGCCTGAGAAGGAGCCGCTGTTGCCAATTTCGATGCGATAGAAGTGCGCGTCGCTGCCCTGCCGCAGATGATCCCGGACGCAAGCGAAGAACGTGCCGGTCGCAGGTGGGGTGAAGTTCACGCGGCCGTCGAGGCCGATGCCATCATCGTTGCTTGTCAGTGCTTTGCCCTTTGCGTCGCGGATGATCAGCACCGGGTCGAGTCGTGAACGTAGGGCGCGGGCCAGCGCGCGAACCGGCACGCGTCGTCCCTTAGTTGCATGGAACGCATAGCGATCTTCCGCGCCTGCGGTTTTGATCACACCATGGAACGCGCACGGTGGGGCCGGCGGTTCCTTGGGCGTCGCACCTTCGATGAAATTCGATCGCTCATCGACCGCCACGACCACGGGCGTTGGGCACGCACTGCCGTTGACGACTGGGAAGACCCAGTGTAGTCCGTGCTCCGTTGGTAGCGTGATGGTGGTTTGTGCGGGTTCGCCATCACCTAGCAATTGCACGGAGATGGTCTCGCCTGGTCGGCCACCGGCTGGCAGCAAGCCAATTGGGCGAGGGAACGTGCCGACATGCAATCGGTAGGCGCCAAGCGAGGAGCCGCGGTAGGCGACGTCGCGCAGAGCAAGCCAGTGCGTGCCGGTTTGCTTGGCAGTAAAGCGTGCGAGCGGGTCTGCCTTGCCGAGCGACGAGTCGTCGCGGCGCTGCAGCAGTTTCCCGTCGGGTCCGAAAATCTCGAGTTGCGGATCGATGTCGCTGATCCCGAGGCGCACGGCTTCGACCTCGGCG